>CAZFFD010000101.1:0-7461 GCA_964518035.1 uncultured Methanotrichaceae archaeon | reverse complement strand
AGATAAATAATATTTGAAACCAGCCAAGAATATTCCTCATTTGAAGTTTTTTCTTTTCACACTTTCTGGCGGGTTTCCATGCGCGCTTCAACGCGCCGCAGGGCGTGAGCATGCCCTCAGCGCCGGACAGGCCTGGATTCTTGGAAGCTTAAGGTTCGCCGGGGCATGCTCCCAGATTTCTGCTTTTTCTATCTCGTTGTCTCTCTGCCTTCCACGATGGCAATCTCATCGTCCATGAGCCCGTGCAGCCGATACACGATGGCATCAATCAGCCCGTCAGTTCCCTCGACCCTCTCCCGCAAGGGCGGGAGTTTGCCCATTGACCCCTCGAACTCGGCTCGTGGCCAGGGCTCCCGGCGGGCAGGATCGATAGCCAGCTTCTTCCTGTTCTTCTTGAGCACAGCCAGAAAGCCCTCGTAATCGTGCTCGTAGTAGCTCTGCAGCTTGGTCTTTAGCGTGAGGTCTTCAACCTTTGCCCCCACGTAGCCCTCCAGCCAGCCCAGGAAACCCCGGATCTCCTGGCTAGCTTTTGCTTGTTCATCTCCAGCACCCGCTCCGCCAGGTGGGCCAGGAAATCGTGCACGACATCCGATTTTTCCTTTTCAGCGATGAAGGTGCCAGCTGCGTCTTTGGGCAAGCAGGCGTTCACCTGGGCCAGGAGTTCACTGAATTTGCCGTCAAGGTAGAGCTGTTGCAGTTGTTCCCCCAGGCGGGCGCGCTCTGGCATTTCGCTGAGAATACAACCGAAGAACAAACCGATGCATTTTATTGATAATCGATTTGGCTCAATCCACAGAGCCAGCAAATTTTAAATATAAATGCTATTTGAATATGATTGGGATTTGGTATGATCGAAGCCGAAGAGATGAGCATAATCAACACAATGAGGGACGATCTGAGGATTCTCAAGAAAAAGGTTGAAGAAATGGAAGGACAAATTCGAGCACTATCAGATATGCATAGTGATTTTGACCAAGAAGTCAGAGAAGAATACTTGGTCCATCTCGACGAGCTGGAGGCAAATGGCAAGTTCGAAGAATTCACCGATATTACAGCTTTAAGAAAGCATATTGAAGGATAGGAGAAGAAAGTGTGTCTTCTTATGTTTACCGCCTAGAAGAAGAGCTGATATCATTCCTGAAAAAGGCCAACAAAAAAGACAAAAAGCTCTACATGGCAACGATTAAGAAGATGGATGAGATAGTAAAGAATCCCAACCATTTTAAGCCATTGAAATATGATTTAAAGGGCCGAAGAAGGGTCCATATTGAAAAATCCTTTGTCTTGACATTTCGAATCGATGAAGCGGCAAAAAAAGTGACGTTTATAGATTTATGTCATCATGATAAGGTCTATAAAAAAAGTAGATGAGCTATTTGCCGTTGCTCTCCGCCACAATCCCGATCTCCTGGCTAGCTTTTGCTTGTTCATCTCCAGCATACGCTCCGCGAGGAAGGCCAGGGGATCGTGAACCACATCCGAACGCTCCTGCCCGACTACGAAATTGCCAGCCGCGTCCCAGAAATGGAGTCCACCTGGGCCAGGAGTTCAGGGAATTTGCCTTCGGCGTTGAGCTGTTGAAGCTCCGCACCCAAGCGGGCACAGAAGGGACGCAATCATCGACTGCAAAATTTTGTCCTCATCCTCGCCATTTTTCGCAAGCACGCTTGAAGATTTCTTCTATACTCTGACCTTCGTAAAGCTTTCTGGAGACCTCAACGTAATCTCTCGGCTCACGGTGGAAGAGAGCTAGAAACCTGAGCGCTTCGGCAGGACTCAACGCTTTGTTCAGGGCATCAATTCCAACAACCTTGAGTTCAGCTTCGTCCATTGCCCTGACTTTTTTGGTCATAGATCCTCCATTTCGAGTTATCTCTTGAGCGTGCTTTCGGCGGATTTCCGCGCGCGAAAAAACGCGCGGGACGGTCTGGCTGCCCTCAGCGCCGGGCAGGCTTGGATTCTTGGAAGCTTAAGGTTCGCCGGGGCATGCTCCCAGATTTCTGCTTTTTCTATCTCGTTGTCTCTCTGCCTTCCACGATGGCAATCTCATCGTCCATGAGCCCGTGCAGCCGATACACGATGGCATCAATCAGCCCGTCAGTTCCCTCGATCCTCTCCCGCAAGGGCGGGAGTTTGCCCACCGACCCCTCGAACTCGGCTTTGAGCGCTTCAGCGGGCTTCTGGCAGGCAGGGTCGATGGCCAGCTTCTTCCGGTTCTTCTTGAGCACCGCCAGAAAGCCCTCGTAATCGTGCTCATAGTAGCTCTGCAGCTTTGTTTTCGGCGTGAGGTCATCGACCTTTGCCCCCACGTAGCCCTCCAGGTGGGCCAGCAGGTCGTGCACGACATCTGATTTTTCCTTTTCGGCGATGAAGTTGCCAGCTGCGTCCCAGAAAGGGCGTTCACCTGGGCCAGGAGTTCAGGAAATTTGCCTTCGGCGTTGAGCTGCTGGCGGCCAGCGGCGGGCACGCTCGGGCGCGGGGGTAGCTTTCAGATATGCATCTCAAATGAAGGGCTTTTGCATAGGTGCATCAAACAATCTTTCCGGATCCAGATTGCGATAGATATTTTTATTAGGGAAGATTACATGTTAAGATGATTCAAATGGATGTCGTTGAAGCTATTTATGAAGAGGGAAATCTTCGAGTTCTGGACCCGTCAAAAATAGATTCAGAGTTGATAACAGTGAAGATATTGAATATCGAGGAAGTCCTTAACGAGGATGAGGAGAATTTGCTTAAAGAGGCAATAAGCGAAAGGGAAAAGGGAAAATATCATACTTTTGACGAAGTGTTTGGATGAGTTTTAGGGCCACCTTTTCTCCCAAGAGCCGCAAGACAATAGAATCCTTCGATTCAGAGTTAAAAGAGCGAATCAAGAAAGGCATTCTGGAGATAATCAATGATCCCTGGGAGAAAGGTACAATAAAGGTAAAGGGCTATAGCGACGTTCGGAGAAAAAGGATAGGCGACTATAGGATCATCTATCGCATTGACGAACCGCACCAGGAAATTCTCATAGCCTTGATTGCCAGAAGAGATGAAGAAACTTACAAGCTATGAAACGCATGGTCAGGACTCTTTTGCACGCGGTGAAACCCGCGGGCCGGTCTGGCTGCCCCCAACGCCGAACAGGCCTGGACTCTTGGCAGCTTAAGGTTCGCCGGGGCATGCTCCCAGATTTCTGCTTTTTCTATCTCGTTGTCTATCTGCCTTCCACGATGGCGATCTCCTCGTCCGTGAGCCCGTACAGCCGCGCAGCCATCAATCAGCCCGTCAGTTCCCTCGATCCTCTCCCGCAAGGGCGCGAGTTTGCCCACTGATCCCTCGATCTCGGCTTTGAGCGCTTCAGCGGGCTCCCGGCGGGCAGGATCGATGGCCAGCTTCTTGCGATTCTTCTTGAGCACAGCCAGAAAGCCATCGTAATCGTGCTCGTAGTAGCTCTGCAGCTTGGTCTTTGGCGTGAGGTCATCGACCTTTGCCCCAACGTAGCCCTCCAGCCAGCCCAGGAGATCGTGCACCACGTCCGATTTTTCCTTTTCGGCGATGAAGCTCCCCGCTTCGTCCTTGGGCAGGCAGGCATTCACCTGGGCGAGGAGTTCAGCGAATTTGCCGTCGGCGTAAAGCTGCTGGCGGCCAGCGGCGGGCGCGCTCGGGCGCGGGGGTGGTGAAAGAGATGCGCCGGATAGATCATAATTAATTATCATTATTTTTTATATTTTTTAAGATAAAAAGAATTATATTGGTTATGCACAACACGATAGCAAGTATGAAATTAGGTGCGCTTATCAAGTAATCATCACCAACAATTTCCCATCCCATTTTAGTTTTTAGATAAATTAATATATAAATAACGAATAGACTAACTGAGCCAAAAATAACAAATGTATTTATAATTTTACTTATCAATATTTTCTTATTATACTTTTTGTTTAATTCATTTAATATCTCATTTGCATCTCGTTTTACAGTACCATTAGCGATTAGGATCGCTATGAATTGATTTATTTCATCATTAGATGGTAGCTTGCCATTTTTCTCTTTATATATTTGTTCATACTCTCTTACTTTTGCATCTTGGATGCCTTTGATGATCAGGGGCCGGATCTCTACGATGAGATCGCTGAAGCTCTTCTCCATTCAAAGTAGCCCTATCTTCTTCTTTTCCTCTTCGGTCAGGCCTTCTAAAATATTTGTGGCTTTCTCATTTATCCTTCGTTCGAGAAAGTCCATGAGTTCCTTTTTGTCTATTTCTTTTGTACTTCTTTTATTATATTTAAGCAAATATTCTGATACCTCAACATCCATGTATAATTTTGATAAGCCCACATCACTTTCGCCAAGGTACTTGGCATCTTTGCGTTGGCTGTAATCCCTTTCAGGATCAGGCTCAACGTCATACACGACGAGCTGACATATCCTCATCCCTGGAACCAAATCTACGCTAAAGCTTCCTAAATTATGAATGACTATGGGCAATTGACCGAAGTAACCTGGATTGATGTAAGATGATAATCCCACATTTATCCCTAAGCGGATCAGGCTATTTCTATTTTGAATGAGGCCGGTCATCCTTTTTGAAAGACCGATGTTTTCCTTAACCTGGCCGATAATGAAATCTCCTGGTTTGAGGGTGTACTCATTAAGAATTTTCTCTTCAAAGCACCCTTCGATATCTGCATCAAATGCATTAATCTCAATGCCACTCTTTGGAGTTCGTATTCGGTTATCCAAAGTCAGATCAATTGAAGAAGGCTGGATATTATCGAAGACGAAGGGCTCTATTTTGAGTTCTTTATCGTAGATCTTTTCTAGCAGCCTAACATCGGACAACACGCTCATATTCTGCCCCTCCTCAAAGTAATTCCAATCCCACATTTTTTAGATTTTTATTTTCCGATAAGATCCCTAATGTCATATTAACTAATCAACACCGGTATATATCTGTATCGCAATCAGCGGAATTCCCAGAGAATGAATTAAGAAATTACAGAATTACATCACCTGCATATCAAGCCATTCCCCCCACAATCCCGATCTCCTCCTCAGTCAGCCCGTAAAGCCGCTCAGCCGTCGATCAGCCGGTTAGTCTTCTCCCGAAGTGGCCCGTATCTTGCCCATCGACCCCTCGAACTCGGCATTGATGGCTTCGCCCGTCTCCCGGCGGGCAGGATCGATGGTCAGCTTCTTCCGGTTCTTCTTGAGCACCGCCAAAAAGCCCTCGTAATACGTGCTCGTAGTAGCTCTGCAGCTTGGTTCTTTGGCGTGAGATCATCGACCCTGGCACCGATGAAGCCCTCCAGCCCAGTAAGCCGGATCTCCTGGCTAGCTTTTGCTTGTTCATCTCCAGCATCACCTCCGCCAGGTGGGCCAAGAGATCGTGCACCACGTCCGAACGCTCCTGCCCGACTACGAAGCTGCCAGCCGCGTCCCAGAAAGGGCGTCCACCTGGGCCGGTAGTTCAGGGAATTTGCCTTCGGCGTAGAGCTGTTGAAGCTCCACATCCAAGCGGGTGCGGGGGTGAAGCAATCATCGACAGCAAAATTTGGCTCTCCGCTATTTTATGTGGGTGATGGGGTGGTTCTTTGTCTCTGTGTCTCTGCGCCTCTGTGGTTTGGTTAGTAAGTTGCCAAAGATTAAGCCTACTGCTACTGAACAAAACCACAGAGACACAGAGGCACAGAGATGAGATTAACACCTGAAAGACAGAGTGGCTCAAGCTAACCCACAGGAAATAGCGAAGAACCCAAAATTTTGTCCTCATCCTCGCCAGTTTTCGCGGGCACGCTTGAAGATTTCTTCCACACTCTGACCTTCGTAAAGCTTTCTGGAGACCTCAACGTAATCGGTTGGCTCATGGTGGAAAAGGGCCAGAAATCTAAGCGCTTCGGCAGGACCCAACGCTTTGTTCAGGGCATCAATTCCAACAACCCTGAGTTCAGCTTCGTCCATTGCCCTGACTTTTTTAGTCATAGATCCTCCATTTCGAGTTATCTCTTGAGCGTGCTTTTGGCGGATTTCCGCGCGCGAAAAAACGCGCGGGCCGATCTGGCTGCCCTCAACGCCGGGCAGGCCTGGATTCTTGGCGGTTTAAGGTTCGCCGGGGCATGCTCCCAGATTTCTGTTTTTCCTATTTCGTTGTCTCTCTGCCTTCCACGATGGCGATCTCCTCGTCCGTCAGCCCGTACAGCCGGTACACGATGGCATCAATCAGCCCGTCGGTCCTCTCGATCCCCTCCCGCAGGGGCAGAAGCTTGCCCACCGACCCATCGAACTCGGCTTTGAGCGCTTCAGCGGGCTCCCGGCGGGCAGGATCGATGGCCAGCTTCTTGCGATTCTTCTTGAGCACAGCCAGAAAGCCATCGTAATCGTGCTCGTAGTAGCTCTGCAGCTTGGTCTTTGGCGTGAGGTCATCGACCTTTGCCCCAACGTAGCCCTCCAGCCAGCCCAGGAAGCCTTTGATCTCCTGCTGCTTTTGCTTGTTCATCTCCAGCATCCGCTCCGCGAGGAAAGCCAGGAGATCGTGCACGACATCCGATTTTTCTTGATCGGCGATGAAGCTCCCCGCTTCGTCCTTGGGCAGGCCACTGCCAGGGCCAGGAGTTCAGGGAATTTGCCTTCGGCGTTGAGCTGCTGGCGGCCAGCGGCGGGCGCGCTCAGGCGCGGGGGTGGATGCCTGGCGAAATCCGGATTTCTGTCTCTTCTGTCGCCGTGAGTTGTTTCCTGTCACTCTTTTTGGCGGATTTCCGCGCGCGAAAAAACGCTCTGGCCGGTCTGGCTGTCCTCAGCGCCGGGCAGGCTCGGATTCTTGGCAGCTTAAGGTTGACCGGAGCATTCACCCAGATTTCTGCTCCTCTGGAAATTTGCCGCTGGTAGCGCAATCATCGACGGTTATTTTCTACCATTATCCGCGCCAGTTTTCACGAGCACGCTTGAAGATTTCTTCCACACTCTGACCTTCGTAAAGCTTCCTGGAGACCTCAACGTAATCGGTTGGCTCACTGTGGAAAAGGGCCAGAAATCTAAGCGCTTCCGCAGGACCCAACGCTTTGTTCAGGGCATCAATTCCAACAACCCTGAGTTCAGCTTCGTCCATTGCCCTGACTTTTTTGATCATGGATCCTCCATTTCGAGTTATCTCTTGAGCATGTTTTTGGCGGATTTTCGCGCGCGAAAAAACGCGCGGCCCGGTCTGGCTGCCCTCAACGCCGGGCAGGCTTGGAAACTTGGCAGCTTAAGGTTGATCGGATCGTGAGCCTCGATTTCTGCTTTTCCTATTTCGTTGTCTCTCTGCCTTCCACGATGGCAATCTCCTCTTCCGTCAGCCCGTACAGCCGGTACACGATGGCATCAATCAGCCCGTCTGTCCTCTCGATCCTCTCCCGCAATGGTGCGAGTTTGCCCATTGACCCCTCGAACTCGGCTTTGAGCGCTTCAGCGGGCTCCCGGCGGGCAGGATCGATG
>CAZFFD010000100.1:0-7546 GCA_964518035.1 uncultured Methanotrichaceae archaeon | reverse complement strand
GGGAAATACTTCAGGCGCTTAACTTATGCGCCTAGTTTTTCCGGGAGGTTAGGTTATAACCAACATTTCCGGAAAACCTGCGCCCAGGAAGATTGCCTTTGCCAGGTGCAGTCTCACCTTGCCTCAGGCCCACCTGGCCTCCTGCCTCCAGACACGATCGCCCGCCAGGCAAAGATGCAAAACCCCCAGACCACAAGGTTAAGTTCTCAGAGAATGACAATGTCGAGAATTATGCGCGGAAAAGTCTCCTCAGGCTTTGGTCAGGCCCAGTACTTCCTCTCCCGTGAGGGCTACTGCAGCCAGTTCCTGGAGAAACTTGGATTTGTCCCCTTCCCAGGCACCCTGAACGTTCTGCTGGAGGAGCCCTTCCCGACTGATGGGCTACAGGAGATTAAAATTGAGGGCTTCACAGAGAAGGGCAAGAGCTTCGGAGAGTGCAAATGCTATCGCATCAAATTCAAAGACATGCAGGCAGCTGTTGTCCGACCTGAGAAAAGCCGCTATCCTCCTGAGATGATCGAGATCATAGCGCCAGTAAAGTTGCGGGCTCTTGGGCTGGAAGACGGCGACCTTGTTGAAATAGTATTATTATGATAAAAATTATTATTAGAATTATGATGGGTTGGATCAAGATGCCTCAAGGCATTATTTTCATATGGGAAAGAAACGGCGACGGCGCCCGCGCCCTAAACTGCAGGAATCTAAGGCGCCGCCGCAATTTGACCTAAATCCGTTCCAATCGCTCGTTTTTTAGTCTATCCAGTTGTGCCTTTCATCACACCATACTCCTCGCCCATAAGAATATGATTGCCCTGCGTCGCAGTCATTTCAAACCCGGCGCGTTCCTGGAAAAGCATAACGAAATCTGATCCTCCAAACAGGAAATTGCCGAGCATGTCGCCCTTCTCATGAGTGGCCCCCACCTCAACATCATCCTCAAAATTGACAGAAGACACCTGGGCCATGCCCATGGGAATAAGTGCCACTAGCCCATATTTTTCTGTGTCCACTATCACATAGCCACGGGTCTGAGAAAACTGCCAACCCGTAGAATCGATTGGATCATACTTGTTCTGTGTTGAATTCCACGCAACCTCCAAGGCAACATTCTGTACTACTTTTTTCTTTTCCTTAATTGTTCCACCAACAGCGAAATGATAACGATGGTAGTCATTTACATTCAGGAAAGAGTGGGTGAGTACGCCATTGGCAAAGGCATCCCTGTACTGACTGTCGTTGCCAAGCAGATCCTTGACATTGTAATAATGCACAAGTTTGACCTCCAATCCGTCTTCTACCTGAATAGTTGAATTGTTATCAACTGCCCATGTTCCCTGAGGAACGGAATCAGCCGGAGAAACGACGACCATCGTGTCGTTCGGCGAAGCGATAGGCCGTGCATTAGGAGATTCTAAGTACCTGGAGAAAAACCGATTAAAGGTGCTCCAATTGGATGAGGACTCATACCATCCTTTCTGTAAACCGTAGCTCGGATCGTTATAAAACTCCTGATAGATCTCTGGGCTCCATGACGCTTCGGTATCAAGGAACGACCCCCAAGTATCAGCAAAATCACGTAGCCATGAGGAAAATGGCTCATAATACTGAATTGTATTATCGAACAGACCCTTGTTTTCTAATTCCGACAGGGGTTGGTCAACCAGGAAATAGAAGTAACAGATGCTCTGCAATATTTGGTCGCGGGTGAGATCGGACGGATTCTCAAGTACATCCCGCGGAATAAGCTCTGATGCACTGTCTATGAAGTTATAGTAGTCCGACAGGTTCTGAACTGGATTCGTTTTCGGATCGGGATTTATTTCTTTAGCTTTTGCGATAGACATTTCCAGCATGTTCCCGATTTCAGGATTTTTCTCTATCAGACCTATGAGATCTTGAGTTATCGCTTTATGATTATCGTTTTCCATAGCGACTGTGCTTATGGTAAGGATAGATGCAGCCAATACCATTATTGCTAAATAAAGTTTCGTCTGAGAAATCATTCTTTTCATTTGCAACATCTCCTAAAATACCACCCACTTTTCTTTGGAGTAATGCGTTTATGCTAGCGTTATCTCTAACAATTAATGGTTAGCTTTACAATCTTATTTAGTTTGCCCCTGCAATGGTGAGAAAGATATATAATAGATAATTTTATTGATGATGAAGAAATCTGAAGCACTCAATTGCACCGCTAAAGGCGCTGGTAATATATCCCATCTGCCATTCTCTCTTGATCAGTGATTGCCTTGCACAAGTCCTCCTGCCCATCCCAGATGTCGCCTTGCATCGCCTTGGTTTGTCTCTTGCTTATCCTTCCAGTTGCATCTGCCGCACAGAATGATAGCGCCGCCTACTGGCTTGCAGAAGGCAATTTGGCCCTATCAAGCGGAAACTTTCAAGACGCCATCGATAGCTTTGACCGGGCGCTGAAGATCGATCCCGAAAACGCTTCCGCCTGGGGCGGCAAAGGCTCCGCCCTGACCAATCAGGGCCGCTACAAGATGGCCGAGCTGTGCTTGGGCTACGCCCTGAGAATTGACGACGGTAATGCCGGCCTTTGGCTGGAGGATGGCAGGGTAAAAGAGCTCTCCGGAGACTGGAGCGATGCCCTGAAAAGCTACCGGAAGGCCATCGCCTTGCAAAACACCCTGGCTGATGCTTGGCTAGGCCAGGCAAATGCCTCCTTTGCATTGAAATACTATGAAGAAGCCCGGTACGGCTTCATGAACGCCTCCCGCTATGGCCTTTTTGCAGCTGGCAACGCAGGACAGATCAAGGTTCTGCTGGCCCAGGGAACGGAACTGCTGACGGCAGGCGGCTACACCGAAGCCTACAACATCAGCAGTCAGGCCCTCGACCTTGACTCGCAGAATATCGGGGCTATGCAGTTGAAAGCAGATGCCTTGACAGACCTCGGAATGATGGAGGATGCCATAGCCTGCTATGATCAGATCCTCTCCGGCAACTCAACCCAGATGCAGGCAAAAGATGGCAAATCCCGTGCCCTGGTTTTGCTGGGATATAGAGAGCTTGCTACAGGAGACGTCTCTCGGGCTCTCCTATATTTCGATGAAGCATCCCGTCTGGCTCCACAAAACGAAGACGCCGTCGTTGGCCTGGTCAAAGCTCTGACGGCCAGAGGCGACAGCCTTCTTGCAGAAGACAGCTTCGCTCTCGCAAAAAAAAGCTACGAGACGGCTCTTGTCCTTTCGCCGCTGGATCCTGCTGCTCTGGCCGGACTGGAGAAGGCATCGACTGAACTGGCCACCGAAGCAGAGCGACAAGAATCGAAAAACACCACAATTCAAAGGGATTTGAAATCCTCAGACAGCACCCGCTACCTGCAAATGGCCCAAGGCTTTTACAGAAACGGATCGCTCCCACTGGCTCTAGAGAGCATCAATAAGTCCCTGGAAGAAGACAGCAGTCTAGCCGAGGCATGGGTCCTCAAAGGACAGATTCTATCCGCTTCAGGCAGCAATTCCGAGGCCATCGAGTCTCTGGACCAGGCCCTTCAGCTAAATCGCTCCAACCTCTTTGCCCTGACGCTCAAGGGGCGCGTCCTGTCCACCATGGGAAAATATCGAATGGCTGGGCTTTTCTTTGACTCGGCCATCCGCCTGGACCCAGGCAACATCACACTCTGGATTGAGAAGGCGAAGACTGAGGAGAATCTGCAAAATTACGAGGATGCCCTGCAAAGCTATGACAGCGCCCTTGATGTGGATGATAATAATACCAACACGCTGCTATGTAAAGGCAATCTCCTGCTCCAACTGAAAGACTACCAGGAGGCTATCCAGATCTTCTCCCAGATCCACAATAAGGATAAAAAAAATGTGTCTGCCTCGCGAGGTATGGGAATCGCCTACTTTGAACTCAAGGATTACTACCTGGCTGTTGAGTGCTTTGAGACTGCACTTATGCAAGACCCCGACGATCTGCAATCGTTGATCGGAAAATCTGAGGTTCTTTATGCCAAACAGGACTATAACGCCTCATTGCTTTCGTTCTCTAGCTCTCTGATGATAGAGCCCAATAATATTCAGGCGCTTCTGGGCCACGGAAGATGCTGCCTTGCTCTGCAAGACAATCCATCCGCTCTGAAAGACTTTGATGATGCTCTATCCCAAGATCCAGGGAGCATTGACGCAATTGTTGGAAGAGGAGATGCCCTATTTGGAGAAAACGAGTTTAGTAAGGCTCTTGGGTGCTACAATCAGGCATTATCGGTGCAGCCGGGAAATGCGATGGCACTTCTCGGAAAGGGTGATGTGCTCCAGGAGCAAGATGACTTTGCTGGGGCTCTCTTGGCCTACAGCGGAGTTCTCGATCAGGAGCCCGACAACCTGCGGGCGCTGTTGGGTAGGGGCGACGCCCTCCTGGACAATGGCTTCCCAGAGAAAGCGCTGCCATTCTATGAGAAGGCAATGAACATAGACCGCAAAAATATTCGTGCATTGTTGGGAGCGGCCAGATCTCATTATGCAATGGCCAACTGCCAGATATCCGTACAATTTTTTGCCCAAGTCCTGGAAATGGATAAGACCAATGCCGCCGCCTGGTCGGACATGGGAGATGCCGAGCTATGCTGCAATGACGCCAATTTGGCCCGCCAGAGCTATGAGAGGGCTCTTGCTATTCAGCCACAAAACACGGCTGCCCTGCTTGGAATGGCAGATGTGCTCTACGAGAGCGGCAACTACAGCCAGGCCATTTACTATTATCAGCAGGCTACCGCAGCCGATCCATCAAGCATCCGGGGCTACATGGGACTTGGCGATTCATTTTCAGCTCTTGGGGAATATAACAAATCTCTGCCTCTCTTCGACAGATCTCTGAGCCTGGAGCCTGAAAATGTCGAGGCATTGATGGGAAAAGGCCTGGCCAATGCGGCTGTCGGCAACATCACATCAGCCATAGAATGCTTTCAGAAGGTCGTATCCGTGCATCCGGATAACTTCGCAGCCTGGTCCAACCTGGGGAGCCTTCAGGCCACATCAGGCAAGAACGATGAGGCAGCCGAGAGCCTGAAAAAGGCCAGCCAGCTCAATTCGTCTAATGAGGATATCTGGTTCAATCTGGGCTGGGCCTACTACTCGCTAGGCCTCTACAGCCAATCAGAAAATGCGTTTTACAATGCAACCATTCTGAATGACAATGATTCGGATTTTTGGCTGGGCCTTGGACTCGCGCAAAATCAGAGTGGAAAACCAGAAGAAGCCTTGAATAGCTTTGATAAATCCATTATGCATAATCCACATAACATCGACGCCCAATACAACCGAGGTCTGGCCTTGACAGCCCTAAACCGCACCCAAGAGGCCCTCACCGCATTCAAACGAGTTCTTGAACTGGCCCCGAAT
Source organism: uncultured Methanotrichaceae archaeon (assembly GCA_964518035.1). Lineage (GTDB taxonomy): Archaea > Halobacteriota > Methanosarcinia > Methanotrichales > Methanotrichaceae > Methanothrix. The sequence goes on along the minus strand of CAZFFD010000100.1, from coordinate 2,177 downwards.
GATTCATTCGCCATATACGCTCTCAATTTGACACAGGCCAGCATCGACAACCGCGCCTAGGTCTTCAAGAAAATGCAGAGAAAGCCGGACCGGAAATCTATGGCTAAGGATGTATCGGTGGTGGGAAAGATCCATAAGATTCCATCCGGTCGGCCTTTATTCACCTGCTCTCTGCTCTCCTTTTCTCATAGCTATTTTGGCGCTGATAATTATGCTGTGGTACCACTTCCGGCTCGACGTTCTCAGCCAACCTGTACTGCCGGTTGTTTCTGTTCCCCCGCTTATCCAGCAGACCATCGCGATTCATGCGAGATAGGTAGGTAGAGACTGTGGACAGCTTGATATCATCGGCTACAGTCTCATATCGTTCTCTTAATTCCTGCGTTGTGAACCAGGTATTGGAAAACTCATATCGAATGAAGCTTTCCAGCCTATCCATAATCGTTCCGCTGCTGTAATCACGAGAAGATGCGCCGGACGAAATGCTTTCAGTTCTGCTATCAAAGACCCCGGAAGCTGACAGAAATCCTACGATCCTGTCCCTTAAGGCATCCCCATCCACATTTTGCGACTCGAACTCATGAGAGGATTTCAATCCCTTATCTTCGATCTCGATCCGGATTCTCATCTAAATCCCCACACAATTATCTTCCGGATATTGCCAAAGAAGGATGGAATATGCGCTGAATCGAGGAGGCTACGTTTCTACCAGTGCCCACGCAGACATTTTCAGTTGTCGCAGCACCCGCCAGCTCCCTGCATCTCTCCAGGTTCATACGCAGTTTAAACAATTTTGTATGCCCCCTCATAGTTATCTCCTCCCTATAGATAAACGCTCGCCCCTTGTCACTCTCGTATTGACAATCTCTGCAGACCGGATAGGCATCATGCAATGGGTTTATTTCAGCCTATCCGATCCATCCCTCATCCCGTGCCATCCCTTTTCCAGTCAGACTGTAAAGAGATTCTCCTATTCACAGCCTGCCTATATCCGATCGTATCCGATACTACCTGGGCCGTCCCCTATCGTTCCTCACTGCCGTCCCTTTCCGACAGTGAAGACTCTATCGACCAAGGATATGGTATTGTTCAATCCGCTTCAGGCCTGAGCGATCTTGTCGTCCCTTTCCGACAGTGAACAGGCTTTTAACAGACGCAATCCTTATCAGATACGATCTCCCTGACTCCCTTTCGCTACCCCTTGTGCCATCCCTGCGAGAAGTATATGGCTGTGAAGCATTTTGTAGGATACCGAAAAGATCTTCCGAGCCCTCGATCTCCCCCTTCATTGCTACTCCTCATGCCATCCCTTTTGGTGACGCAATGCTACTCACGCAACGCTACCACAATGGCGAATATCCCCGGAGTGCGCCAATCCACCGCAAATTTTTATGGAACAACTGGCGTCATTATACCAGATCCATTCGCACCATATCCAACCATCACTATTTCGAGATACTGTGAAGGTGCATCCATCCCCTCAGATGAAGATACCCTTTCAGTTTACTCCATCTCGATGCAATCAGACTGCTTGTCTGGCCATTCTGGCACAGTATTAACCTGGTTTTTGTGATATATAAACCTTTCCAGTAGTCGATAGTTGTGGTTAATGGCTTAAAACTAAGAATTATTTTTATTTTGAAAAACAGAACCCTAATAAGTGTCAGAATGGCTTTTCACAATGACCCCACATAACCGTGAACATTCAATATAATGTATTGTGAAAAGAAATTTCAGGCGAATACTATTATGATAATAGCTATCAGTAAGCTCTGTAGGTATGCGCGGAGGAACTGCAAGCTTTGTGAACCCATTTCACACTCCTTTGCCGATGCGGAATCAATGAGATAAAATGCCTGGAAACACATACTAACCTTAAAAAACTTTGTGATTTAATGCGCGCGAACATGCCGCACGACTTGATCTAATCCAGAGAGATCCGCCCTTTGGCCAAGTAAGAATTATTTTTAAGTATTATATTTTAGATTGCGATTCTGGAAACATATAAATTATCCGCAGATATGCTAACCATTGTCATTAGATCGGTTTTGCCAAATAAATGAAAAGCCAGAAAATAGCAGAAAATTTAAGATGCTTGGCGGAGTTCGAAGTATTCCTCTATGAGCCAGTCGCCGACCTCCTTAAGATACCTGCGCCTGCGTTCATCTTCGGCAATT
>CAZFFD010000099.1:0-7652 GCA_964518035.1 uncultured Methanotrichaceae archaeon | reverse complement strand
GTGACACACCATTATCGTAGTCGCAAGCCGCGTCCTTTAGGGCGCGGTAGTTGACCGTTCTTACCTTATGCATATACAGGCTAATATAACTATGGAGGCCTGTGAAATTGACATACAGCGCACAAATATTCTAATAGAAGGATTCCCATGTGGAAAGTTAGAAATACGCAAATCGAATATCGATATTTTTGGTAGGGACGGTTTCTCATGGCAAAGCCATTTCGCATTCTCATCATAGAAGATGATGCCGAGCATGCCGAGTTGATCCGAATGGGCTTTAGAAGGCATGATGAATTCTTCTTAGACTTTGCTGCATCTGGCGAGGATGGGCTGGAGGCCATCGCCACCACCACATACGATCTGATCTCAGTGGACCTCGTCCTGCCCGGCATCGGGGGCCTGGATGTTCTGGTAAAGATCAGAAAGTTAGACCCAGATATTCCCGTGGTCATGGTCTCAGGTCACGGCACAACAGAGATGGCTGTGGTGGCCTTCGAGAACAGGGCCACAAAATATGTGGTCAAGAGCCTTGAGAGCTTCAAGAGCCTGCCTTATGTCTTTGAGAACCTCATTCAAGAGGCCAGATTCAAAGCCAATGAAAGGACGATGAGAAGCCAAATCCAGAGATCGGAGAGAATCCACAGGAACATCGTCGAGAATGCTCTGGCAGGCATCTACATCTTACAGGACGGAGCCTTCCGGCTGGCCAATCCCAAGCTCGGCGAGATATTCGGCTGCACTGCAGAGAGCCTGCTCGGCCTGCCTTTCTGGCAACTTGTGAAGCCTGACGATATGCAGTGTGTGACCATTCTCGAACGAGATTGGCCGTCCGCGACGCCCATTTACGAGTCGAGAGTGCAAAGGAAAGACGGAACCTATCGCTGGATTGAGATCAGATCTCTGCCCATAGAATATGAGGGAAAAAGAGCAGTCCTCGGCAACCTTCTGGACATTACCTCCAGAAAGAATCTCGAAATCGAGATAATGCAGATGAACCGGCAGCTTTCCGCCATTGACGGCATAACTGAGACCTGTCTCTTATCCTCGACCGACCTGGACCAAAAACTGTCTGATGTACTCATCCATTTCATCGCTGGAATCGGAGGAGCAGAGATCGGTGGGATATTTCTCAAAGACGACGGCGGACTGGTGCTGAGAGCACTTCAGGGTTCTGTCGAGGAATTGATCGGTTTTATCAGGGGAATGGAGAACGGATATCTTCTCAGCAGCCCACGTGTCCATCCGGCTAATGCAGACTGCGCTCGTATCTGGATGTCGGCGCCCATAGTCAGTTCAAAGGAGACGATGGGTGCTATAGTTGTAGCATGTGCTGATGCCAGCCTTTCCGGCAACCTCAATTTTCTGGAGAAAGCATCTCGCCGACTAGGACTTCTGCTTGGTGCACAGGATTTTAAGGGCAACATCCTTGCTTCTGAGATTGCACAGCCAACTGTCAGGTCAGAACCCGTCAGGGATTGAAAAAATCAGTAAACCAGTCCACATGACCCGGAGGAAGGCGCTGCAGTCCCTGGATCAGTTCCGTCACTATCTTTGCCACATCTGCTGCACTCTTCCCGGTCGTGTCGATCTCGTCGACCCGGCGGCACTGCTCCACAGCCTCGACCAGGATCACATCTAGTGCTTCTGCCTCCAGGTTTTCCATGATTTTGCTCTCATTATAGCCGCGGGCCTCCAGGCGAGGCCTGAGTGCTGTGGGAGACAGCCTCAGGACTATTGACCAGTCCGCGAAGTGATGGGAGAAATGGCCCTCGATGATGAGTGGCTCATCAGAACCTAGCTCCGAAAGACATGCGCTCAGGGCATCCATGTCTGCCTCCAGGCAGCCCCGATCGGGATCGGTACCTACATTCATGCCACCCTTTACCAGGGAATTGATATCAATGACCCGGTAGGGCACAAGCCCTGCAACCGTGGTCTTTCCAGTGCCGGGCGTGCCGGTCAAAGCTATTCGCATATTTCCATGAAGGCCGAGAGGAAGCGGTCGTTTTCCGAAGGCGTTCCCACTGTAACCCGGACATGATTCTCGCCGGCTCCCCGGAATGATCGGCAGTCGCGAATGATGATGCCCCTCGCCTGAAATCTTTCTGCAATCTCTGAAGATGGTTGCTTAGTATCCAGATAAAGGAAGTTGGCCTCTGAAGGATTGGATGCTATAGCCTTTTGCAGCCGCTTCCGCTCTGCGACGATCATCCTTACTGACTCACGCATGAACGGCAGATCAGACAGAGCAGCCGATCCTGCCGCCGCAGAGGCACAGGTGATGCCGTAAAACGGTGGAGCTGCTCTTCTGTATTGATCTGCAATCCAGCTTGGTGCCAGAGCATATCCCAGACGCATACCTGCGAGGCCAAATGCCTTGGAGAGAGTGCGTCCCACAATCAGGTTGTCATATCGTTTCACTAGCGACAGAAGGCTCTTCTCCGCAAACTCCACGTATGCCTCGTCCAGGAAGACTATGGCCTCGGTGCTCTCCAGAATGCCGCGAACATCATCTTCGCTGATCACGTTGCCTGTGGGGTTATTAGGCGAGCAGAGAAATGCCATTTTCGTAGCCGCTGGCAGATCATCTGAGACCTCATGATGCTGGCCACGAGATGAGAAGATGGGCTGCGCCCCTGCCATGATGCTCAGAATCTCATAGTAGCTGAAGGTTGGAGTGGGAATGAAGGTCAGGTCTCCCTTCTCCAAGAACAGACGGGTGAGGGTGTCCATCACTCCGTCCATCCCGGCACCGATTATGATCATGTCCTCAGGAAATCCGGTGTAGTTGGCGAGACCGGCCAGAAGCTTCTCGGGTTCGGGGTACCTCTCCGGAGAGATGCCAGCGAGGGCTTCTTTCACCTTTGGGCTCGGACCATAGGGGTTCTCGTTGCTGCCGAGCTTTACGATAGTCTCCGGGGCTATGCCGTACTTACGTGATATCTCGCCAAAGCCCTTTCCGGCCACATAGGGCTTGAGACTGCTCAAGGCCGGGCGCAACCGGGACTGTCTCCAGGAGTCAGAGTGACTCTGCAATCACGCTCACCACTTTATCGATGTCGTCCTTTCCAACCACAAGAGGTGGAATGAGGCGGATGGTATGCTCGCCCGTGCTGTTGATCAGCACTCCTTTTTGCAGAGCTTTCTCAACCAGGGACTTGCAGTCGCAACTGAGATCGACTCCTACTATCAACCCAAGGCCGCGAATGTCTTGAGGTTCTAGCTTCATCAACTGGTTCCTGAGGTATGCTCCCATCTCTTCAGACCTCTGGACCAGCGACTCATCCCGGATCACCTGGATGGTGGCCAAAGCTGCAGTGCAGATGACCGGACCGCCTGCAAATGTCGATCCGTGGTCGCCCTTAACAAAGGCCTCTGCGGCGGGAGCTGCGGCCAGCATTGCGCCTATGGGTAGGCCTCCAGCCATTGCCTTGGCGAGTGTCATTATGTCCGGCATGACGCCAGAGTGCTCCTTGCCAAACCACCTGCCTGTGCGCCCAAATCCGGTCTGAACTTCATCAAAGATCAACAGAGCGCCCCGATCATCGCAGATCTGGCGGGCAGCGCGCAAATATTCGGCATCTGGCACATAGACTCCTGCTTCACCCTGAACCGGCTCAAGGATTACGGCACCCGTATCGGGAGTTGTTGCAGCCTTGAGGGCCTCGATATCATTGTAAGGCACGAACGTAGCCTCGAGAAGAGGCCTGAAGGGCTCGCGATAGACGGACTTGTAGGTGGCACATAGAGCGCCCAGAGTGCGACCATGAAAAGCCCTCTCTGCAGCCACGATCTTTGATTTGCCGGTAGCCCGGCGGACGAGCTTAATGGCTGCCTCGACGCTCTCAGCTCCGGAGTTGCAGAAATAGGCCCGGTCCATGCCTGTGAGTCCTTTCAGCTCCTCAGCCAAAAGCACCTGATTCTCCGTGTAGTAGAGGTTAGAGGTGTGAATTAACCGCTGCACCTGGCTCTGCACGGCCTCGACCACCGCAGGATGGCAGTGGCCAACGTTGTTCACGGCAATTCCCGCCACAAAGTCAAGATACTCTTTACCATCGGAGTCCCAGACGCGGGCTTTGCTGCCGCGCACAAGTAAGACATCCTGGCGGCCGTAGGTCTGGAATATTGCCCGCGACTCCCTTTCCTTCAGATCAGTTTTGTCTGTCATATGCATTGATTCCGGTCCAATTTCAATAGTTCAATTACTAAAATCCTTTCTCATAATAGTTCTGATCAATCTACTGGACTCTCGCGAAAGCTGGCCAGAAGCCTCGCATAAAACTCCCGCTCCCTTCCTTTGGTCGAGCGTACCAGCCGGTCCAGTATCAGCTCAGGAGTGCTCTTGGCCAGATAGTTATAGCGCGGGCTTCGGCTTACGCGCAGGTTGTTGTTCTCGTCCAACCCTTCAGCCGCAATTCCGTCCACTCGCACAGGCGTCTGGACATATCGCCTCACATCCTCAGCCAGGTGGCTCACGAAGACGGCCACGCAGTCGCGCCGGTTCAGCTCATCGAGCATACAGGCGATTATGCGCGCCGAGGCTCCGGGCTCGGTTATGGCCTCAAGCTCATCAGCCAGGACCAGCTTTCGTTTCTCGTTCTCGACCACCGAAAACTTCCTCATGGCAGTCTCGAAGGCGCCCGCGGACAGAGTGCCCCGGCTCTTGCTGAAGTAGTAGAACTCCTCGTAAAGAGAGAGCCGACAGGCTCGCGCAGGGACGGGCAAGCCCATGTGCGCCAGGATGACGATCTGGGCGATGAGGTCAAGAAGAGTGGTCTTGCCACCGGAGTTGACGCCGCTCAACAGCGCTACCCGTTCCGGGTGCTCCTTCACGCCAAGCGCGTAGCTCACGGCTTCAGGCCGCTCTAAAAAGAGGTGCCTGCCCTCGACAAAACATAGACACGGCTCCTCGACAATGTCGGGGAATGCGAGACCTTCCGCGAGAGCGAAACTGCCGAGAGCATAGGCGAAATCAAACTCCATCAGGGCATGGACCAGCGAGTATGAGGCGTCCCTCTGGTCCTGCAATGTCCGTGCCAGATCCCTCCTGGCCTTCAGCCCCCGCTCCTCCCGGCGGCTTCTGATCTCCTGTTCGAAGGAGTGCATTGCCTGCCGATCAAGCTCCAGCGGATAGCTGACTTCGGCGGAGAAGATCTCCTCAAGCCATGCAGCTTCCGCCCCAGCCAGCTCAAGCTCTCCGGCAGCGCGCGCCTTGGCCTCTCGCAGGACATCGGCGAAGACGCCCTTCATCTGAGCCTCCAATAGCTCGCGGACTCCCTCTCCTCTGCTCATGACGAGAAGCAGATCTGTGCCGCCCAAAGTCAGGGAGCTTTTCTCGATCCTCTTCTTTAGCTCCTCATTTGCCCAGGCCGCCAATGCGTTCACGCTGACCGCCAGTCGCCCGGCCAGCCTATTCAGCCGTTCCTCCTCCCTGTCGCCACACATATCCAGCTTCAGAAGGGCTCTACTTAGCGTTTGCCATCCAGAAAATCCTGAGACATCCCTCTCGCGCAGCATTTCAGCAGCCCGAGAACAGGCCATGAGACACTCCAGATTATCCTTATAAAAACCGAGGATTGCTTCAGGCACCAGATACCAATCATCTAGCGACTCTGCAGTCTCGACCTCAGCTGCAACCTCCATCTCAGTGCCAACCAGGCAGATGTGGCTGTAGCTTTTGGTCAGGTCTAAAAGCTCAACCGGGCTCTCTGTCAGATGCAGGTCTATCCTTCTATCCAGCCCTCGTTGTTTCAGCCTCGTGAATGCGTCCGCAGAGGTGACAGCCACTGCCCTCTCGCGAACCCTTGCAACATCCTTTTCTCGCAATGGCCGGATCTTTTTAAGCAGATCCTCCAGAGCAGTTCCCTGCAACGTCTCAGCCACCTGTCTGGCAGCCAGAGCAACCTTGCGATTCTCGGCCAATAGATCCATCGAGCTGCAGGCAAACAGCGTGCCGATCTTCTGCCGGGCGTACTCGGTATGAGCATAACCTGCCAGGCGAGAGACAAGCATCTGCTGTATCCTTGCCGCCTCGTCTGTGGCCAGGAACTGCTCAGGCGCTATGCCGTACCTCAACCCGCGGGCATGCTGAACCAAAAGCAGCGCCTGGCGTTCGCTCAACGCCCTGCATAAGCCGGCAACATCCGCGTCCAGGATTGCCTTCAGGGCCTTTTTTTCATCACCATATTGCTCTATGAGACGCTCTTTTATGCGAGAGCCAACGCCTGGCAGATCGGTAAGTTTCAAACAGCCTCATTTTGCAAGGAATATAATATATCTGTTCCGGCCTCCCGCAAGAGGCAGAACGATTTTGAAGAAGATTGATATCCAGGAGCGAAAAGATAGAAGACTCGTGCTGCTCAATCGCCTACTTGAACTGGATGAGGCCGAAAGCATCTTTCTGGCTGAAGAGTCCTGGCAGGATCTGCTCGATCTGCCCGTTACCGCCGAGATCCTTCAGGAAGGACTGGATGCCGATTCCTGCATCGAGATCAAAGATCTGGGATATGCCCTTCATCTCACCGAGCCGGATGGGATCTGGCTTTTGCTCACTGACAGGTATTCATCTCAGAAGATATTATCTGAGCTGAACTGGGAGTGGATGCCAGAGGCTATCAAGACAGTAGTGGCTAACGATGACGATTTCTTCCTGGCCATCAATGAATACCTCGCAACCTCACTGTACTCAGAGCTTTTCTGCGAGGGCTGCTCTTCGAAGGATCCGCCTCATTATGTCGAAGAGCGAATCGATAGGCTCATGCAGCTCTTGGCACCAATGCTCACAGATGACGGACGCATCCTGGAGATCTGCTGCGGCAGCGGCATGGCAACCCAGGCGCTATACCGCATGGGGCATCAACCACTTGTCATGGACTCTGATCGATGCGATCTCTGCACGGCTTTGAAGAGAAAGCTGCTGAACCCTAAAAAGAGCTTTGTTCTGGATGCAAGGCTCCTGCCCTGCATATTTCTCGCCCGCTCCTTTGATACCGTTTTAGGATTCATGGTGGGCCTGATAGACGATTTCAATTGGCCGCGATGGAAGGAGATCATCCTCAAGGCCTCCAGCCTCGCGAAAAAGAGGGTCCTGTTTACAGTTTACACACAAAAAGAGGCAGAACTCATCGCGAAGGCTCTGGGGGAGGTCGGATGGAAGGGCATGGTAATCGATAATCGCGATTCCAAAGGAATTTATGATCAGTGGGCCTATTCAGCGGTGATGGAAACGATAGCTTAGCGAAATGATGATAGAAAGGTTAATTACAGTTCCGAGTGCTGATGGTCTGTAGGTGAGATTCTTGTCTGATTTTAAGAAGAGAGATGCTGAAAGAAAAGGTGGCAAAAAGGAAGAGATCAAAAGCAAGAAGCTCATGGAAGACAACCTCGATGACCTGAGGGGCAGAGGAGAAGAGGAAAAATAAATTCTGAAAACACGATGTGTTTTATTCCGGGGCCGGATCGATTATTGGCCCCGCGAACAATAATCGATTTTTCAGCGTGAATTCAGGAAAATATTGGCTCTTACTGTTCTGTCTTTTAAACAAAACCAAAATAGCATAATTTATCGTCAATGGAACCTTCCTGCGCTTTTTATCTTTTTTTTTGTCCCATAATCCGTACCTAAGAGAACCGTTCGTTCGGCTACATCTTTT
>CAZFFD010000098.1:0-7809 GCA_964518035.1 uncultured Methanotrichaceae archaeon | reverse complement strand
CAACCTCGAAGCTGGCGCTCTTTGAGCTGTCGCCTTCGGGATTGTGCTTGCCGTCTCTGACCTTTGCGACAATTGCATGCTGGCCGATCAGATCTTCGGCAGGATTCCAGACCCAGACTGGGCTCTCTGACCAGTCCTGGACTATCTGTCCATCCAGGGCGAACTGGAACTCCAGTGGGTCGCCCTCGGCATCCATGAACTCCACGGTCCAGGTGATGGTCGAGCCAGTCTCCTGGGGGCTCATCTTGTCAGGGCTGAAGTTGATGATCGCAGGCTTCTGATTGGGGGACGATACAACAAACGTCGTGCTCATCTGATCATCAAATCCGTCCTGATCGGCATGCTTTCCGTCTCTTATCTGGACTGAAACCTCATTATCGCCCTCTGCGGAGGTCCATTTCCACTGGTTGATCGACTGCCAGTCGGTTGTGGGCAGTCCATTCAAAAAGAATCTGAATAATAGGGGATCGCTATCAGGATCGTTTGCGATCGCCTTCCAGGTGACAATGCTTCCTGCCTCCTGGGGGCTCTCCTTGTCTGCAGAAAATTCGGAAATGGTCGGCTTTTCATTGAGCTTGTTCAGCGTGAATGTTGCGCTCTTTGACGAGTCTCCATTTTCATTGTGCGTGCCGTCTTTGACTCTTGCCTCGATGCTATGAGACCCTGCCTCATCGGCAGAGGTGTACCATACCCACTGAGGCTGAGACTGCCAATCGGTTGCCGGCTGACCATCCAAAAGGAACTGGAACTGCAGGCCGTCTTCCTCCGGGTCACTGGCCTCTGCAGTCCAGGCGATAGCCGCGCCTGCCTCCTGTGGGCTGGCTGGTGATGAGGTGAGACCTGTCAGGACCGGCGCCTGGTTGATAGGCTCAACATTTTGAGGCAGAGCCTCCTGTTCCTTCACAGGCGGCTGCTGATCGATGGGCGCGGATTGTGGTGCGGTCAGAGTGAACAGAGCGATTTTCTCGTTTGGAGTGAATTGATCATCAGGATGGCTTTCATCCTTGACCCAGACGCTTATCTGGTACTCTCCTGCTTCTTGTGAATCAGTATCCCATTTCCAGGCGTTCTCCTCGGACCAGGGAGCGACTATCGACCATGCGTCTCCCGTGGACGGGCCCTTCAGCCGGAATTGGAATAAAACAGAATCGCCTTCTGGATCAGTAGCTTTGGCAGTCCATTTTATAGAGGAACCTGCCTCCTGAGGACTCTCCTTATTGCTATCGATTGAGTCGATGACCGGCTGCTGATTGTCGTTTGCTCCGCCTGTGCCTTCCGTAGGGATTATCCCTTCCTGCCCCATGACATCCGGCGAAAGCCCTATTTGCGCCGAGGCCGAAAGGGCCAGGAACAGGCTGGCTATCATTATCATGAGAAAAATATATCTGTACCTGTGCTCGATATTATCACTAAACCGCATATCCACACTCTCCTTTCACCACACTCACCACACTTACCACACCCACACTACATTATCCGGATAAATGCTCAGGCAGGCCATTTATTAATCTTTGTTTCATATTAGCTAGGCAAAGGGATGCTTCGCAGAGTCCTTCTTAGTCAATATCTCCGAGACTGGGGGTTTTTGAGATACTGCGCGCTCAATTGCCAGCTTTGTGGCCTGGTAGTTGAAATCGTAAACCAGTTTCTTGTCCTTGGCATCCCACTCGATGAACACGGATACGATTATCATCAGCTCCTCGGCCAGTTTCTCCGGCAGGGTTCCAGCCTTTACGCAATCCATTACTGCTTTTGCCACAGCCGCCTGAGCCGGCCCGAACATGAGTATGGCCTGTCCGGCTCCCTTGATTGTGACCTTGTTCACCAGCAGAGTAGCAGGCTTTGCAGGAAGGTTTGGCGCGAGGACGGCGAGCAATGGCGTATGTCCCTGAGCCGGCGAGGCCAGGGCATTAACAAAGGCCTGCTCCACAGAGCTTCCTTTAGGCCCAATGACTAGATCGATATGGGCGATCTCAGGTCCCTCTCCGACAAGCGCTTCTCCTATCAGTACTCGATCAAATGGTTGCATCATGCTTCAGAGGTTAGGTGATTTTTCATATAAATTTGTAATCTATGTCTGCGGTAAAATCCACTACATATTTTATTATTCTCATCATAATACTTGGAGATAATATTTCTAAAGATCCCAAAGAACGACCTAAACGCGTTTCCCGCCAAAAAATATATCATCATAATCCGCTGCAAGATCAGGATAATGCGAATACTTGTAGTCAACAATTACGGACAGTTCAATCACCTCATCCGGCGTGCCATTCGGGATCGGGTGGACTCTGACCTCATCTCCAACCAGACTCCTCCAGAGGATATCGATGCAGATGGCTTGATCCTGGGGGGCGGCCCCACTCTTGATAGAGCCGGGCGCGGCGCTGACTATCTGCGGGATCTGGACATACCCATGCTTGGAATCTGTCTTGGGATGCAGCTCATGGGCACCACCTTTGGAGGACGCGTGGTTCCCGGTAGCATTGGAGGCTATGCCGAAGTGGACGTGGAGGTTATCAAAGAAGACGACATTCTCAAGGGCCTGCCAGCCAGGTTCAAGACCTGGGCCTCACATATGGATCAAGTCTCGGTGCTTCCAGAGGGCTTTGAGGTCCTGGCCCGCTCCGATGTATGTGAGATCGAGGCCATGAAGCACCTCACCAGGCCTCTGTATGGTGTGCAGTGGCATCCTGAGGTTGTGCACACCCAATACGGCTCTGAGCTTCTCGATAACTTCATCGCACTATGCAAGAGATGAATGGATGAAGTAGAGAGAGGCCTGAGGATAGCCGAGCTGAATGAGGAATTATCCGAAGCCAAAAAGCTCACCCCAACCAGTCTGGCCGCCCGTATAGAAGAGCTGGGATTCTCGTGCCTTCGCTGCGGGGAGTGCTGCCGCGGAGAAGACAACAGCGTTTTGGTTTTCCCACGCGAGGTCAGGCGCATCTGTGCTGCTGCAGGGCTCGCCTGGCTTGAGGTGGCAGGGCCGCCAAAGGAAGGCGAGTGGGGCCGAGATGGATCTTTTCACACTCTTGAGTGGCGGCTGAAAAAAGATAGGGAATCCTGCCGGTTTTTCCAGGAGGGCAGATGCGCAATTTACAGAGACCGGCCTCATCTCTGCCGCACATATCCGTTCTACCTGGATCGCGGTGTGCTGATGCATTCCGAGTGCCGGGGCCTTGGGGAAAGGATCGATCCCGATGAGGCAGAGAAGATCGCAAATGTGCTGATCTCGCGTCAGATAACTGAGATAGAAGAGGCCATCTCGCTGCTGGAAAGATACCAGGACTTTCCAAGAGGCGATCCGGCAGAGAGTGGCGGCAAGGACGACATCACTGTGCACGACAGCGAGGGCGAGCACAGAATCATAGGAGGTGAATTACTGATCTCAGAATAACAGATCTAAAAAATTAAAAAAATCCTGATTTCATCACTCTGGATATACGAACATTCCCTGATATCCAACTCCCTGGAACTTCTCCAAATACTCCTTATGCACAGCCTCCGGATCTAGGTCTTCGAACTGATCCGGATAGAACCACTTGGCGAGATAGGCCAGGCCCACAAACCACCTTGGCCGGCTGGTGACCTCTGTAGTCATTAGATGCACTTGCCTGTCTTTTACTGCATCCACCTCTGCAAGCTCCGGTGCCTCGACGATTCTCGTCCACAGCTCTTGCATCTGGGTGTCGTTATCCACGCTATATCCTCCAGGAGAGCTCCAAGTGAAGATAATCTGGGGATTCTCTTCCACCACCCACTCAGGGTCTACTGTAGGATACATTCCGCTGGTTCCGCCGGTTAGATTGTGTGCGATGTTATCTCCTGCCGCAAGTCCGCAGAGCATATCAACAATTGAGCCATTGGAGCCGGTCTTCCAGAGGTTGTCTGATGTATAATAGATGGGATAGACTCGAGGCTTCTCGCTCTCTTGGATAGTCGAGACCCGATCTTCAATGAGATCGATATAATTGCCCGCAAAATCAGTGAACTGTGCCGCTTCGTCTTTCTTTCCCAAAATCATGCCCAGGGCCATCATCTCAGGCATCGAATAATCAGGATATGTAAATCCCATGCGAAGGACTACGATCCCTGAGCCGGACAGCTTGTCCTCCAGCTTCTCGGGGTCAGGCGTCCTCAAGTCTGCGATCACAACATCCGGCTTGAGCCGCAGGATCGCTTCGATGTCCGGATCGCTCCATTTTCCGACAGCCGGCTGATCGGACAATTCCGGAAAGAAGTCCTTGTTCGCTCCCTCAGTCATTGATGTCCCGATTCCTATGACCTTATCTTCTGCTTTCAAGCATCGAATGGCCTCAGCGCAGGCCAAGTTGAGGATGACGATCTTCTCAACCGGCATGGGGATGGCCACGATCTTGGACTGGTCATAGATCGTAAAGGCCTTGAGAGAGAGGCTCTCTTCCGATTCGTTGATGATCTCTTCGATTTGAGTGATGTCCTCTTCGTCCACGCTGCCGTCCCGGTTGGCGTCAGCCAGCTCAGTGGATGCTACCCTCCCGGCAATTATGTCATGAGCATAGGAGATATCCGATTCATTGACCGCATCATCCAGATTGGCATTGCCGAAGATCTCCAGCGTGTAAGCTGCGGCCAGCGGCAGTATAGTTGCAGATACTGCCCCGACCAACAGCAATGATATGATAATTCGTCCTTTCATCCTAATCAGCTCCAGCTGCATATTGTCGATAATACTGCGAAGTTCATATCTAATGATAACTTAGTAGTATGATTTAAGATTTGCTCAGCAAAGCCAAAAAATAACTAGCACAAGATAAGTGGCTCCAAGCCCTAGGATCTCCACATGATAGCCAGGCATATGGCACGCCAATAATTTTGTGCATAATTCATAGCAAAAAGTTCATAACTCATAATCTATATCTTAAATATCGTAATACCAATCAGTTTGTCGGCCTGACCGATTGCCGGCACAGAGGCGATTATGATGAACCATCCCGACCGCATGTTCTCATTCCAGGAGATCGAGAGCGAGGGCGACCTTGTGGAGGCGATGTTCAACCACAAATGGCCCCTTTGCTACAGCTTCTATCACGGAAAGCTGCTGTACCTGAACGATGGCGAAAGCGAGGAAATGCCAGAATATGCCGTTGTGACCATCGACAAGACGGATGGCCGCTTCGGCGTCCTAGGTCACGAGGTAGGCAGGATCAGGCCCAAGAGCATGTCCGCAGGAGATGCCCCGAAATACATCCGCGATCTGAATGCCTTCAGCTTTGCAGAAAATAGTTCGGTAGAGCTCATAGCCGAGCCAAAATGGCATCACCACTGCCAGCTCTGCGGACTGGAGGAGGAATAAAAAAAAGCCATTTGAGATGGATCTGACCATTGTGATTGTTGCTCCATGACTTAAATTGCGGAGTCTGGCAATTATAGCCCATGCGGCAGGGAGACGGCAGAAATGCACTCCATTTGCGAATCCCGTCTTCCGGCCTTCCCTTCTCTGAGATGGAGAAAAAAGGAGCAAAGCCCCATCTTTCTCGCTCAGCTCTTGATCACGTTGTCTGCCTGCTCCTTCTCCTTTCCCTTTGACCCATTGGGCTTGGTAATGAAGTAGGTGTAGCCCTTCAGCGTCCGGTTTAGCTGTGCCTCGATCTGCTCCAGCTCTCTTTTCGGTATGCACAGGTGTTTGTCCACGCAGCGGTCCATGATCTCCCAGATGTAGTCCTTGGTCTCGTAGTTGAAGAAATCCAAGAGCTTTCGGCAGGTGTCGCCCTCTACCTTCTGGCAGATGTACCAGTCGTTGCCGTCTGCCATGACATGCACCTCATGAGCGCATCCGAGCAGGTTGTGGAAGTCTCCCAAAGTGTCCTGATAGGCCCCCAGTAAGAATATTCCCAGATAGTAGTCCTCGTTCTCGAGCAGCGTATGCATGTCCAGATATTCCAGGCCCTCGCTGTCTCCAGCGTAGCGTTTGATCTCACCGTCTGAGTCACATGTGATGTCTACAATCCTTCCTCTCTCTGATGGCATCTCATTCAAGCGATGCAGGGGGATGGTAGGAAATATCTGCTCCACGCCCCACATGTCAGGCACAGACTGGAATAGTGAGAAGTTGCCGATGTACTTCTGGCTGACAAGCTTCTTCAGCTCCTGGTACTCATCCGACTCGTCCTCAGCTTGCTTTGCGAGAAATGCTGCCTTCTTGCAGACCATCCAGAAGAGGGTCTCGCCCTTAGCCCTCTCCTCTAGGCCAATGTTGCCCAGATTGAATGAATCGTAAAGCTCGTCTCTGTACTGCAGAGCATCGTGATAATGCTCTTTGTAGTTGTCCAGATTGATCTCCTTGAAGGCGCTGCACAAATCGTCAATCTGTATCGGGTCCTCTTCGTTAGGAGTGCGAAGCCTTGAGTCCTTGGCATTCTTCTTTCCGATGACCTTGAAGATCAGCAGGCTGTGGTATGCGGCAATGGCTCTGCCGCTCTCCGAGACGATGGTGGGGCATGCAACGTCCTCGTCGTCGCAGATCTTCTGGATTGTGTAGACGACATCGTTGGCATACTCGCGCAGAGTATAGTTGGCGCTGGACGGCGTGGCCGTATTGGAGCCGTTGTAGTCCACAGACAGTCCGCCGCCAACATTCAGATATTCGATATTGGCCATCTTGCGGGCTTTGGCATAGATTCTCGCCGCCTCGTTCATGGCGTTCTTGATGGTCCGGATATCTGTGATCTGCGAGCCGATATGGAAATGAATCATCTTCAGGCCGTCAATGTAGCCTTTCTCTCTAAGAATCCTCATCATCTCCAGGGCCTCGCTTGTTGAGAGCCCGAACTTGGCTGACTCGCCACCAGACTCCACCCAGCGTCCTGAGCCACGGGCAAAGAGCTTGACTCTCATGCCAACCCGCGGCGTGATGCCCATCAGTTCGGCATACTTGATGATATCGAAGATCTCCTCGAAAAGATCGACGACTATTATGATATTATTGACATTGTGGATGCTCAAGGCGAGACGCAGATAGTCCTCGTCCTTGTAGCCGTTACAGATGAGCAGCGCCTCTTTGGGAAGGCCTAGGGAGAGGGCAGCAAGCAGCTCAGCCTTTGTTCCGACCTCCAGACCTATTCTGTACTTGGCTCCGTATTTGATAATGTACTCGATTACCTCTTTTCTCTGGTTGACCTTCATGGGAAAGATGGGCTGGTAGGTGCCTTTGTAGGAGAATTCCTCAATTGATCCCAAAAAGGCGCCTGTGATCTCATTGATCCTGTCCTCCAGGATCTGAGGGAAGCGTAGCAACACGGGAAACTCCAGGTCCTTGGATTTCTCGATCTCCTCAATGAGTTCCATGATATCCACCGACTGGGTCCGGTCTTTGCTGGGGATTATGATAATATTTCCTTTATCGTTAACTGAAAAATAGCCGTTGCCCCAATTTTCTATTCCATAGTGCTCCAAAGAATCTTCAGCTTTCCACATGTAACTCAGCCTTCCCCTTGAAACCCGCCAGAGTTCCGCATGCTCTTATGGCTACCATCCCCCGCACTCCTATAAAAATAGCCCCTAGCAAGTATAACGATCTATCACTCCCCCAATGAAACCACGGATAACTGCATCGAACTTTCCTAAAGAGAGCTCTTTGGTATATAAAGCTTGATGCCATGCCTAGCATGCCTGCCATGCTTGCCATGCCTAATGGGAACGAAATGCCGGATATCAGGAGATGGGGATGGACAATCTTTAAACGTAATCCGGACCGAGGCTATGGATGGAAAATCTTGAGGGATAAAATGGATCACGCTCACGGTCATGATTTTATCTGCAATGGCG
>CAZFFD010000097.1:0-7888 GCA_964518035.1 uncultured Methanotrichaceae archaeon | reverse complement strand
TCGTGCCCGGAAATAAAGGTGATGTGAACAGCCGAGAACTGCCGGAAGACGAGAACAAGCTGGAATAGAACGAGCATCCCGGCGGAAAAGGGCAAATTGCGCAATAAAAAATGATGCTTGAGCCCGCACTCGCGAACGAGAGTAGGCTTCCACTGCCCCCTGCAATCTTAAGCCTCAGTGCGAATTTGCAGAGGCACAAGGTATATTTTCTTTCACCGATTAATAGAAGCCTACATGTTCTCCGAATATATCGAGGCTGCTCTAGAACAGGCCGTTTACAAGACCATCGATGATGAGGAGCCGATCTTTGTGTCGGTACCTGAGCTTCAGGGAGCCTGGGCAACAGGCAAAACGATTGAGGAGGCACGAAAAGAGCTTGTTTCAGTTATTGAAGGCTGGATAGCACTCAGGCTCCGGATGGGGAGGTCCATCCCGTCAATTGGTGGCCATGTAATAACTGCGTCAATTGAACCGGTGAGCGCCATTGAGTAGAATCGTGCCGGTTTCAAGGACTAAGCTTATCAAGCTACTAAAAAAAATTGGATTTGAAGGACCTTTTGCAGGTTCCGATCACGACTTCATGTGGGATCTCTCGTGACGAGTGGCTCTCGGCAGATCAGCAATAAGCTTTGCTCTTTGGTATTCTCAAACCAGGATCTTGATCGCCTCATCAGCAGTCTTGCCCTTGTTGACAATGGCTGCAATGGCCTGAGTCATCTTCACGGGATCCTTATGCTGGAAGACATTCCTGCCGATCGCCACGCCACGCGCGCCCGCCTGCAGTGCTCCTTCGATCATCTGCAAAAACTCCATGTCGGTCTCAGTCTTCGGCCCACCGGCTATGACCACTGGCACCGGACAGCCTTCAACAACACGCCTGAAGGAATCGACGTCTCCTGTGTAGTTGGTCTTGATGATGTCTGCACCCAGCTCCGCTCCCGCCCGGGCTGCGTGGGCCACGACCTCCACATCATTGGGATTGGTGATGCCTTTGCCGCGTGGGTACATCATGGCCACGAGAGGCATTCCCCAGAAGTCACAGCGCTCGCTGACACATCCCAGGATGCTCAGTTGATCAGACTCGGTCTCCGAGCCGATGTTGATATGAACCGATACGGCGTCGGCTCCCATCTTCAGGCACTCCTCCACCAGGCAGACCTGTACCTTGTTATTGGGATCAGGCCCAAGCGAGGTTGAGGCGCTCATGTGAACAATCAGACCAACATCTCTGCCGTAGCCGCGGTGTCCGTGTCGCACCATTCCTTTCTGCTGTAAAACGGCATTGGCTCCACCCTTGGCCACCTTGTTCACCATCTCCGGCAGGTCAACCAGTCCCTTGATCGGGCCCACAGATATGCCGTGGTCCAGAGGAATGATCACTGTGTTTCCGCTTTCTCTGTCCATGATCCTTTCTATTCGAACTCTCTTGCCAATCTCACTCAAATCTTATCATCCCATGAATGCTAACATGTAGCATGCTAACACGTATCATATTTAAGGCTTGCGCTTTGCATTTCGATAACGTTAGCGAGAATGGGCAGAAAGTGCCTGCGAAATGATCCTGGATTGCAGCCGATGGTCCGCAATTTATATCTGTGCCAAAATTCTTGAACAATATCGCATTCATTGCTCAGCAAAGGAGGCCATGCAAAAATGACCCGACGACTTCTCAATACCGCTCCGGCTCTGAACATCGATGACGGTGGCGGAGGCAGCGATTGCGTGCTGTTCGTGCACTCGCTAGCAGGCAATTGCGGCCACTGGTCCCACCAGCTGGATCACCTGCGCCAGAATCGGCGGGCCTTGGCCCTCGACCTTCGCGGACATGGCCTCTCCAGCCCGGCTCCGGACGGCGATTACTCCATCTCCGCTCTGGCAAAGGACATTGAATCAGCCGTAGAGGCTCTGCACCTGCATAAATTCTTCCTGGTGGGACACAGCCTTGGCGCATCTGCTGCCATTGAGTTCGCGAGAAAGCACCCGGAGATGCTCGCCGGCCTGCTTCTGGCTGATCCTTCAGGCGATGCTCGAAGGCTGCCAGCGGAGGTGACGGAACCCTTCCTGGAGGCTCTGCAGTCTGAAGCCTATGCTCTGACGATAGAAGGATACTGGAAGAGCATGATCGCCGGATCAAGTCCTGCAATACAGGAGCGGCTTTTATCGGATCTGAAGAGCACCAGAAAAGAGGTTGTAACAGGGGCCCTCCAGTCAATTCTACGCTTCGATCCACTCACTCCACTCAAACGCTATGCTGGGCGAAAGCTCTCGATCATAACGGACATCAATGACACGCCCATCAGCCTGCATAACCTTCTGCCAGGCCTGCCTCATATCAAAATATCAGGTACAGGTCACTGGCTGCAACTTGACCGACCGGAGGAGTTCAATAAGATTATGGACGCGTTCTTCGCGGCTTCGCATGAGGACAAAAAAATTTAGCTGCAGCCGCATCCGCAGTCGCTGTGGTCGTGGTCGCAGCTGCTGTGATCATGATCGCAATCGTCGGCATTGGCGCAGGAAGCACATCCGGATATTTCGTCCTCCGGGCCGCGAATTATGAAACCGGTTCCGCGATCATCGTCCACGTAATCGATTATGGTCTCGCTGAGCAGCTCTGCATCCTTTCGGCTCATGTAAATCTTCACACCGCGGCTCTCAAAGACCCGATCATCCTTTTCTTCGTCACCCAGTGCAAGCCCGTAGCTAGCGCCGCTGGCATCAATTGCCGCCAGAAACATCTTGATGACTTTGCCCTCAACCTGGCTGCGCTTGATCATATTTGCAGCCGCTTCTGTAATCTCAATCATGGATTCGCACATCCAAATAATATCCCTACAAACTCGTATTTAAAGATATTATTAAGTGGGAGAAGGTATCAGGAGATGAGTCATGGGCGTTGATTTGGGAGACTTGCTGCAGAAAAAGAAGATAGAGATCAAGGATCTCTCTGGCCGATGGGTGGCGGTTGATGCCTTTAATACTCTGTACCAGTTCCTGAGCATAATACGACAGAAGGACGGAACGCCGCTCATGGACAAACAGGGAAGAGTAACCTCTCACTTATCCGGCCTGTTGTATCGCACCGCCAATCTCATCGAATCCGGAGTCAAGCTGGCCTTCGTCTTCGATGGAGAACCGCCTGATCTCAAGGCAGGAACGCTGGCCGAGAGGGCAGAGATCAGAGAGAAGGCGGCTTGTGCCTGGCAGGAAGCTCAGGCAGCCGGCCAGGAGGGATTCAAGTACGCTCAGGCATCCTCCCGAATCAACTCCGAGATACTTGAAGACGGAAGAAGGCTTATTCTTTCTATGGGCCTTCCAGTCATCATGGCCCCCTCGGAAGGCGAGGCCCAGGCTGCCCACATGGCAGGAAAAGGAGATGTCGATTGGGTGGCAAGCCAGGACTACGACTCTCTGCTCTTCGGAGCGCCCCAGGTGGTGAGGAATCTGGCCATCACCGGCAAAAGGAAGCTGCCAAAAAAGAACATTTACGTGGATGTGGAGCCTGAGGTCATCCATTTGAAAGAAGGCCTCGATCGCCTCGGTATAACCCGAAAGCAGCTTGTTGAGATCGGCATCATGTGCGGCACTGATTACAATTCCGGCTTGACCCGCGTCGGCCCCAAGACAGCCTTGAAGCTAATCCGGGAGAAAGGAGACCTGGAGTCTGTTCTTGCCGATCAGGAGGAGAACATCGAGAACTTCGCCAAGATTCGGGATCTATTCTTGCATCCTTCTGTTACAGACGACTACGAGATCAAGACAAAGAAGCCCCGCATTGAGGAAATAGTCTCATTTTTGGTTGACGAGAGAGACTTCGACGCAGAGAGGGTTGAAAAGACGGCAAAAAGGCTTGAGGAGGCATATCGACGTGGCCAGAGCACACTCGACCGCTGGTTCTAGAACCAGTACGAGCACCGATGCCGGTACCATCTCAGGCTCTTGCTCCTGCTTCTCAGGCTACGACCTTGACCTCGATCGGGCTGTTGAGCTTGTCAAAAAGAGCAACGCCCGCCGGGTGGGATTACAGGCTCCAGAAGGTCTGAAGCGGTCCATGCCCGCTCTGGCCCGACAAATTGAGGAGCAGACGGGATCTGAAGTCATCATCTCCGGAGACCCCTGCTTTGGGGCCTGCGACGTGGACATGTCGCTTTCTCATGAGGTTGACCTTATGCTTCATCTGGGTCACGCTGAGCTGGGAGAAGGTCCAGAGAACGTCATCTTCCTGGAGGCCAGAATGGATGCGGATCTGACCGACGTTGTGAAGAAGGCCGCACAATCGCTCAGGGCGAAGAGAGTGGGCCTCACAACCACTATCCAGCATATCCATAAGATCGATCAGGCTGTTCAGGCTCTCAGAGAAGAAGGCATCGAGGGCGTTCTTGGCCCTGCAGGGGGCAGAATCAGGCACCCTGGCCAGGTCCTGGGATGCAGCTACCGCACAGCACGATCACTGGATGTAAAGGAGTTCATATTCATAGGCACAGGCCAGTTTCATCCTCTGGGCATTTCTCTGGCAACTGCAAAGAGAGTGGTGACTGCGGACCCAATAACCGGCAAGGTATCAGAGATCAACACCGATGCCCTGCTGAGAAGACGCTTTGCCGCCATCTGCCGGGCTCAGGAGGCGAAACGTTTCGCGATTCTGGTCTCCAAGAAGCCCGGCCAGAGAAGAATGGCCCTGGCCCAACGGATCAAGGCCTTGGGCGAGGCCAGAGGCCTGGAGATGTTTCTGGTCTATCTGGACAACGTCGAGCCTGACAGGCTTCTTAACCTCGGTGCACAGGCCGCTGTGTCAACGGCCTGCCCAAGGGTGGCCCTGGACGATGCTGCCAAATACAAAATCCCAATGCTCACAGCCCCTGAGTTCGAGATCATGTTGGGAGAAAGAGAGTGGGAGAGATACGAGTTTGATGAGATGGAATAGCTGCACGATCATGATAAAAAGGCGGCAGGAGAGCGCCGCCATGTGGTCTTTCGATATTCAAAATATATTTTGGAAGAGATTTGCTCTTTTCATTTAGCTCTCTTCCAATGGCGGATAAACGAATACGCCGTTCTTATCGAGGTCATAGTCCAGATTCTGGAATCTGGTTAGATACTCCTGGTGTATCGCCTCTGGATCCAGGTCTTTGAAGAGATCTGGATGGAACCACTTTGCCATATAGATAACGCTCAGGAAATACCTTCCGCCAAAGAATATATCAGCCGACTGAATATAGACGTTGTCGCTCCTAATCGCCGAGACATTCGCCAGCTCGGAGTGATCCAGGATCTCATTTTTCTTCTCGATAAATTCCGAAAAATTGTCCTTCTCCAGAGAATAGCCGCCGATGTTACTGATCTTCCAAACTATGAACTGAGGATCTCTTTGTACCAATGCTTCTGGATCAACATTTACATCTCCATCGGTATCTCCAAAGATATTCTCTCCGCCAGCCATGACGATTGCATTGTGCGATGATGTGCCAGAACCCCCTGTTTTATAGAGTTCTGATCTTCCGCCTTCATATACCCTTGGCTTTGCTTCTTGAGGTATATCCTTTACAATTTCGGCTATTTTGTCCATCTTCTCATTATACCAATCAGTGAACTCATTAGCCTCCTCGACCTTTCCGACAATGTACCCTAACTTCGTAATGTCTTCTACATAAGTCTCCGGTTTGAAGCAGTCCAAGCCGATTACAGAGATGTCCGGATCAGCTTTCTTGAGAGTATCATTTAGGGTCTCATAATCCGTCTTCCACTGAGTGCCGTAATAAACTACTAGATCCGGCTTTTGCTCTATGATCTTCTCGAAATCCGGAGTCTTTCCCGAACCTACATTTAGGACATTCAGGAATTCTGGGAAGTAAGACCTATCGTTCAAGGCCGTATCACTAACCCCGATGATCTTATCTGCTGCCTTAATTGTCCTCAAAGCCTCTGCAGCATTTCTGTTAACAGCGATGATGCTCTCTACTGGTGTTTTAACTGTTACGACACTGCCCTGAGAATCCAGAAGGACCAGTTTTGTCTGCTTTCTGCCAATGATATTCTCGATCTGCTCAAGATCCTGGTCGTCGATTTTGCCATCGTAATTAGCATCGCTCAGGTTTGTGGCCGGATTTGTTCCGCTAATCACGCTCTTCAGGTAGTCTATATCTTTTTCGTCAACTGTGCCGTCCATATTGGCATTTCCATAGATTCCAAGAGAAATGCCCTCATCATTCTGATCATTCGATTCATTGCCCCAGGCCACAGATGCTGTCGCCAGGACGAACAGGGCGATCAGACCAATCTTCAAATATGCTTTCATATCTTCCCAACCTTTAATTATGAATCAGCTCGTAGATGGCAATGGATCAAACCAGATTCCTTTGTACTCAAGGCCTTGCAGATCCTCAATATATTCCCTGTGCAATTCAATCGGGTCTAGATCCCTGAACAGATCAGGATGCAGGCATTTTGCCACGTAAGATATCCCTACGATGTCATCTATTCCGCTGTCAATATCAGTACAGATCAAAAATATCTTGTTCTCCCTAGCTGCCTTTGTTCCATTAATGCCAGGAGCATTCCTGATTTTTTCCCGCAACTCGGTCAAATTCTTTGAATCATCTGCAAGATAGCCGGAGAGCTCTTTTTTTGCTCCAACCTTTCCAATTATCACATCTGGGTCCTGCTCCAATATCCATTCAGGCTCCACATGCGGACTATCCTCTGGCAGGTCTGCAGCGATATTAATAAGCCCTGCCTTGACGAACACCTGATGAAAAGAACTGTTTTTATTTTTTGTGGCAAAAACCCCATCAGGCAAATAGCTATCTGGATAGTTGTACAGGAAAGCTTTTGGCTTCTCTTCCGGTGAGAGATCCTTTATCTTATCCTCAATTGTATTGCTTATTTGCTGATGCCATTCGATTACTTTTTTCATTTCTTTTTCTTTTCCAAAGAGAAAGCCGATTGCTCCGAGATCGCTCTCGAGTGTATCTGGCATATAAACATCCAGGTACACTACTTTAGCGCCGGATATTGTGATCTTGTCCTCGCTGACAAAAGGCTGGCTGGCAGTGTAGAAAAGCACTACCTGCGGCTTGAGTTCAGCTATCTTCTCATAATCTATCTCCTTGTAGCTGCCTACCGTCGGCTTGTCTTTAACTTGAGGATAGTACTCTCCGTTTTGCTGGATATAGTTATAAACCCCTACTATTTTGTCGTCCAGATCAACTCCAATTGCTCTCAGCCCTTCAATTGCATAGCTGCTGTAAACCACTATCCTCTCCAACGGCATTGGCACAGTCACAATTCTATCTGCCGAGTCTATCAGCGTAATCTCCGTTTCGTCTCCGCCGATAATCTTCTCGACCTGCTCAATGTCATGATCGTCGATTGCGCCGTCGCAATTGGCATCGCTTAAGTTTGTGACCGGATTTGTTCCTGCGATCACTCCTTTCAGGTAATCGATGTCCGTCTCATCAATTGCATCATCCATATTGGCATTGCCAAATATGTCAAGCGTAAACGCCTCCGCTGAAGACAAGGCGCATAGCAGAACTCCTGCCAAGGCTATATGCATTAAAGCAGATCTATTCATAATCCTATCCTCATACTAATATAGACTTTCATAGCATTTTTTGCCTTGACTATATTAATACTTAAAATTAACTCATAACTCGAAAATATTTTTATCTAGCAGGATCGGAAAGGACGGAGCGAGAAGAACCCACCGTTCACGGTGATCTCGCTAACTCCGCAGAGTTTGCGGGAGTTGCGACGCAGTCGCAACGGATGAAAGCGGAGTCCTTCCATTATGCTCCAAATCTATTTATTCCATAAACGCATAAAGCACATCGATGCTTAAGGCTTTCAAGTATAGGATCTATCCAACAAAGTCCCAAAATACGAAGAT
>CAZFFD010000096.1:0-7930 GCA_964518035.1 uncultured Methanotrichaceae archaeon | reverse complement strand
GCAAAGACCTTCATCATGGACGAAGAGAACCGCAAGTTCTTCCAGGAGAACAACCCCTGGGCCATGGAGGAGATGGGCCGGAGGCTACTGGAAGCCGAGCAGAGAGGTTTGTGGAAGGCCGACCCGGAGGTCCTGGATGCACTCAAGAACCTCTATCTGGAGATCGAGGGCTGGATGGAGGAGAGGATGGGCGATGTGGAAGGCGAGTTCCAGGGAGGATCGATAGACGTCATCAACGCAGACGAGGTGAAAGCCTGGAAGGAGAAGATGGCAAAGGTGATCGGATCCTGAGTGGGTCCTAAGGCAGGTTTGATATCGCAGGAAGGGAAATAGAGTTGCAGCGTTTTTGTCACCGAAACATCGCCTTCATCTCAAAAACCCCCTGCTCATTTCTCTTGCTGACGTCAAAACCCATCTTCTTAAAAAGCCGGAAGACTGGGTCATTGCCGACCAGAACCTCGGCCGTAAATCCAAGGAGCCCCTGCCTCTTGGCGAGATAAGTCAGATAGCTGAGCAGCTCTCCGGCTACGCCCTTTTTCTGGCAGTCATCCCTGACCACAAGAGCTACGTCAGCCGTGTACATGTCGCTGTTCATTCCGTACTGGCCGAGGCCGCAGATGGACTGCCTTTCATCGTCCTCCAGGACCGCCACCAGCACCATCTTGGTGAAGTAGTCCACAGCTACGAACTTTTGCAGGACTTCATGGGGAATATCCCTTCGAGCTGATATGAACCTCTGATACATGCTCTCGTTTGATAAGGAGTAGAAAAATTCCTTGAGCATCGGCTCATCGCTGATCTTGATAGGTCTGATCAACAGCGGCAATCCGGCCCTTGTGGTCTTTCGAACCTCCAGATCCTCCGGGTACTCGCCCTTGATGCCGGGAATGAATGCCTGATCCGGATAGATGAGATGCAGCCTCTTTGCCTCCTCGATCAGCCAGTGCCGAAAACCTGGATGAGCGATTGAGATGAGGTCCATAGCCCTCTCTCGAATGCTCTTGCCATGCAGGTAGGCGATCCCGTACTCGGTTACCACATAATGAACGTCGCCCCGCGTGAGAGTGACTGCCGCACCATCTCTGAGGAATGGAACGATTCGGGAGACGACCGGCCCTCGATAAGATGCTCCTGCCGACCCATCCGCCCCCGCGCTCTGAGCAGTGGAAGGAAGGGCAAGAATGGTCTTGCCGTACTGAGCCAGGGCCGCGCCCCTCATGAAGTCAGCCTGGCCTCCAATGCCGCTGTAAAAGCTGTGCCCCAGAGACTCCGATGTAGCCTGACCTGTGAGATCAACCTCCAGAGCACTGTTGATGGCCGTCATCTTCCTGTTTTTAGCTATGATGAGAGGATTGTTGGTGTAGTCGATGCTCCGAAACTCCACAGAACTGTTGCCCCTCAGAAAATCGAATGTCTTCTTTTTGCCCATGCAGAATGTGGCTATGCTCTTTCCTGGATGCAGGCTCTTTTGACTGTTGTCCACTGCACCCGCTTCCATCAGCCGGGCGATGCCATCCCCAAATAGCTCGGTATGCACTCCCAGATGCTTCTTCAGAGAGAGGCCTGATACGATGGCATTGGGAATGCTGCCGTACCCCACCTGGATGGTTGATCCGTCATCCACAATGCGGGATACGTATCCGCCAATCTTAAGGGCCACCTCTCCGGGCACGTCCTCGACATATTCCAGCAACGGCTCATCTCTGGCCACGATATAGTCCACATCATCCATGCAGATCCAGCCGTCGCCGTCCACCTCCGGCATAAAGGAGTTGGGCTGAACGATGACGATTCCAGCTTTCTCCACAACCGCCCGGGCTATGTCAACACTTACTCCGAGGTTCATGTTCCCATCCAGGTCTGGCGGAGTGGTCTGGATCAGAGCCACATCGAGCGGTATTCTACCTGAGCGGATCAGGCTCGGCAGAGCTGAGAGAAATATGGGGGTGTAGTCGGCCTCTGCTCGGTTAACGGCTTTTCTCACGCTCTCGCCAATGAAAAATGAGTTGAGCCGGAAGTTGTCTTTGAACTTTTCATCCGTGTAGGGGGCCACGCCAAGAGTGACTATGTTGATCAGTTCGGCATCTATGAAGGCCTTGGGCTGATTCTTGGCGAATTCCAGGAGAGACCTGACCAGATGTTGGGGCTCGCCGCAGCCAGTGCCCACGAATATCCGGTCACCTGGGCGAATATTCTCGAAGATGAACCTCTCCTGGTCTCGGAACTTGCCGGGCCATCTCTTTTTTATCTCCTCCCAGAAAGCAGCTGTATTTTCCTTCATCCAATCATCAAATTGCCTTATCATCAAGTCGTCAAGGTCGCTATCGGGAATCTATCCACGTTGCTCCCTCCTGCTACCAGGAAGGGCGAATCGCAGATGTTGTCTGCATCATCGTCCAGGCAGTCCGTCCAACCGAAATAGTTTCCGATTGTCGAATTGTCCCAGGAATTGCTCCCCTCATCTCTGGCCGGCTCGCCATTGCGGAAGAGGTCGTTTTCATAAATGGTGTTATGCATGGCGAGCGAATCCAGGGCTATTGCCCGGTTGCACTGCTCAATCACATTGGACTGCAGGGTGTTTCTTTCGCAATTTGAGGCCGCAATGCCCGTCAGGCAGGAGATGATTCTGTTTCGCACTGCGGAATTGCCGGAAGAGCGGCCTGATATGCTGATGCCCTCGGTGCCGTTTGATATTTTATTTGAGAGGCAGACGCATCCAGTGGCGGACTCATCGAGCAGTATTCCCTGAGAATTGCCATCCAGGACATTGTCTTCAATAGAGTTCTCTCTGCCCATCCAGACCCTAATGCCGCTTTTGTTCTGCTCTCTAATGGTGCTGTTGGCAATCCTTGTGAAATTGGATTGGTCGAGGTCGATTCCAATCTGGCTATTGCTGATGTTGCTCAATTCAAGGGTATTGTTGTGGCTGAAGATCAAGCTTATTCCGTTGCCCAGGCTTGATGTGATGTTGTTCTCAAATAGCTGATTTTCCCAGCTCCGATCAAGTCGTATGCCGTCCTTTCCGCTGTCTCTGATGTGATTTCTCATTATCATATTTTCATAGGATTCATCCGCCGGCAAATTGCCCCAGAATATGCTCCGCACAAAAATACCGTTCTCTTTGTTGGAGAAGATGATATTGCCTAAAACCAGGTTCATGGAGCCGACTAGGTATAGAGCGTTTCCATTGCCATCATATTCGCAGTCCTTGCCGCTTTCACTGATGATGTTGTTGACGATTGTTGAGCTATTGCAGTTCATGGCTCTTATGGCATCATTGATGCTCTCGCGGATCTCATTCTCTTCGATGATGTTGCCATCGCTCCTCTGCATCTCGATGCTCCAATCGTTGTTGACCAGCAGGTTTCGTTTGATCTCATTGTTATGGGAGTTGTAGATCATCATGCCATAGCCGTAGGGAATGTCTTTGATGAGATTATCTCTGATCTGATTGCTGCTGCAATTCCATAGACCAATAGCTGTGAGGTCGTTGCCGCAAAATGTGTTATTGGAAATTATATTTAAGTCGGAGTAGACCCGAATGGCAGAGTTGCCGATGAGATCATTATTTTCTCCCGTATCATCGGGCTTCGGCCATGTGACGCCGGTGATGTTGAAGCCATCCACAGTGCATCCAAACTCCCGAATGGCTATGGCTGTGCCGCCGGACCGAACAGTCATCTCCGTTGTGCCTCCGCTGCTTGATACGATATCTGCCTCAGAGCTTCCGGCATGCAAGACTGGTTTTCCTGCTCCTGTGTCCACTCCACGAAGAGCCAGCATAGGAGTAGTGATATTCAAATTGACATAGTAATCCCCGCTATGAACCTCGATGGTATCCCCGGGTCCGGCTGAATCAAGAGCCGCCTGGATCCGGTAGAAATCGCATCCCTCTTGGCCCACGGTATAGACCGATGCCTGCAGAGAAGATACAAGAACAAACAACAAGAAGCTGCTTATCAAAAACCGGCGCATTGATGACATCATGTTCACTTAGCCTCAAAAAAATATAAGCATTTGCCTGGGATTCAAAGGATCGACTCCAGAATGCCTCACGGAACAGAACATCAAGAATTAAGACCTCAAGATGCTTTTTCTTCTTGCGTATCTGCGAACCAACTCCGCAAATTGTTCAGATGCTCCGGATCGTCCGACTCCGATAGAGCAAAAAGAATGTCTCCTTGCTCAAGGATCGAGCTGCCGGATGGAATGATAAAGTCATCACCTCTCTTGATCATAGCTATAATTATGTCCTGGGAAAGCCCCAGATCGATGATCCTTTTGCCGATGGCAGGTGCACCATCGAAGACAGGCAATTCAATTATCTTTTCTATGAAGCCGACTCCTGCAGGACAGTGGATTTTAAATTCTGATTCATTTCGTTGAGGCGCATCAAGTCCGAGCCGTCGAGCTAATGAAGAAATGGTAGAACCCTGCACAAGCGCAGACGTAAGGACTATAAAGAATACGAAATTAAATATCCGGTCCGCCTGGAAGAGGCCTGTAATAAGCGGAAAAGTGGCCAGGATGATGGGAGCTGCACCCTTCAGACCTACCCATGAGACGAGCACCTTCTCCTTAAAAGACAGCCCGCTGCCGATCATGCACACAAAAACGCTCACCGGTCGGGCCAGGAACATGAGCACCAGGGAAATGAGAAGGCCATTTGATGCGATGGGGATCAGACGATTTGGAAAAACCAGAAGTCCAAGAGCCAGAAACATTACAATCTGCATCAGCCAGGCAGCGCTATCGTGAATTCTTCGCAACATTCTTTTGTGGATAAATTCGGTGTTCCCTAAGGTTATTCCTGCCAGATAAACAGCCAAAAAGCCGTTGCCTTCCAGAAGACAGGTGAGGCCGTATGTCAGCAGAACCAGGGATACGGTCAGAACCGGATAGAGCCCCTCGCATCCCAACTTAATGCGGTTGATGATTCTGCTGATTGCTTTGCCGGACAGATATCCAATGACCGCGCCCAGAGCCATCTCCTGGGCAAATGAAGGAATTATGCCTGTAACTGAGGTCATCTCTCCAGAAATATATGTGATCAGACTGATTGTCAGAAATATGGCCATGGGATCGTTGCTGCCTGACTCTAATTCAAGAAGGGGCTGGAGATTTCCTTTGAGGCGGACATTGCTTGACCGCAGAACCATAAAGACGGCAGCAGCATCAGTTGCGGAGACGATGGCTCCGAGAAGCATGGCTTCTAAAATAGGTAGATCAAGGAGATAGAAGGCAAGTCCACCCACTATCGCAGCAGTGATTATAACTCCTAGCGTCGAGAGAGCAAAACCTCTCCAGAGTATGGGGCGAATATCCTTCCATTTGGTCTGCAGTCCCCCGTCGAACAGTATGAATATTAGAGATGTTATCCCAAGGCATTGAGCCAGCCAGGGATCGGCGAAATAGATTCCGCCAGGCCCCTCTGATCCGGCCAGCATGCCAATCAATAGAAAGAGAAGCAGAGCCGGAACACCAAGCCGTCCTGATGCTTTGCTGGCTGCAATGCTGAGGAGAAGCAGAATCGAGATCCCCAGCAGCAGATGATCTATTAACAGCATCTGCATAATTGTGGGCACTGATAGGAAATAAAGCCAACGCCGGATCCCAGGGAAGCATTTTAACCTTTCCGCATGATTTGTCCGCCATCACTGAACCGAGATAAGGCAGCGACATTTGGCGACGAAATCCTCCGCCTGCCGGTGCAGATGATCCAAAAGACAGTCGCACTGCTCTCCGTCCGGGCAGGCGCAAGCCATGACTGCACCCTTCCACCTTCCGCCATCCAGGCCCGCATCTGAGAAATGCAGCTCGAAGGTCTCCAGGCCGTCGGGCACGGTCTTCATGCCCATCATATACCACCAGAGGACGATCCACCCCCGGTCCTTGGCCTTTTGAAGGAGGTCTCCAGCAAGCCGGGCATCTTCTGATTTGACGTACGGGGGATCGATGAAGAGCAGGCCTGCTGGAGAGCCAACAAGACCGGCACCTGCTGCAGAAGATCCGGCCAGCCGGAAAAGTGCTCCGGAAAAGCCGTCTCCCTGACGAAATGCAAGTCCGCTCCGCAAAGCGGATTGTGGAGATCTGTCCTGGGAAAAGTGCAGGTCTTGTGATGAGAACTCCTGCCAGGAGGATATTACATCTGGATCAAGATCCCATACATCAGCCCGAAGAGCTGCGCCCTTTCTTTGAGCCAGCTCAATGATGAGGCGAGCAGATCCTGGATAGAGCAAGGATCCTGGATCTCGCTTCTGATCACCATGATTTAATTCAGACAGGATTTGAAAATATGAAAAATTTAAGAAGGAGGGCAAAAGCGGCCAGATCCTGCCTATTCCGCCCTCCCAATCACCAGGCGCTCTCAAGGCGTAACATGGACGTCCCGCATGGCTTTCAGCATAAACCAGACTGCTGTCGGGGTCGAGGAGGCAGTTAGCCGCCTCCAGCAGCAGGAAATGCTTCCAGACGTCACCCGCATTGCCCGCATGCACTCTGTGATCGTAATGGCCCATTTGGGCTCTTGTATCTCACTCCTGGTACATCTTCTTGGCGATGTGGAAGGCCTGGGCCGGGCTGGCCACTGCGATCTTCTGGGAGTCGTCAAATGATGCCTTGGAGGCAGCAGCCGTTGCTGCAGCCGTTCGCAGCAGCTTCTTGTCCACCTCGTTGGTCAGCCAGCGCGCTCCACCTATTCCCACAAGGACTGCCCCGGCAATGGATGAGATGGATACAGATATCTCAGACGTTCCCATTCCGGATGACGATCCCCAGATAATCGCACTGCTAAAGGCTCCGTAAAGCCCCCAGGAGATGAAGGCGGCCACAGCTCCCAGAATTATGTTGCCTGCAAATCCTGGGCGGACGATGACCACATCCCCAGCCGTCTCTTGGCTCGGCGTGACAAAACCGTTGTCGCTCACCAGAGCATTGACCACTCCACCTACTGCGCCGCTTAGCATTACTATCCCTATTGGTATCAACATTGACGTGCAGATCCACCCCCTCTAATTCGGGAAAGCCGCATCCATCCCCTCAGATGGTCGAAGAAATCCCGGATCCCTCGCGCTACATTATCTAATAATAATTTTTTTAACAATGATTTACTTTGATAGTATTTGAACTTTGTGTCTCAAGTTCTCGGATATGCATGAAGATTATTGAAAATGGTTAAACCCGAATATAGTAATGATATTAATATAGTCATTAAACCGATGCAGGAGATGATCTTACACGAAAATTTTTATGAACACATGCAAATGCTTTCCGCCTCAGCTCTCCGTATAGATCGGTTTCTCTGGCACCAGATAAATGGTCCAGAAGACCAGGGCAGTGACTGCTGCCTTGACAATGATATTTGTCCAGAACATCTGCTGCAGGCCCTCGATTCCCACGACTCCTGCAAAGGCGATGATGGGAAAGAGCAGGCTGTCCACTGGAATTGATATGGAGTTTGATGCAAACACTCGCGTCCACTGCGGCCACTTATCCCTGCCGCCAGCAGTCCAGAGGGAATAGACTTTGGTGTCGATCAGCTCGGCAATGAGCGCTGTCAGGATAGAGGCCAGGGTGATTCTCATCTGAAGCGAGAAGAGGAACTCCCAGGCGGTCTGTCCTCCGGCGTTTGCCCAGTCTGTTTGAGCTGGCATGAGGACGACGAGCTGAAAATAGAGGGCCGCGAGCAGATTGATCGCTGCTGCAAGCCAGATGGTGGTGACTGCCGCCCTCTGGCCGAGCTGCTTGTGGATCAGGTCACGCCATGTAAATGTGAGGGCATAAATGAATCCGGCGTCCATGACCAGATCGTCGAGGTATGTGACCTTGGTGGCAGCGATGTTGCCGGTCAGCGAGAAGAAAATATAAAGCCCGCTAAGGATTATGCCGGCCTGAATCCTGTCAATTCCTAATCTTCGGATATTGATCATTC
>CAZFFD010000095.1:0-8006 GCA_964518035.1 uncultured Methanotrichaceae archaeon | reverse complement strand
CCTTGAAAATTGAGAACGATTAGTTAATGCGCCTACTCGATTCGGGAGATTAGGTGAGAAATGTGCTCTATGCCATGAATTGCACATTGTTTGAGAAATTGTACCAGTTCAGGGGTGAAACGATCGTGCCAACTGCTATCAGAGACAGATACGTTTCCTCTGACTTCATATTCACGTTTCAGCTCCGTAAGAGTTCGATACAGCTGTGAACCATAGCCGATCGCAAGCGTCCAAAACATTATGAGCGGGTCAATTTTCCGTTCTCGTTCAATCAATCCGCTTTCCTTCGCCATTGCTCTAATCCATTTGGGTTCAAACATCTTGGCAAGCTCTTGCTCAACAATACCTTTCCCAAACTGTGATACCTAAATTATATGTGGTATCACATATTATATATAGATCTTATTAAATTAGATATCACTATTGATAAATTAATGAAGATATATAATGATAAGGGATAAATCATCTGCTAACCGAAGACACATGCTTATGGGAACTTGACAATCCACCATCTAAGGATGGTTCGAAATCGAGAACAATGCACGATATGATCGATCACGTAAAAATGCAGGTTGCCAGAGAAACATTTGAGTATTTGATGACATATTTTAATATACCTGTGCCTGGCAGAGTATTGTTTTATATACTTAAAAGCTTTGGATTAAAAATATGAATATAATGATAATAAGAATAATAAAAATTTAGGAGAAAGTTGAAAAGTGCAGTAACAATTTACAAAAAATTAGCTGCACTACCAAAAATTATTTATATCGGATCAGATTTCTATATCAGACATTAGAAGGAGATTAATTATGTGGGATTTTTCGAACATGATGGTGATGCTAGTAAGCCACGATTCGGGTAATGCAATTTTCTATAACAAAGGCCGCAATTCATTCAAAACTTATCCCGCAGTGACCTCGTATACGGATCAATGGTGGGAACTACAACCAGTAGATGGGCAACCAAATACATACCTATTGGTAAACCACAATTCAGGGGAAGCAATTTTCTATAACAAATTGCGAAAAGAATTCAAAACTCACCGCGCAACGCCCTCGATTACGGATCAATGGTGGGAACTAGTACCAGTAGATGGGCAACCAAACACATACCAATTGGTAAGCCACGATTCACACGAAGCAATTTTCTATAACAAAGAACGCAATGAATTCAAAACTTACCCCGCATCGCCCTCGTTTACGGATCAATGGTGGAATATTTTTCCTCTTGTTGATTGGGATATAAGGCAATATAATATCAAATTTTATGATATTATAAGCAAAGGTGTTACAGAGGAGGTAATCTATCAACATATAATAGATAATCATTCCGCTGCAAGTGTCGAGAAAGAATTAACAGCTGAGAGAAGTAAAGCATCTACTTTTGAATTTACTCTAAATCAAACTTTAGCAATAAGTACGTCCTCAGAATTTGAAGTAACTATTCCAGAAATTGCTAGCGCAAAAGCATCTATTTCAATAAATCTAACGTTAGAGGAGGGAAAAAGATGGGAAAATACCGTAACTGATGTATATTCTATTAGGGATACCATTCATGTACCTGAAAATAGTGCAGTGGAGGTAACGGGGTCACTTAAGTGGATGGATGATGCCCTCATTCCGTTTGATTTAGATGTCGCGGTCCGAGGCAAACTAAAGAGTGGAGTGGAACTAAATAGCCCTCAGCTTAAAATTGTCCTATGGATGAGCAACCTTACAGGAAATATTGTCGAGGAAAGGAATAACGAACTTATTGTGAGACTTAGAGGTGAGTTAAGAGGATCGTGGGGAATAAAAACAAGTATGCATGTTAAGGATATAACCAAAGATTTATAGGAGCCTGAGCTCCCCATCATTTATCGCTATTTTGCGACATCATATGCCGAATGAATGGGATGCGAGATCACAGCCATATCTCCACCAGACAGATCCAGAGGTTGCTGGATGAAGCTGCGGAAATTGCCGCGGACGAATCCAGCCTCCACTCTCTGCCATGAAGCCCTATCGTTGTCCAACAACTTTCCTTGGTCACTATTTATTTTATCGCCTTCCGTGACTTAAAACCTAACCTCCCGGAAAAACTAGGCGCATAAGTTTAGCGCCTGAAGTATTTCCCTCTGTTTTTTGTCATTTTAGTGTCGAATATCTGTCCGTCCGCCAAGGTAATTTTTCTAAATTTCTCCAATTGCAGAAGCAGAAGTTCAACAGAATATTTATTTAGTAGCTTCGCATCCCGCATCATATTCATCAATCTCGTCCTGATGATCAGACTCAGAAAAGCGATGAAAATAAATCCTCTCATTGTCCTTTCGCCGTGAGTATTCAATGGGAGGATGTCAATTTCATTTTTTGTATGTGTTTAGCTCTAAGCCAATCTCTTAGAATTCCACCCCATTAAATATTATTTTGGCACCAGAAAAATTAAGTAATATAAAGGCAATATTGTTCTATTGGAATTATGGACGAAGGAGACATTATTGGGCAACTCTTGGATCAAATTGAGCAGTTAAAGCGAGAGAATGAGTTGCTCAGAGCTAAAATTGCTGATCTTGAAGCCCGGTTAGCTCAATATGAGAATGCACATACGCCACCAAGTTTGAGGCGTGGCCGCAATCCTAAAAAGGATATGAGCAATAAGGGAAAGCCTGGCCAAAAGGTCGGGCACGAAGGAGTAACAAGACCTCCTGCTACACCAGATAGTCAAGTAGAGGTTGCTCTTGATAGATGTCCCGATTGCGGTACAGAGCTTGGCACTCCTTTTCGAATTGAGTCGAAGATCATCGAGGAAATTCCTGAACCACAGTCTGTTACGGTCACTGAATACAAGATAGCCCATTACAGATGTCCCTGCTGCCAGAAAGAAGTTGTTGCGAACGATACAAGTTGCCCACATGAAGGCAAATTCGGAAACAACACAATTGCGCAGACAACGCTTTTAAAATATGAAGATCGTCTGCCTCACAGAAAAATCCAAAATGTATTGAACAGAATGCATGGGTTGAAAATAAGTCCTGCTACGATATTCGATTTAACCCGTCGCGCTGCTGATGCGGTACGATTGGAGTACGATGCAATCTTGAACAAGATTCGAGGTGCTTCAATCATATACGCGGATGAAACAGGAATCCATGTCCAGGGAGAAAAATATTGGATCTGGACATTTACCACACCATCAGAAACGTTTTTCGTGATTCGAAAGAGCCGAGGCATGAAAGTTCTGTTAGAAGTTTTGACTAGAAGGTTCAAAGGCATAATCGTATGCGATGGGTGGAAACCCTATGCCAGATTTACAAAGCGACTGCAACGGTGCTGGGCGCATCTGCTTCGAGAATCGAAAGATATCTCTGAGAAGTTCGAGGAAGCGATTCCGCTACATAACGCGCTCAAAGAACTTTATGAATCAATGACCTGCGCTTTGGAGAATGATCCTCCACCTGAAGTAAGGTCAAGTCTATGGCATTCAGCGCGAGAAACGCTCATGCATTGGATCAACAAAGAGTACTTTGCAGAGAACGTCCTGAAATTCATCGGCAAAATCAGTAATGGATTTAATTACTGGTTCACGTTTATAGTCAATCCTGGAGTGGAACCAACTAATAATAGAGCCGAGAGAGCTTTAAGACCGCAGGTCGTTTTGAGAAAAATCCTGGGAACTCTGCGAAATGATAAAGGTACCTCGATTCATGAGCGAATCATGACGACACTGGCAACATGGGGTCAAAGAGGATTGAATAGCCTCCAAATGCTAACGGCAAAGTTGGCCAGCTAAACACATACCATTTTTTAAATCCTGGAAGCTTTTTTCAATTTCTTCGCGTCCCCGATAATGTATAGTCCCGAAAGTATTTCGCACACGCTTAACCCCTGACCCCATAACACAGGTTATGAAATTGGACCAACGCAAGATTCATTGGATTATCCGTCAAAAGCAGAACGGAGTGACTACAAAGCAGATTGCACTGGATATGAAGATATCGCGCAGGAGAGTCCAACAAATCTGGAAAGGCTATGCTGAGAGCATGCAGGAACCTGCAATCGGCGAGAACATGGATCGCCCCAAGAAGCCCTTTGACGAACGTGAGGCACAGGTCGTTAGCGAGGGGTATCGGCTTTATAGATTTGGGGCTCAGATGTTGGAGGTCGCTGTAAGAAAGGTGTTTAAGATCCTCATCTCCCATAACCGTATTCACATGTATCTCAAGGCAGCGGGCCTGGCTCATGAAGATCCGAAGAAACAAAAGTGCCGCAAGTGGGTTCGGTACGAGCGCAAGCATAGTTTTTCCGCAGGACATATCGATTGGCATGAATCAGGTTGGTCAGATCTCAAGGTCTGCGTTATCATTGATGACGCATCAAGGATGATCCTTGCCGGCGGGGAGTTCAGGAATATCAATACCGAGAACAGCAAGTCGGTAGTGGATGAACTGGTTGAAAGATACTGGTGGCTCTGCCCCATGCGAGAGCTTATTTTGGATCATGGTGCTGAATTTGGTGCCCATCGCATTCATGAAGACGGAACGTGGGATAGCGAATTCAAGAAACACCTTGAAAAACATGGCATAAAACCAATCCTGGCGAGGGTTAAGCATCCTCAGACGAATGGAAAGTTAGAACGATGGTTTGGCGAGTATACCTGGGGAAATTTCATTGCAATAACTGGGGATTTTTGGATTGCCATTGACAATTAGGAGGTTAAAGAGATAATCATGCATTGCGCGAAAGAAATAGAATGCAAAATTGCGCCCATCAGCAAATAAGTAGCTATTCTCTATTTCCTGCGGCTAACCAGTGGTTACTATAGCTTTCGAGCTCTTGGTTGGTCGCTCTGTGCGGACTTCTGTGACCCTTTGGCGGCAGCCGTTTCGGACTGCCACCACAGAGCGCACAGAGGATTCACAGAGACTACCCATACAAAACAGCGAGGAGTCAAAAAAATGTCCACACATAAAAGGATGCAGGAGATATTGGCATACGTTTTAGTCGATTTGGCAGGGCCTGAATACAGTTGATGGCTATTCGCTTTTCTGCATTCGCCTCAGACTCTTAATGATATCAACCGCCATCGCCGAAGGCACTTTGCCGAGCTGACAGGTTGTCAATATCCGAAAAAGCTCATCTCTTTGCGCCGATGCCGTATGTTGAGCCACATATAGCATTGCGCCTTGATATCCTTCATCAACCAAACTCGTTTCGACGTTATCCATAACTCCTTCATCGATGTTTATCTTTGTTGTGCCGATGTCGCTGATCACCTTTGATAGTTTGTCTCTGCTAAAATTCACTTTGGATTCAATCGAAACTGTAGATTCTTGAACAAAATTTAGAGCCTTTTTGGAAGCGCCTCTCAATATCATTTCAGACGCGAGCTTTTTCAGAGTTTTCCCTTGAAGAATGGCTTCCGCCTCTAGAGCCATGTATGCTTCCTGGGTAATTTCTATTCGGGTATATTTGACGCTGGGCATTTGCTCGCCGGGCCTTTTTTCCTTTTAGTCTACCTTTGTCAGTATTAAAAGCTATGGAAGATTTGCCGTACCTTGAGCTTGCCCATATAAAAAGAAGATGTCCAAGTCAATATGGCCAAGCACCTTTGAAACTCCGTTTTAGGCTAAATCCGGCTGGCAAATCATCAGTTTTACATATTCCGTTAGAATGGGAATATCTTTGGCCCTCATCGGCTTCCAGTCTTCATCGACAATTGGCTCCCAGGCACCTCCTTTCTTCCCCCAATAGAGGATTTCATCGATGCTACATTCCCCTGAGGCTATTCCATCCACTTTATTCTCGAAAAATCCGAAGAATTTCTTGCCAATGGGACCATACTCTGCCAGATACCAGTGCATATTCTTTTTATTAAAAAGGTGCATATGAATTATTTCTTCACCAATATAAGCATGATCATATGTTAAACTAGGCAACTTGGTCAAATCGCTAGATTTTAGATCGCTGAATTTGCGGCTCATTTATTTGGTCTCCGAGGCACAATACCACGTTCCCAGTTCGTCCTTCATTAAGCATCCGCTCTGTAGCCTTCTGATTTGCTCAACCCCTGTTAGGCTAAGACAT
This sequence comes from uncultured Methanotrichaceae archaeon, assembly GCA_964518035.1. GTDB lineage: Archaea > Halobacteriota > Methanosarcinia > Methanotrichales > Methanotrichaceae > Methanothrix. The sequence continues at coordinate 1,941 of CAZFFD010000095.1, read as the reverse complement.
TCATACTTGCCTCCAATTCCTTCGCTCCAGCCAGCTTACCCCGAATAGGAACGCCGCAGAGACCACCATCCCAAGCAGAGGATACCTCTGGCCCAGGAAGATTGCTGTTGCACCACCACCGACCAACGCAGCCAACGCGCCGGTTGGCGTAAGGCCAAGCCGGTCTTTGAAAAAACCAGCTATAACCGGCAAAAGCAGCCCGCTGGAATAGACAGTATAAGCTATGAGCAGGGTCTTGATGATGCCAGGCATTGAGACTGCCAGTGCCAAAGCTAAAAAGCCTATAATTAACACAAAAAGTCTCGATACCGTCATCAATTTAGGTTCGCTCGATCCGGGACATGCCTTTCTATAAATATCCAGAGTCAGGATAGAGGTAGCGGTCATAAGACACGTGTCTGCTGAGGACATGAATGCCGCCAGGAGAGAGGCCGCGACTAGGCCCTCGATGGCAGGCGATAAGAGTCCGGTCAAGAGCACCGGGAACGCCTGTTCAGGTGATGCGGCAGGGTAGAGCGACCGGGCGAAGACGCCCAGGTACGTAATCAGGAATGCCAGAGGAATTAGGATCACTGCTGCAATCGCCGCAGATACTTTCGCGTCTCTTGCGCTCTTGGCTGAAAACAGACGCGAATACATATCCGGCCCGACAAGATACGCCGAGCCGACAACCAGAATCATGGAAAATACTTCAAAGCTGCTCATCTCAGCTGAAGTGGGAAAGCTCTGGCTCTGGAGCACACCAGGTCCGGCAACCTCCAAGGCTCTGAAAAATAGGACGATCATCCCCACTAATATTATCACGAACTGCGCCAGATCCGTCTTTATTACCGAGCTCTGCCCCCCGTGGACTGTATAGAGCACGAAGACCGCTGTGCATGCCATCATGAACATGGTCTCACCCCCTTCGAATACCGCACCCAGAACCTTGCCGGAGGCCACGATCTGCACAGCAATAACTCCCACCCAGGATACAACAATGAGAACGGAAGCTGCAAACCTCGCCCTTTCCCCATAAAAGGAACCAACCAGCTCGGGCAGAGTGCAGCATCCGGTAGATCTCACTTTTTCGGCAAAAAAGATCGATAGCATAAGAAGGCCTGCTGTCCCTGAGAGCATCCACCAGGCCCCAGGCAGGCCTTTAGAAAAACCCAAGCCAGCCATGCCCATAGTGGCAGAAGCACCAACAATGCTCGCACAAAAAGTGCCTGAAAGAAAAACAAGCTTTATGCTTCGCCCTGCCAGATGGAAATCCTTCAGTCCCATCAGGCGCAGCCCTCGGGCGCCAATGGCCACCATCGCGAGCAAGTATATGATTATCACGGCTGCAGTCGAATCCATTGATATGCCTCGCACATTGTAAACCTATTTTCATAATAGCGGTTGACAAAAACTATAAAGCTTTTGCATTCCTTTCAAAGACAACCGAATGCAACATGGAGAAATAATAAGAAAGTTGATCTGCCAAGTGGTAGCCTCTGCCCTGGCCAGAGCCGAGGCAACTCACGCCAAGGCAGAACTGCTCGATCGTCTCGATATCCTTCTGCTGGCCGTCACCGAAGCATCGCGCGATGTTTCCACCAATACAATGTGCCCTCATTATGGCAATAAATGCAAAATGAGATAATAAGCTTACAGTAATAATAGTCCTGGCTTGGCCAGGACTGGAAAATGGAAGATTAATTATAATTTACCTAACGCCTGACCTGCTATCCGACCACTTGTTCAGGAACATGGGCAGGGCTACGACAATTATGCCAAGAATAACTATAGCGTATATCTGAGACATGATATCCATCTGTATTCACCTCCGGGAAATTGGGCAGACTAGGCCACCGATCCTTTAGATCCCGACCATGATAAACTTTTTGCTGCATGATTAGAAGTGTAGAGTCCCGAAAGTATGGCATTTATATACCCCGCGATTTCCTTTTAATTTAC
>CAZFFD010000094.1:2808-8082 GCA_964518035.1 uncultured Methanotrichaceae archaeon | reverse complement strand
GAACCCGTGGCCTCCGCCTTGCGAAGGCGGCGATCTACCACTGATCTACAAGCCCAAAGAGAGTGGTTTAGAGGAGGCCTACCTCTTCCACCTCAACCGATTCCACGCCGGCTACCTTGCTTACAGCCACCTCAATCTCATCCGGGCTTCTGCCACCCTTGTCATCCATTATTGTGACGACGATGAGAGCCTTCAGGCCAAAGGCAATAGGCATCTCTTCGATGGCATGCAGCCTTGCAAAGGATGGTATTACCTTTTTGATATCCTCGGCGAGCTTCTTTAGATCAAGGTCGGCGCTCTCCGGCATAACCTTCATTCTTACTGCGGCATCTCCCATCTATTCCACCTCACGGTCCTGAGAAGCCACAGGCTTTGCAGGTATAAACGTTGCTTTGCTTTTTACATTTGTTACATCTGGCAATCACGGTTCCGCAGCTAGGGCAGGGGAATCTGGTCCCGCCCACGCCGGTCAGCGCAATGCCACATGATATGCATTTCTCTGGCAATTCTTCCTTCATGTTATCTCATCCCTGGTTGATGTATTTCTCTGTATAAACCTTCCCATAGAAGGACTGATTTTTTGTCGCAATTGATATTGATCAGCCTATGATAACTGTCCCGCCCTCTCCTTTCTTCAAGGCGTCGGTAAAGCGCCGTTCATCAGTGCCATTGAGCACCCAGACCCTCATTCCCTGGAGGGGACCAGAGAGTAGTCGAATGGTGCCCTGATCGATGCAGCTTTCGCGACCCAGCAGGCAGCTTGCCTGTAGTTCTGCCTTCAGCTCGCCATCGAAGATCACTCCGTCCACATCAGTGGCCTTGATCAATGGGGCAGAGAGCTGCGCGGCTATGAGGGAGGCCACAGAGTCTGATGTGTAGTCCCAGTTGTGCTCCAGGCCGCGATCGTCTCTCAGCAGTGCCTGGTAGGGCAGGAGGACCAGGATGGCTGGATCGACATCCGGGCAGGGGCGGCGAATGTCGCTGCTGAGGAATGCTCCAGTTCCGTCCGCCAGGAAGTGGGCATATTGTTCCATTGCCAGGACTGCCATCCAGTGCGCGGCCTCGTCGGAGAGGTCCCCGCGCGAGTAAATTTCACGCACCAGGTCTGCCATAGGTCCACCGCCCGGAACCACGAGAAAGCTGTAACCTTCATCCTCCAAGGTCAAGAGTGATCGGATGAGCGATCTGGCTGATGGCATCAAGCTTCCTCCCATTTTCAGGACATAAAATGGCATGAATAGTAATAATCGCTACCATCCTATTAGAGCCTCTTCCTTGAGGGCTCTAGAGAGATCGAGCAATAAGATTTCCAAAAAGGTTGGCCAAAGGCCGATTGGATGTAGGGTAGGGAGGGATCCGCGAATAATCGACCTTTGCCGTACCTTACCTCCGACTTGGGACGTAGATAAGGCTTTTGGTTGTGATGAAGAAATTATCGGTAACATGAACGAGACGAAACGGATACTGACCCCCCTTCTGGCTGTGGACGCAGTCATTTTCTATGCTGGAGGAATTGTCCTCATTCAGAGAGACAATCCGCCCTTTGCAGGCAGCTATGCCCTGCCCGGCGGATTTGTCGAAATCGGCGAGACGGTTGAGGCTGCTGCCGTCCGTGAGGCGCGCGAGGAGACCGGCTTGGACATAGAGCTATTGAGGCTTGTGGGCATCTACTCAGACCCCGCACGGGATCCCCGTGGCCACGTGGTCTCAATCGCCTTTCTCGCCCAGGGAAAAGGCGATCTTCTGGCAGGGTCTGATGCCAGAGCTGCCCAGATCTTCTCTTTGCATAACCTGCCGGAGCTGGCCTTCGACCACGGCGAAATCATAAGCGATGCCCTTGCTCTGGACAATCAAATTAAAGTAGAGTGATATGAATTAGCCTCTTTACCTGAACTAGGAAGAGATGTTTCATGGAAGAGATCAGAGAGCTCATCGAGAAGTATGCGCTGCAAAACGCCGTGAAGTACAATGCCGCACCCAATGCAGGGGCGGTCATGGGCAAGCTCATGGGAGAGCACCCGGAGCTGCGCTCTCGAGCCAAGGAGGTGTCGCCTCTGGTTAAAGAGGTGCTGACCGGCCTTGAAAAGACCAGTATCGCCCAGTGGCAGGAGAGGCTAGCGGCCATTGCTCCTGAACTCCTGGCCGAGCTCTCGGAAAAGAAGGAGCCAGAGAAAGGGCTGCCGGCTCTTGAGGGAACTGAGAACGGCGTGGTCATGCGTTTTGCTCCGAATCCCAACGGGCCGCCGACATTAGGCAGCGCGCGGGGCATCATAGTCAACTCCGAGTATGTGAAAAAGTACGGCGGCAAGTTCATCATTCGTTTCGATGACACCGACCCTGTCAAGAAGCGGCCCATGCCTGAGGCCTACGGATGGTATCTGGAGGACTGTGCATGGCTTGGGGCAAAGCCAGACATGGTCATCATCGCCAGCGAGCGTGTGGATCAGTACTATCCGATAGCTGAAGAGCTTATCAAACGTGGTGGGGCCTATGTCTGCGGCTGTGCCCAGGCGGCCTTCAAGGAGCACAAGGACAAGGGGATTGAGTGCGAGCACAGGGCTCAGTCTGTCGAGCAGAACCTGTCTCTTTGGAGGAAGATGCTCGATGGGACTCTGGCTGAGGGCGAGGCCGTCCTTCGGGTCAAGACGGACATGCACCACAAGGACCCGGCTATTCGCGACTGGCCGGCGTTTAGGATTGTCACGGCTTCGCATCCGCTAGTAGGAACGAAGTATCGGGTCTGGCCTCTTCTGGACTTCGAGTCGGCTGTAGAAGATCATTTGCTTGGCACTACTCACATCATTAGGGGCAAAGATCTTGCAGACAGCGGAAGCCGTCAGAGGTATCTTTACGATTATCTGGGATGGCAGTATCCGCGGGTCATCCACTGGGGTAGAATAAAGATTCATCAGTTCGGATCATTCTCAACCAGCAAGCTGCGAAAGGCAATCGAGGCCGGGGAGTACAGCGGCTGGGACGACCCGCGTGTGCCCACAGTGAGGGCTATTCGTGGCCGCGGCATTCGGGCCGAGGCCTTGAGAAAGTTCATGATCGAGCTTGGAGTAGGCGAGACGGACATCTCGATCAGCATGGACTCGATTTATGCCGAGAACAGAAAGATCATAGACCAGGAGGCCAACCGCCGCTTCTTCGTCTGGGACCCTGTGGCACTGGAGATCGAAGGAGACGTTCCCGCGCGGGCTCACGCGCCCCTGCATCCTGCCATCGATCGGGGCGAGAGAGAGATTCCGGCTGGAAACTGCCTGTTCATCTGCGGAAGCGATCTGGTGGGCCTTAAGATTGGAGATCTGATTCGCCTCAAGGATCTGTGCAACATCGAAATCACGAGCCTTGAGCCGGCGCGAGCACGCTTTGCAGGCAAGGACGTAGGCAAGAGGACCAAGATCATCCACTGGGCTCCGGCAGACGGGCCAAAGGTGAGGGTTCTCAAGCCTGACGGCGTTGATGAGGGGGTTGGCGAGGCTGGGATAGCCGAGGAGCTGGGCAAGGTAGTGCAGTTCGAGAGGTATGGATTCGTGCAGATCAATTCTGTTGGGGAGACGATAGTGGCGTACTTTGCGCACAGATAAATTTTTAAAGCCACGAAATTTTTCTTTTTTAGGCGTCAGTCTGCATCTTGCGAAAGTTTAATCTGGCAATAATTCCGCCAAGAGACTGGATTAAAAGAGGTCTTTAGCTTGGCAATTATACCTGTTGTCTGCGTGAAGTGCAAAATGGAATTTGAATACGATACAGAAAAAAATTTGGCAGAGGGTTACAAATCCCCCAATTCTCATCAAATATTTATCGGCAGATGCACGCATTGCGGCCATGCCAATAGTATCGAAGTCAATTCTTCAGAGGTATAATGGCGCCAGTCCAGGGCAGAGAACCATTTGATGAGGATTTGGAGTGGCTTAAGTATGGAAGGGAGATCATTAGGGAATCGCCGAAGATGTTAGATGATGCCGCCAAGTCCTTCCTGGCTCTCGGATCATCTCTTCTCACGGTTTATACTGGGGCCCTGGCTCTCTTCAAGCTTAATGAGAAGGCATTAAGCCCCTTATCCTGGGCTGTTATCTGCGTTCCCATTTTGCTGTGGCTCTTATGCATTGGCTGCCTTGCATATGTCTATTTTCCTGACCGTTGCCGCTTTCATGCTGACAGTCCCAGGGAGATAGAGAGAATTGCCCGTGATACCAGCAGGAAGAAGAGTTTGCGGCTCAAGGTCGGTTCAGTTCTCTTTGTGGCTGCGCTGGCTGCGATGTCTGCCTCGATAGTGTGGCTGGGGGCGCAGCCATCGGCAGAAAAAGAGAAAGAGGGACAAACGGTCCTATTGGCTGTAGTTGACGAGAATGACAGTCAGCTTCTAAATTTAACCGGATCATTGGACGCGGCCAATTCGAAGGTCCATTCCATCTTCATATTGAGTTCGGAAAACCTAACATGTTAAAAGATGTGATGCGGAACTGGAGATAAATCATGGCAGGAATTGATAATGAATAGAGAGAGACTAATGACAGGCTTGCAGTCTCTATTCGAGGCCGGCGGCGAAGCTGAAGCCTTGCGGGTGCTGGAGGATTATCCTGAGATTTTGAGCGATGAGGCAGATATCATGCTTCAGCAAATGGCCTCCAGTGCCACGAAAAATGGGGATGATTCGGCAGAAAAGATCTTTAGTATGATGCGCGAATTTTTGCATGATTTGAAGTCATCAATCTTAATGGAATATGCTCAGGACGGATCGGAGCTCAATCAGATCTTGAGGGAACTCTCTGAGCCATCTAAGTCAGGGGACCTGCCAAGGAATATATTGCTCTGCCGTCGGGCTCTGGAGCTTATGCCATCTGAAAATGCACAACTTCGGGCAGCATTGCAGGTGGTGCTGGGAAATAGCCTGGCCCAGACTCCTCTTGGCGACCGGGCCGATAACATCGAGCAGTCGATCGAGCACTACGGTCTTGCCCTGAAGGTCCGTACCGAGAAGGCCTTCCCTGAAAAATGGGCTGCGACCCAGAACAATCTGGCCAACGCTTACAAAAGCCGCATCCGAGGCGACCGGGCCGATAACATCGAGCAGTCGATCGAGCACTACGGTCTTGCCCTGAAGGTCCGTACCGAGAAGGCCTTCCCTGAAAAATGGGCTGCGACCCAGAACAATCTGGCCAACGCTTACAAAAGCCGCATCCGAGGCGACCGGGCCGATAACATCGAGCAGTCGATCGAGCACTACGGTCTTGCCCTGAAGGTCCGTACCGAGAAGGCCTTCCCTGA
>CAZFFD010000094.1:0-2708 GCA_964518035.1 uncultured Methanotrichaceae archaeon | reverse complement strand
CCGCATCCGAGGCGACCGGGCCGATAACATCGAGCAGGCGATCGAGCACTACGGGCTTGCTCTGAAGCATTTTACGCCGGATGATTTCCCGAATCATTGCAGGGGGACTGCTTATCGGTTGGGCAATCTATACCTGGAACGCCAGCGATTCACTGAGGCAGGCAACGCTTACGTTCTGGGAATAGAGGCAGCAGAGAAGCTCTATGGAGGAGCTATTTTTCAAGGCAGCAAGGAGGCTGAGCTGGCAGAGACCCGAGACCTTTGCATGCGTGCCGGATATGCACAAGCCAAGTCCGGAAATGCAGTAAAGTCCGTCGAAGCACTTGAACGAGGCAGGGCGCGAGAATTAGGCTTGTCTCTGGTTCGTGATCGGGCTGACATGGAATTGGTCAAAGAAAAGGATCCGGAAGCCTACCGGCTTTACAAGCAGACGACTGAAACCTTGCAGAATATGGAGTCTCAAGAGCGGGCAGGAACTCCGGAAAAGGAAGAGGCAGTCTTGCCGCGACGTGATCTGATGATGCAGGCCTGGGCCAGTCTTGGCAAGGCACTGGAGCGCATACGACGCATCCAAGGATATGAAAGCTTTCTCAAGGAGCCTGACTGGCAGGAGATTGCATCTGCAGTTATCGTAGGCCAGCCTTTGGTTTATTTAGCTGCCTCTCCTGCTGGCGGTGTGGCGTTAATCGTTCACCGTACATCGGAGTCCCAGGATACGATAGTGGATTCGGTAAACCTTGATCGATTTTCCGAGCAGCGGCTCCATGAACTCCTGAAGATCTGGTTTGATGCGTACATCAGCTGGCAAGAAGCTCTGGAGAATCTGCAACAGAATAAGACAACTCCTGATAGCTATCTTCGTGCAAAAGAACGCTGGTTCGATGCTATTGATAAGGTCACAGGCCAGCTATGGCAGGATGTGGTGGGGCCGGTTTTCGTTCATCTATCAACCCTTCAAGCACAGCAGGTTTTTCTAATTCCTACTGGTCTGCTCTCGCTGCTGCCTATCCATGCCGCGTGGCAGGAGAATAACGGACGAAAGCGATACCTACAAGAGGTGATCCCTGTCTCCTATATTCCATCTGCGCGTTCGCTTGCCCACATCAGACGCATTGCCAGTGCGGTTGGTTCGGAGAAATTGTTAGCTGTGGACGAGCCTCAACCGGTCAAGGCCTCACATCTACTCAACTCTCAAAAGGAGGTGAGGACAATCAGCTCTTGCTTCTTAAATCCCAATATCTTGAAGCATGATAAGGCAAGCTGTAGCGCAGTTCTCAAGGCACTGCCAAAAGCAGAAGTCGCTCATTTCTCTTGTCATGGCAGAGCAGGATGGAGCGATCCTGAGGAGAGCGGACTATTAATGTCAGGTGACGACTTCCTTAGCATAAAGGATCTGTTCAGGCTTCACCTGGACGGAGCACGATTGGCCACGCTCTCAGCTTGCGAGACAGGCGTGCCTGGAACCAAGATTCCAGACGAGGTTATTTCGCTCCCATTAGCATTCATCCGTGCGGGCTTTGCCGGGGCCATCGGCTCTCTTTGGAGCGTGGCAGATGAGAGCACAGCCCGTTTGATGACCTGCTTTTATCAGCTTTGGCGAAAGAAAGGCTCCTGTCTGACTCCAGTTCAGGCGCTTGCTGAGGCTCAGAAGAGACTGCGGGAGTCTGAAGAGTTCGGTCATCCCTTCTACTGGGCGGCCTTCTACATGACCGGAGTCTGATTAATTTAATTCGAATACCCCGCTGCTCTGCAGCGTGGATAAAGGGCATGCGTATCCAACATAGGATTGGCGCCGTTGCTTGTCTCTATCTTCATGCGGCGGCGCCTTGAATGCACCGCCAGCTCTGCTGCGGGGTGCGCCGCAGCAGGTTCACTCGAAACGGACTAGAGCAGATCGAGCGCTTCTTTGCCGGTGATGCCCACCTTTACGCCCAGTTTCTCTGCAGCCGGATTGGCCTCTTTGATGATTCCCTGCAAGAGGTCGTCTATGGTGGCGACTGAGTTGCCGTGGGCCGGTCGGACCTTGGCCGCCGGGTAGCCGAAGTTGTTTAGGGCTGCTACATCATATGCCCCGCAGCCGACCATTCCCACATCGGTTACTACGTTGACCAGATTGATTTGCCCTAGAGGTATCACATATCCATCGGCTTGTTTGCCTTTAAGTTGCACTATTTTATGATCCATGCCATCCTCCATCTCGGGTGATCTTCGCTCATTCCTGATGTTAAGGAAATATAAAAAGTTTTATGCAGTCACCACCTCCAAGGCCTGAGCGTTCAGTGCATAGAGGCTCTGGCGCGCGTCCTGGAAGCAGAACCGTTCTTGAATCAGGTTCTTTTCTCGAAGACGGCTCAAGGCATACCTCACAGTTCTGGCTGGAAGATAGGTCTTGTTTATGATGTCCTTCTGAGTCAAAAGGCTTCCTGATTCCAGCACTTTTATGACAAGCTTGGCCGATGGCGGCAGGCGATCAAAATCTAAATCCGGCTGTTTAAGTCCAGCGTCAGCAAAGGCGATCCCTCATTTTCATCTCACCGATCACAATTGTTAATTGAGGCGATATATAAGCCTGTGCATCAAGGCAAAGGGCTGCATCAATAAATTAATGATAATGAAAACGATTCGATGAATCTATGGGGCCGGGATTGGGAGTCGAACCCAATTCTCGCGGTCTGCAGCCGCGCACTTAACCGGTCAGTCATCCCGGC
>CAZFFD010000093.1:0-8246 GCA_964518035.1 uncultured Methanotrichaceae archaeon | reverse complement strand
TGGAAAATCTGTGGAATGCCGCAGTGAATGGCGATGCACAGGTCAATGATGATTTTGTGGCAGAATTTGTTCATTTTTTTAAGGCTCTGAAATTGAAGGCAGACGTCTATCCGTCCCGACTTATGGAAGGAATTGACATACCGAAGTTCGAGGACTACGATGGTAGAGCTGCCGGCCTGATACGATCCGATTATCTCGATCAGATGGGAAAACGCATGGATAGACACCTATCAAGATATCCATCAGGTCTTGACCATCAGATAGTCGCCAGACGAGATGAAAATAAAAAAAGAATCTTAGATGTGTTAGATTCTACATGCGATGATTGGTTGAATTGGCACTGGCAATTCCGGCAGGTATTCAAAGATATTGAAGGTTTGGATACAATTAAAAAAATAATAAAATTGGATCCTCGTCATGAAGAATCTATAAAATTGGCCCTCGAAAATCATGTTCCATTTGGCGTGACTCCCCATTACCTGCATCTCATGGACCCTCAGCCAACCGATCAAGATTATGCCGTTCGCAGACAGGTCTTCCCGCCCATGAGCTACGTCCAGAATACGATAGCACACAGAAAGGACAAAAAGTGGGCTTTTGATTTCATGAGGGAGAGGGACACATCTCCTATAGACCTTGTTACTCGCCGCTATCCCAGGGTGGCGATAATCAAGCCGTATGAATCATGCCCTCAGATTTGCGTCTACTGCCAGCGGAATTGGGAGATTACATCACCCCTCATGGCCACGGCGTTAGCACCTATGAAAAAGATCGAGGCTGCATTACAGTGGTTTTCAGAACATGAGGAGATGATGGATGTCTTGCTCACTGGCGGCGATCCCCTGGTGATGGACGACTCTCTGATAGATAAGATCCTGAGCAGATTTTCCGAGATGCCTCATATCAAGAACATCAGGATAGCATCCAGAACCCTGGCAACAGTACCCCAGAGGATCACTGAAGAGCTGTGTGAGATCATGGCTCAATATCAAGAACTCGGAACAAGGAACCTTTGTATTGTCACCCACATTATGCATCCGTACGAAGTAACTCCAGAAACCGTAGCTGCTATAAAGAGGATCAAGAGGACAGGAATTGAAGTTTACAACCAGCAGGTATTCACATTTGCCAATAGTCGAAAATTCGAGACATCCGCCCTCAGAATCATTCTCAAACAGATCGGAGTTGACCCCTATTACACATTCAACATGAAGGGAAAAACAGAGATAGAAGACTACTCGGTGCCAATAGCACGCATATTGCAGGAACGAAAGGAAGAGGCTCGTCTGCTTCCCGGAATATTCCGTACCGACGAGCCTGTTTTCAATGTTCCGGGCCTTGGCAAAGATCATCTGAGAGCCTGGCAGAACCACGAGCTGATCGCTATCACTTCTGAAGGAAGAAGGGTGTACTCATTTCTTCCCTGGGAGAAAAATATTGCTCAGGTAAAGCCATATATCTACACGGACGTTCCCATTCTCAAGTACTTGCAGAGGCTAAATGATAGAGGTGAAGATATTGAGGACTACAGAAGCATATGGTATTACTACTAGCCAGTACTACTAGCCAGTACTACTAGCCAGTACTACTAGCCAGTACTACTAGCCAGTCAGCCAGTCAATGAGCGTTTGTATCCCCCCTAAGGTCTCTTCGCAGTAAGACTGGATGAACTCCTCCGGAAGATCATGGTGCAATGCAATAGTCTCACTGGCTGCCATAGACTTTGCTCCTGCAAAATTTATGTAAGAGATCCTGGCAGTCAGCTCTTCGGCGGGCCTCTCAAATACCAGGCCGGGAAGCATGGCGACTCCCGTCTCCTGCAGAAGGCGTTCGCAGAGATCCGGACTGCTTCTGATATCCTTTTTAGCCAGCCTGTCGGCAAAAGGCGAAAAATCGGGAAACATGTAAAAAGCGCCTTCCGGTGCATGTATCCTCACACCGGCATCAGCGAGCATCCTATGGCATTTATGCCCAAGTGTGGACAGGATCCGCCTGGCATTCCACAGATAGCGCTCGATGGCCATGGATCCTCGAAAGGCCTCAACCGCAGCAAATTGAATGGGAGCACTGACTGATGTGTATGTCTCACTTGCAACAGAGGCCATAGCCTCCATCAGCCAATCCAGACTATTGGGGAAGGTGAATGTCCCCAGCCTCCAGCCACCAGCTCCACACCACTTGGAAAGCCCGGAGCTTATTATGGTCCCTTCAGGATAGAAGCGAGCAACAGAAACGTGGCAGCCTTTGTGATGAATCTGTCCGTAGATTTCATCCGAGAGAAGGATCAACTGATAATCTTGGGCAACCTTTGCGATCTCCTTGAGCTCATTTGCCGTGTAGGTGAGGCCATCAGGATTTCCAGGATAATTGAGAACCAGCAATCTCGGACGGTACAGATCCTGCTCACCTTCCAGAAACTGAGAGAGGCGATCTGCGCTGATATGCCATTTATCTTCAAAAGTCGTATGAAGCAACCTCACTCGTTTTCCGAGGATCTGGGCCTGAGGCACATAGGAAACCCAACAGGGCGTGGGCACAATGATCTCACCATAAAAGACCAGCTGCAGGAGGAACATAAGTTCTTTTGAGCCCGGGCCTACTAAGACACGATCTGGATTTGCGTCCACCAGATCTTTCTGCTGGTGAAATCCCGCTACAGCCTCTCTAAGGGATGGCAGGCCTTTTACAGGCAGGTACTCCTTTTCATGAGCATGCAATCGCAAAGCTTCAACAACCGGAACTGGCACGGGAAATGGGGATTGGCCCAATCCGAAGTTATAGATCTTTTCACCTCGGCTCCGCAATAGCTTTATTCTCTCATTGATGGCCAACGTGGGCGACTCGCCCAAGCCGCGAACATTTATATTCAGGCTGACATGTTTTTGAGGTGTCATCTCAAGATCACCAAGACCTCACGATAATCATTATTTAGGTCATCATTCATATAACTAGCCATTTTTTGGGTAATGAATGCTGACCAATTTTTGCCCAGCGCTGGGAACAGGCGAACTGTCATCAGTAAAAAATTGGACAGATTTGTTGCTCACCAGCATTAGAGGCATGGAATTGGCTTCATTAATCGGCTTTGATGGATCATATCTGTAATTTTCTGTAAATTCATTTATCACAAGAGATGCTCCTGACTTGAAACTGCTATCCATGTAGGCAAATGTCAGTTGGGCGGAAAAGAGAAGGCGTCCCCGCAGATGCATCGGCGAAGTTGCCTCTATGCCCCTAAATCCTGAAATCTCTGTTCGAATTTGATAGACATTTTTCCTTCCAAATACATCCTCAAATCGTATTGCCGCAAGGGAATTTATCGTGTCGTCAGGCGTTAAAGCTATGAGGTACCCCAGCTCAGAGATATCCATCTCATCCAGTATGGATTCTGAGATTATGCTGCCATGATGCGTGCGGAATCCCTCATCATAGGCTTCAGTGATCTCTTTGTAGTTTGTATCGACCAAGAGTATTGGGAACCCTTGATCTTTAAGAACTGATGCAATATTTCTTGCCCAGGAATGGGCCCCTACAATCAAGAATCCTTTTTGGCCTCTGGAGGCAAGCCCCAAAGACATGGCAAGCGGTCTTGCAGTCAAGCTGTAGATCGTCACAGTACCGGCAACCACAAAAAAAGTAATGGGCGCAAGCATCTCAGCTTGAAGCACTCCCTGATCTGCCAAATAAAAACCAAAGATTGAAGATACTGCGGCTGCAACTATTCCCCGCGGAGCCATCCAGGCTATGAAGGCCTTCTCCTGCCAGCTCAGATTAGACTGGCGCGTCGAAAGAAGAACTGAAATAGGCCGAGCTATAAATATCAAAGATCCCAGGAATAACACTGATTTCGCATCAATGTACTTGAGGTAATCCAATTGTAGCCCGGAGACCAAGACGATAAATAGAACTGAGATCAATAGTGTACGCAGATTTTCTTTGAACTCGATTATGGGTTTAATAGCGATCTTCTTCTGATTGGCCAGAACCACACCCATCAGGGTTACAGCTAACAGCCCGGATTCTTCTTGGAAAAATTCCGAGGCCATGAAAATCAATGCCACAAACATGAGAGAGAGGACTTCCAGCAATCTATCGGGAGCCCAATAATCTCTGATTACCTTTATCAGTGCGAAAGCTCCGAAAAATCCAAAACAGCATCCTACGAATATCGTCGAAAGAAACCGCAAAGCTGCAGTCATAGCAGCATCTTGAAAGCCTGATGCAAGAATGCCTTCCAGGACAATTATAGCAAGAATTGCCCCAATCGGATCGTTCATTATCCCCTCCCATTTGACGATTGGGCCAACTCTTCCCAGTGGACGCACGTATAAAATCAGAGGTATTACAACTGTAGGACCGGTTACTACTAGGATAGACCCCAAAAGCACAGACAGAAGCATTCCCATCCCGAGGATGAAATATGCAGCACATGAGACAATGATCCATGTTGAAAGAACTCCAACAGTCAGAAGGTTTCTGACGACACGTCCCGTTCCTGTAAGATCTGCGATCTTCAAGCCCAATCCTCCTTCAAAAAGTATCAATGCTAAAGAGATGCTTATGAATGGGGAAAAGAGCTGTCCCAGCAACTGATCGGGATGCAAAAAACCCGTTACAGGTCCCGCAATAAAGCCAAAGACCATAAGCAAGAGAATTGACGGCAGCTTCAAACGCCAGGCTAGCCATTGAGCTGCGATTCCGAGAACAATAATACTGCCTAGCTCCATTAATGGAGTCTGGTTCATGTATGGCCGTACATTATAGCAATATTGGTATAAAAAAGATTTCAGTACTGTCGGGCCATGTATGTCCTGACAGTACTCTTCTTGCCGCAGACAGCACAGGCTGCTTCAGAGAAGATCTGGTATTGAGGCTCGCCTAGCATGTTTGCTCCTACCTGGTCCTCAAGCTGGTGCCCGCAGTCCACCTCACCGCACCAGGGAACGAGCGCCACGCCTGCCTCTGTCTGGGAGCAGGCTTCTTCGATGCTTCCGACCTCTTTGACCCGACCTTCGTTGAACTTTTTAGCTCTTTCGTAGAGCACAGACTGAAGCTCCTGTGCCTCCTGGTTTATCGCCTCGACAAGGGCCACCATCGGCACAGCCTTTTTAACTCCATCGCGACGGGCTAAGGTGACAACTCCCTTCTCGATATCCCTGGGCCCGACTTCCAACCGAATGGGCACGCCCTTCATCTCCCACTTGTAGAACTTGGCTCCAGGCCGCTCATCGCTAGTATCAAGCTTCACTCTCATGCGGGCCTCATCAAGCTTCTCCTGCAGATCCCGGCAGACGGTCAGCACCCGCTCCTTGTCGCCCAGGAGAATCGGCACAATCGCAACCTGCACCGGCGCCACCTCCCAGGGAAGGACCAGCCCTTTTTCGTCACCGTGAACAGAGAGAAGGGCCGCTATGCAGCGCTCAGATATGCCGTAGCAAGTCTGAGATACCAGCTTCTGCTCGCCGTTCTCGGCCTCGTAGGTTATCTCGTAGGTCTTGGCAAATGTGGACCCCAGATGATGAGCCGTGCCGACCTGCAGTGTCCGGCCATCGGGCATGATCACATCGATGGCGGTGGTGTAATCCGCGCCGGGGAACTTGTCCCAGCTGGGCCTGCGGCTCACCAGAAATGGCAAAGCAAGGCGGCGATAGAACTCCGAGTACCTCTTGATGGCCACTTCCACCTGCTCTGCAGCATCTTCCCAGGTGGCATGAACCGTATGGGCCTCCTTGAAGGATGTGATCTCCCGCAAGCGAATGAGGGGGCGGGTGTGCTTGGTCTCATAGCGGAATGTGTTGACTATCTGGTAAATGCGCAGCGGCAGGTCGGCATGGGACCTGATCCAGAGCTTGAACATGGGATAGATGGCAGTCTCGCTTGTGGGACGCAGTGCTAAATTGACTTCCAGAGGAGCGGTGCCGCCTCTGGTCACCCAGTAGACCTCATCCTCGAAGCCCTTGATATGCTGGGCTTCTTTCATGAACTCGTTTTCCGGGATCAGGAGGGGAAACTGGGTCTCCTGATGGTCGGGATCGAGAAGCTCCCGGATGATGGAATAGACGTTCTTTCGTATGCCAAAACCGAAGGGGAACCAGACGCACATTCCCTTGACGGGATATCGATTATCTATGATCTCTGCCGTCATGAGCAGCTCATGATACCACTCGCTGAAGTTGCTTTTGGCCGGCAGCTTGGCCTGCTTGACGTCTTTTGCATTGGATTTTGTCTTGGAATCAGTCATGTAACCACCGATATAGCTATTGGAGTGATAAATGTTTCAATGGCAGCGGCCAGGAAGAGCAGAGGCGCCACCCAGCACACGAGTACGTGAAATGCAGTCTTTATCTCACCTGAGAGGCTGACCTTTTCCCGGGCCAGGGTGAGGGCCAGCAGATAGCCCAGCCGAAAGCCGATGGCGATGCTGACCAGGACCACAGGCAGCTCAATTATGCCGTGGGGCAGGATGCCGGCCAGCAAGAAGGAGATGCCAGCCTTCTCCACTGCGTCATAACCAACTATTCCGAGGAGAAAGCCGTTGCTGGATACGACCACAAGGGGAATGATGCCGAGGCCCAAGCCCAGGAACATGGCCATGGCCGAGGTGAAGAGGTTTTTTGCGAATATTATCAGCATGATGATTACGGGAGGCTGGTCCAGGATCCATCTCAGCATGTCCAGTTCTTTTGTCCACTGGGACGCCAGCTCTGGATCGACAACCGCTGCTCTGCAGCCCATGGCCGTCGTCAGGGCGAAGATGAAGACTGACAGGCCTATGAATATGCGAATGGACCACAGATAGCCCAGATCATCCTTAATTGACAAGCAATATCTCCCAATCAACCTCGCCCGGCCTTTATTTAAGGATAGCGCGATCGATACAGAAATCTAAATCGCTTCTCAAGCGCCCCAGAGGAAGTAGACGCCAAAGCAGATTAAAAAGATGCCGCAGACTCCCAGGATTCTCCGGTAGCTCTTCTCTGAGAGCACGCTCCGTCCCCGGTCCAGGCTGCTTGATACCAGGGTGTACCATCCGAAGTCAGCTCCCCAGTGGCCGATCATGAAGGCCACTGCCATGATGAGCCCGGATTCGAGGCCAGAGAGGACTAGCGCGCTTCCGACAGACAGCCACCAGATCCAGAAGTAGGGGTTCGCTGCGCTCGTGACGGCTCCGGCCAGGATGGCATCGCCAACCACAGCGCCCTGCGGTGATCTCAATGTGGCGTTTTTGCTGTCTCTGGTTGTCATTATTCCAAAGACAATGAGAGCCAGGCCGCCGACGATGGAAATCGTCCTGGAATGCTGCAGCATGACAGAAGCAAGTCCGGCGACGATGAAGAGGAAGACCAGGATCTCCACAAGAGCGTGGCCTGCTGCGACCTTCGGGCCTGCGGTCCAGCCGTCCTTGAGCGAAGAGTTGACAGTGGCGACCAACGTCGGACCTGGGGCAAGAGCTCCAGTGAGGCCGATTGCAAAGGCAACTGCCAGGGTCTCCAGGATCTCGTACATCTCAATCACTTTGAGTATTAAAAACAGAGAAATGGACAGGTCGGGATTTGAACCCGAGGCCTCTACCATGCCAAGGTAGCGATCTTCCAGCTGATCTACCTGCCCAACAGCAGTGAAGGTAAGTGCTACCCCATTTAAAGATGTCGGTAGGAGGGAGATGGTGAAGTCATCCTAGCCTCCATCTACGTTTCCCAGGGAGAACCTCATGCAGATCCTAAGAGTTATATCCACCAACGAAGAATGATGGTAGCTATCATGAGACACTGGGCCCTGATGTCACTTCTGATCTTGTTATTTGCCGCAGAGGGAGACGCGACCGTTTATCTTTACAGCGGCAATGACTCCTACGGCCAGGGATTGAGCTATCCAGGCTACGCGACCCCCCTCTCATTCTACTCCTTTGCCTCAGGCAACAACACGACACCAGTGTCGCCGGTTCTGCTCCGGGCCACAATCTTCCGGCCGGAGTTCGAGGTTCAGTTGCACCCGAACGGCTCAGTCGGAAACGGCTCAGCCTATTCCCATCCCATACTGCCTCTCTGGGAGCAGTACACATTCTTCCTGCCGCTTTCAGGCATCAGTGATTGGTTTTTCGGCAGTTACGACGGCCCGACATCTTCCGTTAATAATTTCTTGAAAGACGGCGAGACCGCATCTTCCGCAAACTACGAGACCACGTCTGTGAGAAAGTTTGCGCTGCAGGACAGCTTCTATGAGGGGATCGAGGCGCATGACGATCC
>CAZFFD010000092.1:0-8605 GCA_964518035.1 uncultured Methanotrichaceae archaeon | reverse complement strand
TTGAAAATTGAGAACGATTAGTTAATGCGCCTACTCGATTCGGGAGATTAGGTTATAACCGATCGATGACGGTTAACCACAAAGACACTAAGGACGCTTAAATCGATTCGGGACGGGCCTCCAGCGTTGCGATTCTTGCGGGCCGCCGGGAGCCTCGCCGGGCCGCCGCTCGATCGTGGTTGCTGCCCGGCGCCGCGCGCGCGGGCGCTTGCGCGCAGGTGGACCCGGAGCAGGCTGCCCTAATGAGCGTAATGCCAAAAGGTGCGGGACGGGGGAGAAGCAACTTCTCGTGGAGCGAGCAGACTCTTAATGCCTTGCTTGAGGGGGACAGATCTTCAACCTACCAAAGATTAATGAATAATCTCAGCTATTAATATGAAATGGAGCATGAATTTAATGAGCGCGAAGACTCTGACGATTCCAGAAGAAATAGTCAATGCCCTTCGGGTTCCGCCCGACGATATCGAGGCTGAACTTTACAAAGAGTTAGCTCTAGCACTTTACCAGCGAGGGATGCTTTCATCTGGAAAAGCCTCTGCACTCAGCGGCCTGACCCGTCTTCAGTTCGAAGATCTTCTAGGTCAGCGCAAGTCCAAGCGACACTATGGGGAAGAAGATCTGCAAGAGGATCTAAGATATGCCGGGTGCAATCTGTGATTCTTCAACACTTATTCATCTGGCAGCAATGATCTTAATTGATGGAAGCGGTGGTTTGATTGTTGGTAAAATTTGAGGTTTATTTTGATGGTGAGAACTGGTGCGCTCGTGGGATCGGTGTGGGAATCTTTACACAGGGCAAGACCCTTGATGAGCTAACAGAAAATATAAAAGAGGCAACGAGTCTTCATTTTGAAGATATTTTAGAATCAGGTGAAGAGCTAAAGATCTTATCGATTTCCGAGTTTGAGGTGCAGCCTCTTGCAGCAAAGGCGTCCGGTTGTTGGCGGCAAGAAGCTACTGAAGGTGCTCGTTGGGCTGGGCTATGAAGTCATTCGGCAGAGAGGAAGTCACGTCAGGCTGAGAAAGCTAACTGCCGCAGGAGATCACAATATCACCATTCCATTGCACAAAGAGCTGGCGAAGGGCACATTTAGCGATATTTTATCTCAGGTATCCATATGGAACGGCGTTTCAGAGGATGCCTTGATTGAGTTAATCAAGCGAACATAACAGCTCTGCAATCCGAGGTCTCATAAAAGCAGCATCAGTCTGGGCTGCCGTTCGATCGTGGCCGCCGGCCGGGCTTGCGCGCGTGGGTCCGGGCAGGTGGGCCCTGAGCAGGCGGTGCAGCGGGCTTGCCTGGCGGAGAAGCGGAGGCAGGAGGCCGGGTGGGCCTTGAATGGGGCCAGCCTATGGTGAGGGCAGTATTTCGAGGTGCTGGATGGTACATATCCAAAGAGATTAATTATAGGATTAGTTGATCTATTTAGATGAGGCATTCATTGGAAAAGATGACTGAGTATCTGATTATTATTGAGAAAGCTGAAACTAATTATGCGGCCTATTGCCCTGATTTGTCTGGTGTCATAGCCACCGGTCCAACAAAAAAAGAGACTCTGGAGTTGATGAAAGAGGCAATAGAATTTCACCTGGATGGGTTGAAGGCCGAGCGCATCAGCATCCCTGAGCCAACTACGACCGCGGCTTCTGTGGATGTAACTGTGTAAATCCTTATTTATTCTATTGCAAGCAGTCACGAGTTGTGCCGGGCAGGCGATCGTGTGCGGGGGCAGCAGGCCGGACGGGCCGGGGCTAGATGAGACTGCACCTGGCAAGGGCAGTCTTCCTGGGGGCAGGGTCTACGGAAACGTTGGCTGGTCAATAATAATATTAGCTGATAATTATAACCTAACAACGACGGTTAACCACAAAGTCACGAAGGCACAAAGGACGCCTAAATAGATTCGGGATGGGCCTCCAGCTTTGGGATTCTTGCGGGCTGCCGGGAGCCGCGCCGGGCAGCCGCTCGATTGTGGTTGCTACCCAGCTCCGCGTGCGTGGGCGCTTGCGGGCAGGTTGGGCCCGGAACAGGCGGCAATGCTGCTAGGGCGGGCTAGGTTGCCTGGCGAGCTATCGTGTCCGTGGGCAAGAGGCTGGTCGGGCCGGAGGGCCAGGTGAGACCGCACCTGGCAATGGCAGTCTTCCTGGGGGCAGGATTTCCGGAAACGTTGGCTGGTCAATAATAATATTCGCTGATAATTATAACCTAACAACGACGGTCAACCACAAATCGCATAAAGCACGCACAAAGAGATTCAGGCAGGTCCTCCAGCTTTGCGATACCTGTATGATGCCGGGAGCCACGCAGGGGTAAGCCGAACGATCATGGTCGCTAGTCTGGAATCGGTTTTGGCTTGGTGCTTGTGGATTGTACCGTGTAGTCATCAGATGGACAATTTTATTACGCCACCATTGAGCAATTTTAGACCGCCAATGACAGGATGGATAGGATTAATCCAATTATAGAGGAAAGATTAGCAATTCGGTCAAATAACATATCTGTCTTCGAGTTCTTCATTTTTACAATAAGATCTAGAATATCTTTTGCCTCAGCGGTCTGAGGACGATTGATGATTAATTCTTGCATCTGATCTATTGATCGGTCTATATCGGAATGGGTTATTGACATATATTGATCCAGAGAATTCTCTAAGTTCTGAAATCCGGAGCCGAGAGTACTAATACTATTCTTAATGGATTTTATTTCGTCTGCCTCTTTTTTTATGGCCAATAAATTAGCAGCTATATTTCCAGATGCAATCTTTATTCTAAATATGTTATAATCAATAGCTCTAAGTCTCGAATCAATGATGCTCTTAAAAAAAACCATTTGATCCTGTTGATTCGATAGAAGAATATTAAAGGCAATTAGTGTATTCTTTAATACCACGGAAATAGTCTGAATATCTGAATTCTCAATATTATCGAGTTGATCGTATATAATAAGTTTACTTGATTCAGGAAGAAAGATGCACATGGGTCGCAAATATACAGCTAGATCTATCAGCATACTTCTTGCACATTCTTTATCTTCTATGCTATCCAACCTCTTGGTTAATTCGAAAGTCGCTTCACCAATTTCTTGAAATGGAGTATTTTTTGCTGATTTGCAGAAATTTCCGGCTTTATCTTTTATCTCTTTAATAATAATTCTTATTTTCTTATCGATTATAGGCAATCCTTTTAATATAATTCTTGATGCAACTGGTGCATCTCTTTCCGAACAAGCCAGTAAATCAGCCGCATGCTCACAGTATTGCTTATATACTCTAAGATATTCTTTAACAATACCTAATTCTGTTGTTTGGATATTCCTAACTTCAAGAAGCGCATGAGAAAGATTCTCCACAGCTTTTAATAGAATTTCTCTGCTTCGTGACCCTTCTGTAGATCTCCTTGCCGCTGATAAATAGATTTCGGCTTCATTCAATGCTTCGTTATTCTTAAAAGTCAATACATAAAACGATCTATAAAAAGGGAGACAGAATCTTGCAGGATTAATGCAATTTTGCTGATTATGTATAGGTAGATTATAAGCCTTTTCAAAGAAATCTAGACCCATCTCTAACTTTGTCTTGAAATCTGCATCAGTTTCTGCTTCTATTGCATGGTTTATTGATATTCTGCCTAAGCAATAATATGCATACATTCTAACAATATTATTTCCATGATGGGTTAATTTATGCAAATCGCGTTGAATTTCTGTAGCATTTTGCATCTCATTAGTGAACGCGGAGGCAAAACTTAGACCTCGTGAGGAAAACTCTTGGACGACACCATCAGAATCCGCAGTTAATTCGATAAGCGTATTCCAAGCTTTGGCTTTATCTGGAAGATCTCGAAATGACTTACCAATAGCATGTGCCGTCTTCCACCTAACATATCTATCCGGATCACGCGCCAATATCTTTAATTTGTCCCAGGCTGCATAGGGACTTGGCATATATGAAAACGTGCGGCCAACAGCATCTACAGTTCGACCTCTTATTATAGGATCGTCATCTAATAAAAGCTGACAAATATGTGTCCATACCTGATTCTTATCTGGTGCAAATGGGATTGCATCTCCCATTGCATCTATAGCTTCTTGTCGAACATAACTATAACGATCATTTGTTAACTTGAAAAGATCGCTCCAAGCCATCGCTTTATCCGGAAGACTTGCAAAACAATTCCGGAATTCTAAAGCTGCATCGTATCGATATGGTGCGAATTGGCCGATAACCTTTTCGTGGAGATCCAATTGGCTATCCAGATATCGTCACCATTGTTAAGGCTCTCTTTTACTTTAAAAGCTTTAGCCTTTTGATTCGGATTTATAATTTCCACAATGGAATATTGAAGTCCTAAAATGAATTCGTTTGTTCTTAATGCGGAGCAATCATCCACGTCCATCACCTTCACGCTTTTCTTGTGTTCACTCACGCATGAGCGCCCCGCATACGCTCCACCTTCTTCCGCGCTCAGGTTGCGCCGCCTCAGCCAGCCTATGCGCGGTATGGCCTCTCGTCTATCGATGCCCGTCCCGTGGATAATTCGAGTTAGTATGACCTGATTCCTGGCCCACTGGTCAGGATCTGCTCCTATCCGTCATGCCCGCCCGCTTGGGCACGAACGCGATCTCCCCTGCCGCCAGGGGCATTGCCAGCAGCCGTCCGGCAAAGAATTCCTTCATGATCACATCGATCTCTCTTGAAACCTCCAGTGTATATTCGACCTCGCCACAGGTATCGCAGATGAGAGCTGGAACATCTTTAATTACCACGATCTCGTTTCCTGCTCGGACCATAAAATCATGTTCGCCTTCCTGCATCTTGCCTGAGCAACGACAACAATCATGGGCCTCAGAATTCATTTGCATTACCTCTTTCTGAATCCAATAGAAATCGATAGCCACCGCGGACCTGCCATTTTCGTCGTGCCGCAGTGTCCGCGCTTGCTTAGTCCGTCGTCCTCCGTGTTCGTCCTTTGTGCCCTTTGTGGTGAACGTCCGTCGGCCCCAGGTTTAACACCCAGGGCCAAAGGTCTGCAGCTCGCCTTCACTCTATATAAATCGCCGGCCTCCCCGGCTCTGCTTGCTTGCTCTTGCCCTTGGGGTCCGCTCCCGGCTCGTCCGCAGAAAAGACCTCCACCGGCACGCCCAACGCGCCAGCCAGATACTCCTTCTCACGGTTGAGAGTCTCCAGCTCGTCCAGCCCCAGTGCCTCGGCTGACAGCGAGTGCGCGGCCTTCGCCAGCTTCTGGGCATACTTGGGAGCATCCTTCTTGTGCTCCGCAATCGCAGGAGTTGCCATCGCCTGCTTCATGAGTGCCCCCATGTCCAGCTTCCCGCCCTGCGCTGCGGCCACGGCTAGCCTCAGCATCTCCTTCTTCCAGGCGGGTGTGGTGTAAAGCGTGATCTTCGTGGGCTTCGCCTTGGTGACATTCACGATCTCCTGAACGTCGTTTAACATCTTCTCAAGAAGGTCCTCGGCCTTCTCAGCCCTCTCGTCGATGAGTGCGGCATCAGCCATCGGCCAGGCCGCGAGCGACGCATATCCCTCGCCCAGGCCCGCGGCCCACAGCTCCTCGCAGACATGCGGCGTGAAGGGCGCCATCATCCTCACCCACGCTGAGAGAACGGCCCGAAGCTGGTTCTTTCCGCCCCTCCTCTGGTACCACCTCAGATCATTGAAGAGCAGATAGAAGGCGCTCTGCAGCGCCCGGCGCGTCTGAATTGCCTGCATGGCCTCAGTCGCCTCGGCGATGCGTCTTTGCAGCCGGGAGAGCATCCATCGGTCGACCAGGGTCTTCTCCGCCTTCTCGTCGATGCTCTTGTCCGCCAAAATGTCTCTCGCTAAGTTGTAGAACCTCTCAAGGTGTGCATGAGTGGACTCGACTCCATCATTTCTCCAGTCCACGTCTGCCGTTCCCTCAGCATTGCCTAAAATGTACAGGCGCGTCACATCCGCCCCGTTCTCGGCCACGGCCTGGCGCAAAGTCAGAAGCGGCCCCTTGGACTTGGACATCTTCTGCCCCTCAAGTGAGACGAATCCGTTGACAGCTATCGCCTTCGGCCACAGACGCTCCGGGAAGACTGCCACATGATGGTAGAGGAAGAATAGCAGGTGATTGGCAACGAGATCCTTTCCAGACGTTCGCAGGTCAACTGGATACCAGTAGGCGAAGTCGTCATGAATCTGCTGCACAGTCTTCTCAGGAATGCCGGTTATATCTGCAACGGCAGCCGCGCCGCCGTTATTCATGAAGATGTACTCGAAGAACTCAGGCGGCAGGCTGTCTATCTTCATCCCTGCATTGACATACTTGGCCAGAATGTAGTAGGCCATGTAAATCGTGCTGTCTCCTAATGACTCAATCAGCCACTCCTTGTCCCACGGAAGATGAGTTCCGAGGCCTTTTCTCCTAGCGCATGCCTTGTCCTTCAGCCAGTCAACCTTGTTTATGAACTCAGTTCTGAACTCTTCAGGTATGATCTTCATTCCAGCCAGACAGCGCAAGACATTTGCCTTCCACTGCGGATCAGAGTACTCGAGGAACCACTGGTCCCGCACCATCATGATCACGCAGCGCGTGCCGCATCGACAGATGACCGGCGTCTCTGAGAACTCATAAAAGATTTCAGCCATCCCCTGCTCTATCAGATCTGCGAGGAGCACGTCCTTGATCTTGCTGACAGCAATTCCTGCATACTTTCCGGTGTTGGCCTTGAGAACGCCATTATGAAACTCCCGCCGGTAGACCATCTTTGTGGCCTCTTCTGCATGGGGATCGTTCTGATCTTTGACTTTCAGCTCATTCACTGCTTCAACTGCCGGAAGCTCTCCGTAGCCCGGCGACTCGATAAGGGATATGAACTTGATGTCCCTCAGGTCTTCTTTGATGCCGTACTCGCTGAGGTCTTTATCGTACAGATCCTTCAAAGCGAGATAATCGTAAGGCGCATGAGCCGGAACGGACATGACAATTCCTGAGCCGTTGTCCGGGTCCACGAACCCTGCTGGCAGGACCAGAACCTCGGTTCGCGTGAGCGGATTGGTGACCCGTTTGCCAATCAGCTCTTTTCCAGACACCTCTCCGATTAAAGAGACAGTCCTGTCTGTGAATGTCAGCTTTTCATAGGACTCCTTAGACACCACCCAGGTCTCATCGTTGACTTTGGCGACAAGGTAATTGACATCAGGATTCAGCCAGAGGTTGACAACTCCAAAGACCGTCTCAGGCCGCAGCGTGGCGCAGGGCAAAATCCTATCGCCCATCTTGAACTTGATCAGGGCGAAATCCATGATCGTCGCATCCTCGCCCTTGAGAATGTCATGATCCTCGACGGGGTTTCTGTCGTGCGGACACCATCGCACAGGGTGACTGCCCTTAACCACATAATCCAGGCCGCGCAAAATGCCGTACTGCCACTCGATGAACTTGCTGTAAGCCGGATCGGTAGTCGTGAACTCTCGCCTCCAGTCTATGGAGTAGCCGATGGACTGCATGGCCCGCTTTGCTTGCCGCCTGAAGTAGAGCACAATCTTCTCAGGGGTGTTCAGACTGGATAGCTCATCCTCAGGAATGCCGTGCAGCTTGGTGTAAACCCCCCAGATAAGCGGGTCCTTGTTGGCGATCAGCTCAGAAAGCCCCACGATGGGCGTTCCTGTCGCATGAAAGGCCATGGGGAAGAGGACGTTTTTGCCCTGCATGCGCATGAACCGGGCCACAGCATCGCCGATGGTAAAAGTCCTGGTGTGCCCTGCATGCAGATTTCCATTGAGATAAGGATAAGGAATGGTTAAAAAGAACTTCTCTCTGGAGTCAGGCTCAGGCTGAAAGACCGCTTTGTCCTCCCAGGTCTTCTGCCACTTGGCCTCGATCTCCTTAGCAGAATAATTTTCCAGCATTTATAATTACCTCTGAAATTACTTGCCCATCTTCTCCAGCCGGGCGACAGCCTCCTCGATTCTGGCCGTCGGCTGAGTGATGGAGAACCTGATATACCCCTCACCATATTTTCCGAAGCCCACTCCAGGCGTTGCAGCGATTCCAGTCTTCTCCAATAGGTGTCCGGTGTACTCGATGGAGCTTCCTCCCACCCATGCCCAGAGATAGAGGGTAGCGCGCGGCTTGTCCAGCTCCAGACCCATGTCTTTGAGAGCCCTGTAGAGGATCTCAATTCTGTGCTGGTAGACCTTTCTCATCCTGTCCACAACCTCGTTTGGGCTGTTCAAGGCCACAATGCCGGCATCTTGCACCGCCCCGAACGTCCCGGAGTCGATGTTGCTCTTGATCTTGCCAATCCCAGCCACCACTTCTGCATTTCCGACCACTGACCCGATCCTCCAGCCGGTCATGTTGTATGTCTTGGAGAGAGAATGAAACTCCACCGCCACGTCTTTCGCTCCTTTTATCTCCAGAAGGGATAGAGACCTCTCACCGTCATAGTAGGTCTCGGAGTAGGGGTTGTCGTGCATGACGATGATATTATGGTCTCTTGCAAAGTCAATAAGCTTCTTGAAGAAACTCCTATCAGCCGAGGCTCCGATGGGATTGTTGGGGTAGTTGAGAAACATGATCTTGGCCCTTCTCGCGTCCTGCGGACTGATGGCATCGAGAT
>CAZFFD010000091.1:0-9041 GCA_964518035.1 uncultured Methanotrichaceae archaeon | reverse complement strand
TCCACCGCCCGCCTTCGCAGCTCCCGCGCCCCCTCGATCCGGGCGGCCAGCTCTTCGATGCGGGCAACGATGCGGCGCTGCTCTAAAACAGGTGGCAAAGGAATCTCAATCTCTAGAAATTTCTCTGGACGTATACGATTTTTCCCACTGGTGCCTTGAGATTTTTCGTCACATTTCCGCCAAAATGTATTTGTTTTTGTGATCCAGTGGAACCACCGCGGCACCATCTTATCATGTACGGGACTGAAAGTTGGAAATTCTCCAGAAACAAAGCAACCAGAAAGATCTTTAGGAACAACTGCAACAGCACCATTGCGTGCCCAAATTTTGTTTACGACTATGTCATTTTCTTGGACCATTGAGAGTGTTTTATATTTTGTTTGGCTGCCTTCGATAGCCTCTCGTTCATAAGCTCCTTGACCCCATAGTTTTACTCCAAGCTGTCGATAAATTTTGCCGGGAATAGGAATTTCAGGACGCACAATGGGGACCATAATTTCTTTGAGCTGGACCAATTGAATTTGGCAGACGTTGTCTGCGAAATCCTCTTCGCTCATCTCTTCTCCGCCAGCAGCCCTTTGATCTCGCCCATGATCTGCATTATTCGCTCTTCTTTGGCCAGTATGCTCTCCACCAGCTCTTCCGGTGGCAGTTGCTCCAGGTCCTTCTTCCCGTTTGGATTTTTGATGTCCAGGTTATACCCATTCGTTGCAATCTGCTCAGACGGAATCCTCCAGGCCCTCTCGCCCTCGGCTCGCTCCTTCCACCAGGCCATGCAGTCGGCAAACTCCTCGAACTGAAGAGGCTTTGTCTTGGTGTAGTTCTTGCGGCCCTCCGGCAGGGCCAACTCGTAGTACCAGACCTCTTTTGTAGGCCCGGAGCGGTCGAAGAAGAGCAAATTTGTTGGAATGCTGGTGTAGGGAGCAAAAACCCCGTTGGGCAGCCTGATAATAGTATGCAAATTGAACTCCCGCAGCAGCTCTTCCTTGATCCGAGCTGCCACTCCGTCGCCAAAGAGCGTGCCGTTGGGCACAACCACCCCCGCACGCCCAGGCGCGGGAGCACGCCGCAGCTTTCGCATGATGAGCTGCAAAAAGAGCAAAGCAGTCTCCGAGGTCTGCTTGTCCTCAGGAAAATTGCCGAGAATCCCGCGCTCCTCCTCGCCTCCGAATGGCGGATTGGTGAGAATCACATCCACCCGATCTTTGTCTCCGATCTCACGCAGTGGAAAGCGCAGGCTGTTCTCGGAATCGATATCAGGGTATTCCAGGCCGTGCAACAGCAGATTCATCTGGCAGAGCATGTAGGGCAGGGGCTTGGCCTCGCCACCTTTGATGCTCCCTTTCGAAAGTAGCTTCTCGTCTTCTACAGTCTTGCACTGCTCATGCAGGTGCTTGAAGACCTCCACCAGAAAGCCTCCTGTCCCGCAGGCCGGATCGAGGAAAGTCTCGCCCAGTTTCGGATCTGTGACTGCCACCATGAAGCGAATGACTGGCCGTGGTGTGTAGAACTCGCCCGAATCTCCGGCAGAGTCTCTCATCTCCTTGAGCATGGACTCGTAAAGGTGGCTCAAGGTGTGGATCTCCTCAGAGGAGCTGAAATGAATGCTGTTGATCTTGTTGATTATATCCCGCAAAAGGTAGCCGCTGATCATGCGGTTGACTGTACCCCGGAAGACCGTGGCGATCACATCTCTCCGGTCGCCTCCGTTCTCGCCCTGCAGGCCCCGAAGGTAAGCGAAGAGGCCTGGACCTTCGGCTCCTCCGGGCAGTGTGGCGCGGTCCTGGTTGATGAAAGCGATGAGCGCCTCTCCTGTGATGCCGTCCTCAGAGGCGGCCCAGTCCCGCCAGCGGTAGGGGGCAGCGATGGCTGCCCGGAACTTCTTGCCCTTCAAAATCGCCTCCTGCTCCCGGATCATCTCCATGTCGTCGATGAACTTGAGGAACATCACCCAGACCAGCATGGGCAGACGGTCGAGGTCTCCTGAGAGCCCTTTGTCCTTCCTCATGATGTCCCGACAGGACTTGACGATGCTGCCCAGTTGCTGCGCTGTGGTGAGGGCGGATTCGGTGGGCTTGAGCTTGCGGGCACGGGGCATTGACTACTCCTCAGCCGGAGCCAGGAAGAAAAGCTTTACAAGCGGCAAAAGTAACCGTCCTGATTCGCGGATATTATCATAATACTGTTGCCACAATCCAATCAATCGGTCTATATCCATAGTCTCAATATGTTTGGACGAAGCCCTAATCTCTCTTTCTACCTCCGAGGTGAAGCCACCGGATGAAACAATCAATCCTATATCCCCTTCTTTTCTGAGGAGGCCTTCCAGCTCTCTGACTTCTTTGACTGTTTGTTTCTGCTCACGATGCTTTACCTGAATTTTAATCCGTGGTGGATTGATGCCCAGAGGATCCTTGTACGCTACTAGATCGATGCCGCCATCTCTTCCAGGAGGTGCAACAAAAGGAACATGATATCCCATTCCTATGAGCAATTCGGCCACTAGCTTCTGAAAATCGTATGGCCCTAAATCATTGATGTGATGCTCGATTTCGGCGCGTGCCTGATCAACTGCCTGATCATAGGCAGTTTGGCGAATTGCTTTATCAGCTTCTTCTTCAATTGCATCGGTATCAGAGTTCGTTTGAAGGTTTCTCGTATTCTTCCAGGCTCGATATTTTTCAACAGCAGAGCGGATGAATTCCCCAGATGGCATTTTCAGGGCTTCTTTGCCAGCCTCGGTGAGATACCACTTTCCTCCAGACTTCTGAATATAACCTGCTTTAACGCAATCAATTGAATAAAAATGAATAATCGCCTGCCATCGAATATAGCCTGATTTTGCATATGGCTCCTTTTCGTAATCGTTGAGCTTTAGCTTGGCTTCAACTCTGGGAAAAATATCTTTGAGCCTGGCCTCTCCGCCCAAATTATTCAGCTCAGCGAGTACGACCTTCATCATTTCGCCGACACGATCCAGTGATATCTTTCTTGACATGAATCAGGCTCCATTATGCTGCATACAGCAGCACTTGCAACTGGTCCACCGCCTCCTTCAACCTTTCGGCTCCTCCGAAGATGCCAATGATCTCCTTTACATTGCCGTGCTCGGAAATGGGCGGCACTTTCAGCACCTCTGGCATCTCAAACTGGGCTGTACCGTGCTCTGAGTACTTCTCCAGGAGTTCCTCCAAAATGATCCTGGCCTCCGGCCCGTACTGCCCGAAGAAGTCCGGCTTCCTTCGCTTGAGCTGCTCTGCCCGCTGCCGGCAGGTCTGCAGGGGAGAATTGAAAGCCAGGTGGCAGAGCAGGTCAAACGGATCAGCTTGCGGCTGCCCAGCCTCGCGGGCAAGGCTTCCAAAGTCGATTCCCCGTTCCTCCAGGGCGGCGACGATCTCCGCCCTCTGCTCGAGATCGGCCCATTTTGCCCGCAGGGTGGAGGCCGTAGGGTAGAGGATTCTCACCTTCTCGGCGGCATAGTCGGTGAATTTAATCACACGCAACTGCTTCCCATCCGGGTCAAGCTCGGAGACATAGTGCGTGGCGATCTCAAAGTGCCCTCCGTCAACGTAGTACTTGCGCGGTGCATCCCTATCAGCCTCATCATCGTCATCATCGCTTTCACCATCCTTGCCGCCGATGCTGTCCACCTCGCTACTGCTTGCTCTCCTGCCTTTTTTGCAGTCTACTTCAATGACATCGACTGGATCTCCGTCGAAAGCCGGATCTGCAAACATCTGCGTGGCGCTTCCGGTGTAATCGAGAATGGAGAAGAAGAGCTTGCCATAGTCCTCCCGCACCCTCGTGCCCCGCCCGATGATCTGCTTGAACTCGGTCATGGAGCCGATAACCCTGGCAAGGACGATGTTCTTGCAGGTGGGCGCATCTACTCCGGTGGAAAGCAACTTGGAAGTGGTCAGAATCACAGGCGTCCGGGTCTCTAGCTCCTGAAATCGGCCCAGGTGCCCAATTCCAATCTCTCCTTCATCCGCCGTCACCCGGCAGACATAATCCGGATACTGTGCCGCCAGATCGGAATTGAGATTATTGACGGCCCGGCGCATCTCGTCTGCGTGCTCCTGATCTACGCAAAAAACAATGGTCTTGGCAAATCGGTCAGTATTTGCCATGAACTCCACAAGGTGCCGGGCGATGGCCTCTGTACGCGCCCGGAGAGCAATCACACGCTCGAAATCTTTGGTCTGGTACTCGCCATCTGGAATCTCATTACCAAATCTATCCTTTTCTCCCTGGCTCGGCCTCCACCCAGCAGCGTCAACATCGGTAACAATTCGGTGCACCCGGTAGGGAGCCAGAAAACCATCCTCAATTCCCTGGCGCAGGCTGTAGGTGTAAATTGGATCGCCAAAGTACGCGTAGGTGTCACGGTTGTCGTCTCTAAGAGGCGTGGCGGTCATGCCCAACTGATAGGCTGGCCTGAAATACTCCAGGATCTCCCGCCAGTTGCTCTCGTCCCTAGCGCTTCCACGGTGGCATTCGTCTACTATTATCAGATCGAAGAAGTCAGGCGCATACTCGCGGAAAAGTCCAGGGCGTCTCTCATCCTTGGCCAGAGACTGATAGATGGCAAAATACATCTCCCGACTCTTGATCGCCTCTCCGTTTTCGATCTTCCAGCGGGCGTCGCCGAAGGGTGCAAAGGTCTTGTCCTTGGGATCGTCGATGAGGATGTTTCTGTCTGCAAGATAGAGAATCCTCGGCCTGCGCTTCTCGTCCCGTCCATTCCAGCCGGACTCCCACAGCTTCCAGCAGATCTGGAACGCCACGAAGGTCTTGCCTGTTCCAGTGGCCATGGTAAGGAGAACACGTCGGTTTCCCTGAAGCACGGCCTCAATTGATCGGTTGATGGCAATCTCCTGGTAGTAGCGAGGGATTTTGCCTGGTGAATAATGGTAGGGCTGCAAAAGCCGTTTCTTGACGTCTTCGCTATCGATTCGGTTTGCCAGACAGTAGCGCGACCACAGCTCCTGAGGTGACGGGAACGCATCGAGAAGTCTCTCCATTCCAGTGGTGTAGTCAAACTCTACAATTCCCTCTCCATTTGTGGCATAGGCGAACTTCAGGCCCAGCATCTCTGCGTACTCCTTGGCCTGTTGCAGCCCCTCTCCAGGATTTTTATATTTTGCTTTGGCCTCTACTACTGCTATCCGGAAGTCCCGAATATAGCGCAGCAAGTAGTCGGCGCGCTTGCTCTTCTTCCTCCTGGCTTTCTCGCCATCTACGATGATGCGGCCATCAGTCAAGCTCTGCTGCTCTGTGAAGGAATGAGGCTCATCGTCCCATCCCGCCTGGACCAGCCTAGGCTCGACATATTTTCTGCAGGTGTCCGCCTCATTTAGCCTGGATTCCGTTTCTTCTTTCCTCCAAATATCATAGATCGCAGATGTTTGCAAATGTATTGAGGGTTTCTTATTTTTCAAGTATTTTAATCTATCAGTATTTAGAGAATTTTATTATCTAATTGTTAATTATTTGAAGAAAAAATCGAAAATCTGGTAAGGGAAGAAGAGCTCAACTCTTAGATGAAGACGATCTGAGGGAACTTGGAGTCGGCCACATGGAACATAGAAAAGCCCATAGAAGAGATAAAAAATTAGAAAATGGAAGCTGCAATCAGATCAGACTGCGATCTTTTCGCCCTGGACAATGCTTCCGTTATCAGCAATGGTCCAGACTGTGTATGATCCGCTTACGTCTCCATATTGATCAAGGGTTATGTCACCTGATGTGCCCTGGAAATTGATGTCTTTGCCCTCTTTCACCAGGTTCATGGCCTCTTTGAGATCCGAAACCTCGACGCCGGGTGCGTTGGCAACCGACCTGATATTGTCGGCTATCGCCCTGCCGGTTGCGCTCTTTGCCTGCTCGATTGCGAGCGCCACGACGGCCAGGGCATCGTAGCTGTTGGTGCAGTAGATGCCAGGCTCTTTGCCGTATTCTGCCTTGTACAGAGCCCGGAACGCGTCATATGCCGCTCCTCCTGCATTCTCATCAGGTGCCAGGCCCTGCAGCCCTGCCACTATGTACTTGCCAGTTGAGTCCTTTCCCGCGAGCTCAGCCAGGTTCTCGGCCTTCAAGCCTTCTGAGAGGAGCCACGGTGTATTGGTGAGTGTTCCCTTCTCGTACGCAGTCCTGAGTATGAGGCTGCCGGTTTCCGGATACGAGACCATCATCACGAACTGCGGGCTGCTCGCTGCAATCTTTTGCACCTCAGAGTCGAAGATCGTCTGGGATGGATCATACCTGATCCTCTCCAGCACCTTTCCGCCATCGGCCTCAAAGGCCTTCACAAAGACCTCCTCAAAGCCAACGCCGTAGGGATTGTTGATGACTATAGTTGAAACAGTCTTGTAGCCCCGCTCCTTTGCGAGCCTCGCCATAGCTGTGCCCTGCAGAGTATCAGAAGGCGCAGTTCGGAAGTAGAGATCGCTATCATTATAAGTAGTGAATTCCGTTCCCGTGTTGGATGATGAGATCTGCAGCACGCCGCTCTTGGTAGTGATATCAATTATAGACATGCTCTGTCCGCTGCCGGTATCGCCGACGATCGCCGGAACCTTGTCCACCTTGACAAGCTTGTTGGCAGCATCGACTGCGGCCACATTGTTGGTCTGGTCGTCCTCAACAAGAAGCTCGAGCTTCTTTCCTAGCAGTCCGCCGTTTTCATTTATCTGCTTGGCAGCGAGCTTCATGCCATCTGACATTGGTCCGCCGTAAGCTCCAAGATCGCCTGTCAGCGATTGAAGCACTCCGATCTTGATGCTCCCTTCAGCCGGAGCTGCTGTGGTTTCTTCACCAGCATTGGATGCTGCTTCTGTCTTTTCACTGGCCTTCTCGGTGCAACCTGATAAAAACACAGCGAGAATGATCGCCAGGATGACAAAATACGCTTTTAGCCTCATGGTATCAACTCACAGAGTGAGCGATAGATGCAAAATAAATAGGTATCGCAGAGGGGGTTGCTGTTTAGAGGATTTTCCAAAAAAAAGCATTGGGAAGTCACATATTGCTAATATCAAGCCGGTGGCTTTGTGGTCAGATAGTAGTAAACCGCCGCCATCAGGGGCAGGAAGCTTGCTAAGAGAAAGACCTCAGCCATCTTGAGACGCAAGAATTTCCCCTTCACGATCTCTTCGAAAACCTTCTTGGAATCTGAGCTGGAGTTTATGTTAATCCCGTAGTCATTGCGAGACAGTGTGAGCATAGCAAAAGAGATGCTTACTAGCCACAGGACAAGAGGCGACAGGTAAACAGCCAGCATGAATCCCTCAAGCTCTCCTCTGAGATTTGAGAAAGCTATTGCATGAAAATACAGCCCTTCCAGAAGGCCAGCCACTACTACGATCTGCTTGGCTGTGTCCTCCATTGCTGCGATGGAGCCGCCAACAAGGCTCTCAGCGTTCTTCTTCCAGAACGGGTTTGGCTCAGGAACTATTACCGGCGGCTCGCCTGTCATATTACCGGCCATTCAAACACCTTGCCGCAGTTTGGGCACGTCAGGTCTATCTTTGTCTCGCTCACAGGCTTCGGTCTCCTTTCATCCGTGCCTCTGACGGCTATTGCCAAACCATCCTCCACCACCTTTTCCAGATCGATCCTGTAGACGTAGCCGCAACTGAGGCATTTAACTGTCTTGAGGCTCATCGAGATCCACCTAATTTTTCAAGAGCTTTTCGAAAGACATCTTCGCCCATTTTCTCCCTAAGAATGGCGATACAATTCTCTGCGATCTCTCTTTTTGGACTCTGAAGCTCTTTAAAAATGATTAGAGATTCAAGGTATTTTGCCAGAGCACCCTTGAAATCCATATTCTTTTCTTTAATTATTCCCATTTGAATAAACGAGCTTGCTTTGACAGATCTGTCTCCCAGTTCATTGGCAATTTCCATGCTCTGCTCGTAGAGCTCGACAGCCTTAGGATAGTTCCCCAGATGATAGTAGATATTGCCTAGTTGGTGAAGTGAGCAAGCTATTCCAGATCTGTCGTTTCGTGCTTGAGCCATTTCCATGCTCTTCTCATAGAACTTAACTGCCTCGATATAGTTGCCCTGATCTTGATGGATCATGCCTAGCTGGTGAAATGAGCGAGCTATGACTGATTTGTCACTCAGGTCATTGGCAATTTTCAGGCTCTGTTCGTAGAACTCGACAGCCTCAATATAGTTGCCCTGACCCTGATGAACCATGCCTAGTTGGTGAAGTGAGCGAGCCATAACTGATTTGTCACCCAATTCATTGGCAATTTCCATGCTCTGCTCGTAGAGCTTGACAGCCTCAGGATAGTTCCCCTGCAGATAATGAATATTACCTAGCTGACCAAGCGAGCATGCTGCATTCTTTTTATCACCCTGCGCTTCAAATATTTCCTTAATCTCGCTAAACATTTTCAAAGCAGTCCGCCAATCGCCCACACCTTGATAAAGAATGGCCAGATTTCCTGTGGCTATGGCTTTTTTTCTGCTTGAGGTCCTATCCGCAGACTGCTTCAGCAGGCTCATGGTAAGCTCGATGTATCCCCAGCGAGCCAGATGCTCCCAGGCAGCCATCACAATATCCGCTGCCCTCTCCCATTCCTCTGCTCGATAATAGTAATCCCTGGCTTTGAGAATGTCCCAGATATTGCGCATGGTTTCCGCCCTTTGCTCATAATATCTGGCAGCCCGAAGCTCCAGCTTTCTGCGATCCCCTCCAGCCTCCCGGATTGCGAAGTCCCGCACCTTTGTATGAACTGAATAGACAGTCTCCTCGCGCTCATCCTGCCCGGCCATAAGACCCCAGGAGACAAGCATTGCCAAAGGCGCGTCAATTGAAGGGCTCGGCTGCTTTTCGTCTCCCATCATCCAGCGCAAGGCCTCGACTGGCACAGCCTCCTCAAAGACTGAGGCTCGAAGAAGAAGCTCCCTGGCAGCATCATCAAGCTCAGAGTAGGATTTGTCGAAGAGAGTGAATTCCCTCAGCTCCTTTTCGAGAGGCTCAAGCTCTAAGAGCAGGCCGTCCACAGAGGCTACTGAGGCATGTTT
>CAZFFD010000090.1:0-9372 GCA_964518035.1 uncultured Methanotrichaceae archaeon | reverse complement strand
TAGAATCAGGATACAGGGCCATTGAGAATTTACAGCAGATATGGCACGCAACCTTTGTCCCCTTGATCACTCCCTCGACATATGAGACATCCGTTTCGTCTATAATATCATCCATGTTGGCATTGCCATAGACCTCAAGCGCAAAATCGGTCCCGGCGCCCAAGGTACTTATAGATGCAATCAACGCAATCAATAAAACTAAGACAACATTCCAAGACATATTCGTAATATTCCCTCCTCAGAGATATTTTTACTTATTTCGTATGATTTTATATCTGATAGAGTCATGGATTTATAATTTTTTTGTTCATAATGATTTAGAAACAATATATGAATTCATACTAATATATCAAATTAGCGGACGGGGATTTTGGTCTTCTCCGAGGAGATGGGACGATCATTTTGAATGTCCAGCATCCACACAGCCCCTAAGTTTTGATGTCAGGGATTGGCAGGTGGACAAATTTATTCCGCCACTATTGAGCAATTCCAGACCGCCAGCGACATTAGCCAAATGGTTACGGACTGCCACCACAGAGTCACAGAGCACACGGAGGACTCACAGAGGTTTCCCACGCAAGACCGTGAGGAACCTCAAAAATGGAAAATAAAAATTGTCCCATCCTAAAACATCCCATCCATCTCTTTGAAGTCAATTCTCGCAGTAGAGTCAAGGCTTAGCGGTGTTAGAGAGATCTTTCTATCCTGGTAGACAGTCTGCACATCGGTGCCCTCTGCATCTTGGGTGATCAGATCCCCATCTATCCAGTAGTAGGGCCTTCCCCGCGGATCGAAGCGCTCCTGCACCTTGGTTGTGAAGATCTTTCTCGCTAGCCTCGTCACCACGATCTCTGTGTCCTCAGATGCGTCTGCCGGAACATTGAGATTCAAAAGATCCACGCCCTCCGGAAGCCCGTTCTCCAGCACCCTGGAAGCGACGCGGTGCAGGACCTTTTCGGCCACTGCAAAGCTGTGCTTGGCCCCATGATGCATATCGAACTTGTCGCCCTGGTCCACAACCTGAATGGATGCGGCAATTGAGGGAATGCCGTAGCTGGCAGCCTCAAGAGCAGCTCCGATGGTCCCGCTGGTGGTGACCGTATCTGTACTGATGTTCTCGCCGACATTGATCCCTGAGACGCAGAGATCGGGCAGCTCTCCCTTCATGATGGCAAAGATGCCGATGATGACTGAATCAACAGGCGTTCCCGTGACTGCATAGGCCCGAAAACCGTTCAGGTTGACCTCGGCGTAGCGCAGCGGCTCGAAGACGGAGATTGATCTTCCAACACCACTCTTCTGCCCGGAGGGCGCAGCCACAACTACCTGGCCCAAACCCTGCACGCCACTCGCCGCAGCCCTTAACCCTGCGGCATAAACGCCGTCATCATTGCTCACCAGTATGCGATGCATGGATTACTTGCTCAATCCCATTGTTCTTAAAACATCTCTATCAACCGCTCCACAATCCGGCTGAAGCTCCCGCCAGCCTTCGTCCCGCTCTGCACAAATGTCTGACCTCTGTCCCCCAGCGCGCAGACCGACGGCTCAATTGGAATTGCTCCAAGGAATGGCACATCCATCTCCTCTGCCATCCTCTTGCCGCCGCCAGAGCCAAATATGCTTATCTCCTGGCCGCAGTGAGGGCAGACAAGCCCCGACATGTTCTCGACGATGCCTAAAACCGGCATCTTCATGGCTTTTACCATATTCACAGCCTTCCGAGAATCGAGCAGAGCCACCTCTTGCGGAGTTGTCACAATTATCGCTCCGGCCAGCTCAGGGATAAGCTGCACCACCGAAAGAGGCTCGTCGCTGGTGCCAGGCGGCAGATCAATCAGCAGGAAATCAAGATCTCCCCAGTTGACATCCTGAATGAACTGCTTGATGGCAGCCATCTTCATGGGACCGCGCCAGACCACGGGAGCATCGCGGCTTGAGAGGACAAAGGCCATGGATGCGGCCTTGATGCCTTCCGCCTGGGGTACTTCAATTCCCTCCGGGCCCTGAGTTAACCGAGCATCCTCGATTCCCAGGAGCTTTGGGATATCCGGGCCGGTGATATCGGCATCCAGTACTCCCACTCGCAGGCCCTTCATCTGCAGGGCGCGGGCTAAGTTGACTGTGACTGTGCTCTTGCCAACACCACCCTTGCCGCTGGCGATGATGATCTTGTGCTTGACCCTGACCATCCGATTTATCTGGCCTGTGCATTCTTTTCCTTCCAACTCATCCTTGCAGGAGCCCTTCTGGGCGCATGTCTCGCAGTTGCTGTTCTTTGCTGTCATGAGTGTCGTTCCGCCGATTGGTTGCCATAAGCTATTAGGATTTGTATAACAATAGTTACAACATCTCATTTCCAATTACACCGCATGAAAAAGAAGCTTGCCGCGGTAAAGCCCTCTCGTTATCAGGCCGTCCTTCTCGAGGATCTTGCAGTACTTGATGACGTCGCTTGCCTCCAGATCCAGATTAAGGCTTATCTCCTCAAGGGTGCACTCCCTGGAAAAGAGAAGGTCCATCAGCCGGCCCCGAATGCTTTCTGGAACGCTCCAGTCCCAGTCAGGGATCAGCTCGGAACCTGGAAAGATCTCCAGCATCCTTTCCATCTCCTCTCTGCCAAGCGCCTCGACGGGCTCAGCAGGATGCCTGACCACGGTGTTTAGCTGAATTCTGTCTGGCTCAGTTGAGAGCGCGGCCTGTGCGATGGCCTCAGCCTCATGATCGTTAATGCCCTGAACCAGCATCACCTCAAGCCAGATCTCCCCTGAGAACTCACTACGGAAGTCCTTCAATCCCTGAATCATCTCGGCTGCAGTAAGGCCTGATGCCGGACGGTTGATGGCAGAAAAGGCGCTTTCGCTGGCGGCATCCAATGATGGCAGGACAACGTCCGCCGCAGCCATCTCTTTTCGAACCGCGGGGCTGGAAAGAAGAGTGCTGTTGGTGATCACCGCAATGGGCGCGTCCACGACTTTCTTGGCATAAGCTACGACCTCACCAAGATCAAGGCTCAAAGTCGGCTCGCCGGACCCGGCAAACGTGAGATGGTCGAAGGGCTCTTCCCGTCTCAGTTCTATCTCCTTTAAGACCTCTTTGCGGGGCACGAAACGATTCCGGCAGGTGGTGAGACTGGCGGTGCGGCCCAGCTCACAATAGACGCAATCCAGGTTGCAGGTCTTGAATTTTAGCAGATCCACGCCCATAGATAGGCCCAGGCGGCGCGAGAGCACGGGGCCGAAGAGGTATCCCATATTTCGTTAGCGATCTGCCATTGTCCTTACTATTTAGCTCTATTCTTGTCGAAAAAGCTTAAATGAACTGATCGCCCTGCAATCAGCATGGATGAGGCTTCCAGACTGATCGAACAACTAGGCGCAAGCGACGACTACTTCGAACGCCAGAAAGCTGCATGGGCTTTAGTCAACCTGGGTGAGGCGGCAGTAGGTGATGTCGCCCGAGCCCTGGAGAACGGCGAGTTTTCCGATTTGCGATACAAATCCGCCTGGATACTTGGCAAGATCGGAAGCAACCGAGGCGTAGAGCCGCTTTGCCGGGCTATGCTCAATGATCCTGACCACGTAGTTCGCGAATGGTGCGCTGCTGCGCTGGAAGCCATAAAGAGCAAGGATGCTATTCCGGTTCTGGTTTTGGCAATGAAGCGCGACAGCGCCAAAGACGTGCGGCTGCGGGCGTCCGTAGCGCTGCGCGCTCTTCGTGCCTCTGAGGCCCTGCGTGACCTTTTGAGTTACGGCGATCCTGAGATCCGGGGCATGGCAGTGACAAGCCTCGCCAAGATCGGCGACCGGGAGTCTCTCTCTGATGTGTCCCGTCTGATGAAGGACGACGACGCAGAGGTTCGGAGGAGAGCCGTTGCCTTCATGGGAGATGTAGCTGGTGAGGATGACTGCGAACAGGCCGTGGGATATCTGGCCGAAGCTTTGCAGGACAGGGAGATCACTGTGCGCTCTGAGGCTCTAAAATCCCTGGGCAACATCAAAGGCGAGAGAGCCTGCGACCTCGCTCTATCGTCCCTGAAAGACGAGGAATGGCAGGTTCGATACACCGCAGTCACTTCTCTTGGCGAGATCGGGCACAACAAAGCTATCGATTGCCTGGTTGATGTCATGTTCGGGCCGGATGACGAGGAGATCCGTGCCTGGGCAGCCTGGAGCCTTGGAGAGATCAAGGATGAGAGGGCTATAGAGCCTCTGAAAAAAGCCTACAAAACCTGTCCCACGGAGGTCATGAAAAAGGCCAGGGACTCGCTGACTGAAGTTTACAATGTAGAGCTCTAATGGCCTGGTTACTTCAGGAAGAGACCGGCATTCCGATGGATAAATGGACAATGAAGCTTAACGAAACCTATAACTCTTTGAAAAGATAACAAATATACGGGTGAATTTTTATGAAAGAAGAAGTTTTCTTTGGGGAAGGAATGGCCAGGACGAAGTCTGAATATCCTGACCTCTACAAAGCCATCGTAGGATTGAACGAAGCCGCCTACACAGGCAAAGTCCTGGACTATAAGACCCAGAAGCTGATTGCCATCGCCATCAATGCCGCTGCCTCCGACGACCGGGCAACCAAAAAGCAGATGATGAGCGGCATGAAGGAGCTGGGAATCACCAAAGATGAGATCGTGGACGTTCTGAGAGTAGTCCTTCTCACATCCGGGATGCCCCCATTCACCAAGGGCATGAAGATCTTGTTCGAACTTACTGCAAAATAGAATTCAGCACAATAGAATCCAACACCCTTCAGCTCTTTTTAAAAAGAAGGCAAATCGATCAATCTGTGATCGCCTTCTTTCTGAGCAATCGATTGTAGGCTATGGCAAACCTGTGTGCCTCATCCCGGATCTCCTGCACGTAAAGCGACGCTTTCTCGTCTCTTCTGATGTCCAGCGGCCCATCGAGTCCTGGTGCATAGATCTCCTCCTCCTTCTTGGCGAGCGAGATGATTGGAATCTTCAGCCGCAAGCCCTGCAGCTCTCCTAGAGCTATAGCGAGCTGTCCCTTGCCTCCGTCGATGATGATGAGGTTCGGCATCTCCTGCGCTTCCTCGATGAGGCGAGTGTATCGGCGGCGGACGACCTCGGCGATTGATGCGAAGTCGTCTATGCCCTGTACGCCATTGACCCGAAATCGCCGGTAGTTGCTCTTGTCGGGTCTACCGCCTCGAAATTGCACCATGGAGCCTACAGTTGATGTGCCGGACAGGTGCGAGATATCGAAGCACTCGATGACCTCAGGGCGTACCGGCAGGCGCAGAGCCTCCTGCAGGGCGATCAGCTTCTGTCTGTCTCCGAAGAATCCGATCTCCACATTCTTCTTTGCTAGATCTAAGAGCACTCTCTTCTCACCCTGCTTTGGAACGGTGACCCGCACTTTTTTCCCTTTCTGGTGAGTGAGGAAGTCCACAATCGAAGTCTCCAGCGGCTCATCCATTATCAGCTCTTCTGGCGGCTCCTTCTCTGAATAGTACTGCACCAAAAACTGCTCTAAAAAATCCTCTCTCTGGGCAAAGACATAATCCTCCTTGCCCTCGAGCGTTCCCCGATAAACCTTAAAGAGCATGAGAAAAACATTCGACCCGTCCAGCAGATAGCTGATCACATCCTGATCATACCTGCGGCTTTTCTCCACCTGCTGCCTCTCTTGCAGACGCTGCAGGGCATAGATCTCTTCTCGCATCTGTATTGCTCTCTCGAACTCCTGCCTTTGGGAAAGATCCGCCATCTTCTCTTGCAGGGAGACCAGAAGCTCTTTCGTCTTGCCACCCAACGCAGAGGCCGCCCTCGATACTCTTTCCAGGTACTCGGTCTCGTCAATCTTGCCGATGCATGGACCTGTGCAGTGGCCCAGATGGTAGCGCAGACAGGCCCTCTTTGGCAGCCTTCTGCATGTGCGCAATCCGAAAGTCTTGCGGAGCAACTGGTAGACGAATGTTCTCTCCCTGGCGGTGGTGAAGGGTCCGAAGAAGGAGCCCTGGCCGGTGGGCTTGCGTGATATTCTGATGCGCGGAAACTTCTCTTCCGTCAGTTCAATGCCGGCGTAACGGGAGGAGTCCTTGAGCTTGATATTGTAACGGGGCAGATGTTTCTTGATGAGGGTGTTCTCCAGCAGGAGAGCCTCGACCTCGGTGTTGGTTACGATGAACTCCAGTCCCCTGACTGCGGCCACGAGTGCTCCGGTCTTGGGGCCGTGATCCTGCTTTTGGAAATAATTGGCAACTCTCTTCTTGATATCTCGGGCTTTTCCAACATAGATCACATTGTCCTGATCGTCTTTGAATAGGTAGCATCCGGGGAGATGTGGGAGAGCGTCTAGGGAGATCATAAATTTGAGGATTATTATTTGTGGATCATGCTGTGCTCACAGCACTTAATAGCTTCGCTGCGGTGCCGCCAAGGTCTCACGAAGGGTTCTATTGATTTCTCATGGTGAGAAGGAAGCCCTTCATGCAAATCACTTATTACGATAATAGACATAATAACTATTATATAGTACGCGCTAATTCAGAATTTCATGTTATCAAGAGGCAACAAGTTTCGCAGCCTGGATTTGATCGCATGGATATCGATTATCATGATGCTCATATCTCTGCCTGCGGCGGCATCAGATATTGTGCTTGATATCTTCGGCAATGCGAATATGGACGAATTTGTGGATGAGAATGATATCACATACTTACAGGGAATAATCAAAGGGACGAACGAACCTACAAAACTGGCAGATGCGAACAACGATAGCTCAATTGATGAAAGCGACATCAGCGAAATCGAGAGGATCATTGCAGGAATTGAGACACAGCTAACTATAATCGATTCTGCAGACCAAACAATAACCGTAAAGATGCCTGTAGATCGGGTTGTGGCATTCAATAATCACCAAGTAGAGACAATGAGGTCGATTAAGGCAGATGATAGGATTATAGGGGTTGGAAGCGATATCAAAAACGATGAGATTTTATCGGAGTTCTATGGATATCCAAATGTGGATTCTACCAAGAATCCCAATTACGAGGAGATCCTGAGGCTAAAGCCGCAAGTCGTTTTTGCATTTGCGACATTTTCGATAACTGAAGGCAACGAAGTCCAATCTCACCTAAAAGAGCTTGATCCTGAGATAAAAGTGATCCGCATAGATGCATTCAAGCCCGAAAGCTATATCGAAGAGACGAGAATGCTGGGATATCTCTTCAACAAAAGAGATGAAGCTGAGGAATTCATCAAATTTTATGAATCCTGGATGAATTCCATAAAGGATCGGGTGGATCAAATTTCTGAGGATGATATGCCGCGAGTCTATTACGAAAGCAGGAAGCCATATTACAGCGCAGGCAATGGTACAGGGCACCAACAGAAGATCGATCTTGCAGGCGGCAGGAATATTTTTGCCGATCGAGAGGGTTACTTCGATGTGGATCCAGAGGCGGTACTGAAGCTTGATCCAGACATAATCATACGCGTCGATGCGGATATCAAGGGGTACAATATCAACGACACGAAACGGCTCATAGATCTGCAGGATGAGATCCTCAACCGCTCTGAACTGGCTAATGTTAAAGCCATTAAAGATAATAAAGTGCTTGTTATCGATAATCACATTCTCGGCAATGTAAGGCACTTCATAGGAATCGGATATCTGGCAAAGTTTTTCCACCCTGAAGAGTTTAAAGATCTCGATCCAGAGGCCATTCATCAGGAATACCTGACAAGATTCCAGGGACTGGACTACGACCTGGACAAGCAGGGCGTATTCGTTTATCCGCTTCAGGAGGAATGATGTATGAAACCAACAGCTCATTTTCTGCCGCTTTTTCTGGCAGCGTCAGCAATGTTTGCGCTTGTGCCAGGACTAGCATCAGGCTACACGCTAAATATTTTTGGCAATGCAAATATGGATGATCTGATCGATGATGCCGATCGGGATCTTTTGGAGGAGATAGCCGCGGGATCCAAAGAGCCAACGAAGCTTGCCGATGCGAACCAGGACGGCAAGATCGATTCATTAGACATCGATCTGGTTGACAGGATTTTGAAGTACGAGCCAGCTAATATCACAATCATCGACTCAGCCAACCGGACAGTCTCACTGGAGATCCCCATAGAAAGCTTTGCAGGACTGCATACCAGCCCATGCCGCGAGTTCATGATGCTGGGAATCGAGGATCGGGTAGTGGGTGTCACCAATTACGTCTTCGATGATC
Source organism: uncultured Methanotrichaceae archaeon (assembly GCA_964518035.1). Taxonomy (GTDB): domain Archaea; phylum Halobacteriota; class Methanosarcinia; order Methanotrichales; family Methanotrichaceae; genus Methanothrix. The sequence continues at coordinate 1,158 of CAZFFD010000090.1, read as the reverse complement.
CGGATCTTTACCCGAGACTGCTCGACAAGATCGATATCGGAACAATTTATGAACCCAACTACGAAGCCATAGCCAAGGCCAAGCCATCTGTTCTGATCATGACACCGGGAAGCTACATTGACCCTGTGCTGCCGATGGTCGAGCCCATGGGGATCAAGGTCATAGGTCTCGCTCTTAGCAAGGATGCCTACGATTCAGAGCTGATGCTTCTTGGCTACATATCCGGAAAACCCGATCGGGCCAGGGCCTTCCTGGAATGGAAACAGGAGACCTTAGACATGATCGCAGAGCGCACAAAGGATCTGGATGATGCCGAGAGGCTTCGGGTTTTTTCGGCAACCATGTCAGCACTTCTCAAAGGCGAGAAAGAGCTTTCTCCGAGCTTGATCGGAGATCATCAGATCATAGACAAAGCCGGTGCGATCAACGTTGCAGATGAAATTGCCACCGGCAGCAAGGTGGATGGAGAATGGATTATTAAGCAGGACCCGGATAGCATTGTCATAGCCTCATACTTCGTCAAAGAAGGATTCGGTTATACGGTTCTAAACGACACAGTGGCCAAGGAGTCGCTCAAGACTGTTCAGGAGTCTGATATCCTCAACCAGACCAGAGCCGTTAAGGAAGGGCGGATTTACATCCTCGGATACTATGGAACAGCATCCGGCGGCCAGGACCCCATTGGAGCCGCATACCTGGCCAAGCGCTTCTATCCTGAGCTATTCCTGGACCTGGATCCAGCGCAGTTGCAGAAGGAGTATTTCGAGGACTGGCTCTCCATACCCAGCCAGGGATTGTGGGCATACCCGTGAGATCGACAAATCGATAGATTGAGGGCGATCCTCAATCACCTTTTTCCTCGAATAACAACTCTCTGACAATCTGGATAATCATTACCGAAATCGTTATAATGAACATGTGTATTTGCAGATATGATCATACTATTAGCGATATTAGTAAAAAGGAATGTGATTTGATTATGAATAAAGTGCCCATTTCTCTGCTTGTTCTATTGATATTGGCCATTTCATCAGGCCCGTGCGGCGCCGCAGCAGGCGATAAGGTTGCCGATCTCATCTCGTCGAGTAATCCTTTGGGGATCTTCGGCAATGCCGACATGAACGACATCATCGATGAGAGAGATGTTGACTACGTGAA
>CAZFFD010000089.1:0-9709 GCA_964518035.1 uncultured Methanotrichaceae archaeon | reverse complement strand
GTGACACACCATTATCGTAGTCGCAAGCCGCGTCCTTTAGGGCGCGGTAGTTGACTTCATTTCCATGATTGGAAGAGATACTAAAAAGCCTTTGGGTATGAATCATTCAGAGAAGTGCTAACGTTCTCTACCCGCCAAAAAAAAAGAGGAATATAATCCTTAACCCTATCCTGCCCCGCCGACTGTTGCGTGTTCGACCAGCAGGTGCGGCGATCCGTCGCTCACAGGCACGAGCTGTCCTGCTTTCCCGCAACGCCCGCTATTGAATTTGAGGTCATTAGCTACAGCCTTGACATGCATCAAAGTCTCCAGAATCTTGCCTGAGAGAGACACATCCCGTAGCAGCTTCGTCCTCTCGCCGTTCTCCACCAGGTATCCTCTCTTAGCATTGAACTGGAAGACTCCCTCACCGGTGCTGACCTGGCCACCTCGGCTGCCTGCCAGGTAGACTCCATTGCCAAGCTCCTCAAGGATCTCCTCCAGCTTCCAGTCTCCGTTAGCGATGTAGGTATTGCTCATTCGAACGACAGGCCGGTCTGTTCCCTCAGCGCGTGCATTGCGGGGCACTCCGCCTAGCCTCGCTGCAGTCTCCCTGGAGTTGAGAAAAGACTTGAGGGTACCGTTTTCAACCAAGACCGTCTCCTGGGCGAGAGATCCCTCGTCATCAAACGGGTAGTAGCCGTTTTGCATCAGACTCGGATCATCCTTGACGGTCACAAGCTCGGACCCGATCTTCTGGCCCAGCTTTCCTTCCAAACAGGAGTCACCCTCGAGAATGATGTCTCCTTCAGTCGCATGGCCCACGGCCTCATGGACAAATACCCCGGCCAGCTCCTGATCGAGAATCACAGGATAGCTTCCGCCCTTGGGTGCCCCTGCATCCAGAAGTGCTACAGCCGTCTCGCCTACCTCTCGGGCCAGTGCAATCGGGTCCTGCCTCTCGAAGATCTCGAGACCACCCACACCGGACCTGCCCTCTCCATCCGTCTGGTAAACTCCGTTTCTGTGGGCTACAGCACTGATAAAAAACCCCATCCGGGTCATCCTCGACTCCAGATCCAGGCCCTCGGAGCTCTTGTAGTGCAACAACATGTTCATCTCCGAGTAGACAGCCTGCGTTGACGAAACACCCTTGACTTTAGCTGCATTCTCAATCTCACGCAAAAGAGCTACCTTCTCGTCAAGAGATAGGTTCTTGGGGTCCTTCTTGACTGCTACCACCTGGCTTTTTCCCGGCGGAGCACATGCGAGCTCTAGGTCTTCCTGCCGGTCGATCTTTCTCGCAATTCTCCTGGCCAGATCGATCTCCTCGCCCAGATCATCCACATTGTCCGAGGTCACAAATCCCCAGGCACCGCGCGAGAGGGCTCGCACAGCCGCTCCCTCGAACGGAGCCTCGGCGATCTCCTCCAGCTTGCCGTTATCCAAAATTATCCTGGTCCTGCTGCCCTGCAGGACCCGGATGTCGTAGAACTCTGAGGCCATTGCCATGAATTTGGGTCCTCCTTTCTCCCAGAATGCCCTAGATGCTCCTGCTGGGAGTGGGGATGGTTTCAGGCAGGTTGATGCCGATCTTCTTCTCGGTGGCAAACCTCTTCAGCTTTTCAATCAGCCTGTTCCTCTGACCGCCCATGGCATACTCGAAGACCTCGCTGATGTTTGAGACAGGAATTATCTCAATCTTGGACTTGATCGAATCGTCGATTATGACGTCACCCATATTGGACTTGGGAATGAGCACAGTCTTTATGCCGGCCTGGGCCGCGGCCTCAATCTTCTGAGTGACCCCTCCGACAGGCATGACGTCGCCACGCACCGAGAGTGACCCGGTCATGGCCACAGTCTGCTTGACAGGCACTCCTTCCATAGCTGATATCACTGCGGTGGCGATAGAGATGGATGCGCTGTCTCCTTCAACGCCCTCGTAGGTGCCTATGAACTGGATATGCACATCCTTCTTGGTTATGTCCTCGCCCAAGAACTTCTTGATGAGGACAGATACGTTTGTGACAGCTTCCTTAGCGATCTCCTGCAGCTTGCCGGTAGCTATGATCTTGCCCTCTTCCTTGGACTGGGCCGGCGTTATCTCGGCCATTATGGGCAGAACGATTCCTGTGTCGCCCATGACAGCCAGACCGTTGACTCTTCCGACTTCATCCCCGGAGGAATGGAACATGCTGTAGTCCCGGCGCCGCTCCATATACCGATCAGCTAACTGCTGCTCAACAGATCTTGCCATCTTCTTGGCCTGCATGACATGATCTGCCTCGGTAAGGTTTGCTCCATTGGAGCGAGCAACATCTCCGGATACCCTGATCAGGCCGCCCAAATCACGTAGCATGAGTGTCAGATGGCCCTTCCTTCCGGACCTTCTCTTGGCCTCTCGCATGACCTCGGCCACTGCATCTCTGGTGAAGTGAGGAATCTTTCCGTCTCTCACTATCTCCTGGGCTACGAATCTCATGAGCTTGTTCCTGTTCTCCAGGGTGTCGTCCATTGTGTCTCTCATGTAGACCTCGTATCCGTAACCCTTGATGCGCGACCGGAGAGCTGGGTGCATCCCCTGGACTGCATCCAGGTTTCCTGCGGCAATCATGATGAAGCTGCATGGGACTGGCTCAGTTCTAACGAGGGCTCCAGAGCTTCTTTCGCTCTGACCTGTTATGGGGTACTCGCCCTCTTGCAGAGCAGTAAGCAGGCTCTGCTGCGACTCAGGGCGCAGTGTGTTTACCTCATCTATGAACAGCACTCCCTTGTGAGCCTTGTGAATGGCCCCACACTCCACCCTCTCGTGAGAGGGAGTCTCAAGGCCTCCGGACTGGAAGGGATCATGGCGAACATCTCCTAAGAGAGCGCCGGCATGAGCCCCGGTGGCATCAACATAAGGTGCCTTCTTCTTGTTGTTGTTGTCCACAAGAAGCTTTGGAACCATCGCATCCTCTTTGGGAAGCATGTAGCGCAGAGACAGGAATATGAGCGCTGCTGCAATGACTCCAAAGAGAAGCTGGCCTGTGTAGTAAGAATATACAATCAAGGCCATTACTATTAGCATCAGGAACATATTGCGCGTCTGGACCTTCTTTCTGGCCTCCATCTTCTGGGCATCGACTATCTGTTTGCCTCTCCCAGCGGGCACGACCCGAACGCGCGGGGTATTGTTATCCTCAGGATTGGAGTAGACCAGCACATCCTGTAGCTCTTCTACAGGCAACAGCTCGCTCATGGCCTTACCAAGCATTGACTTTCCAGTACCAGGAGACCCGATGAGCATGACATGGCGTCTCTGCCGTGCAGCTTTCTTAATCACTTCGACAGCTTCGTCCTGGCCGATCACCTGATCAATGAGGCTCTCAGGCACGGTAATGCTGCTGGTATCCTTGAATTCAATATCTCCAAGCAGCTCTATAGACTCGTCATCAGAGGTCAATTTTTCGGCCCTCATACTATCTTTTAATCCTTCTTGACTATATATCTGGTGCTTTGTATCCATACTCTTTCTGGTCCTCTAGGATTTGAAGTCCTGGATCATTTTCATATATTCTTCAAGCATTCCTTTGGAGAGATGAGGCTTGATCAGCCCGAGAGCCTCCTGAAAATGCCCTTTGGTCACTGCGATTCTGTCAACAATCAATTCCTCTCGCTTCATGTCCGGAACAATGTGCTCTCTCAAAGCAATCATTCCCGCCTCCCGGCAGAGCATCTCCAAGTCAGCACCTGAAAAGTCCTCTGTCAATTCAGAGAGCCACGGTGCCGATACTCCTGAACAGGCCATGCGTGAGAGATAAATCTCCAGGATCTTCGCCCTTGACTGCATATCCGGCATGGGAATATAAATTAAACGATCAAACCTGCCGGGACGCAAGATTGAACTGTCCAGAAGGTCCGGCCTATTAGTCGCTCCAATTATTATCACATCTTGCAGCTGAATCAGGCCGTCCAATTCAGTGAGAAACTGGCTGACGACCCTCTCTGTTGAATGTGAATCCGATCCGCTTCCACGACCCGGAACTATGGAGTCGATCTCATCAAAGAATATCAGAGATGGGGCAGCCTGGCGAGCCTTTCGAAAGACCTCTCTCACAGCTCTCTCCGATTCGCCCACCCACTTGCTGAGCAGCTCCGGGCCTTTTACGCTGATGAAATTGATATTGCTCTCTGTGGCGAGAGCTCTGACAAGAAGCGTCTTGCCTGTTCCGGGCAAGCCGTAGAGCAGAATGCCTCGCGGCGACCGCACTCCGACCGCAGTAAAGGCCTCAGGATATTTGAGCGGCCATTCAACAGACTCGACAAGCGACTGTTTAGCAGAATCGAGGCCCCCTACTTCATCCCAATGGACCTCAGCCACCTCCACGAAGACCTCTCTCATGGCTGAGGGCTCAATCTTCTTGAGCGCCGAGAAGAAGTCGTCTTTGGTAACCCGGAGGCTCTCCACCACCTCGACCGGTATATCCTCTTTGACATCGAGGTCGGGCAGAGCCCTTTCGAGAGTTCGCATGGCCGCTTCCTTGCATAGGGCATAGAGATCTGCTCCCACAAAGCCGTGGGTCGCGTCTGCAACCTCCTTCAGATCCAGCGAATCTTCGAGAGGCATGCCTCTCGTATGAACATACAGAACCTCAAGCCGCCCGTTTTTATTGGGGATACCAATCTCGATCTCCCTGTCGAAGCGACCGCCTCGGCGTATGGCGGGGTCAAGGGCATTGGGCCTGTTGGTTGCAGCAATCACTATCACCTCCCCTCTCGATGATAGTCCATCCATGAGCGCCAGGAGCTGAGCTACAACCCGCCGCTCAAGGTCTCCGGAGACCTCCTCGCGTTTGGGGGCGATGGAGTCTATCTCGTCGATGAATATGATAGACGGGGCTGTCTTGGAAGCCTCTTCAAAGATCTGGCGCAGCTTCTGCTCGCTCTCGCCGTAAAACTTGGATACGATCTCAGGCCCTGAGATGGATATGAAGTTGGCGTCGGTCTCGCTGGCCACAGCCCTTGCGATGAGCGTCTTTCCAGTGCCGGGAGGGCCGTGCAGGAGAACCCCGCGAGGCGGATTGATCCCGAGGCGGCTGAAGAGCTCAGGATGGCGGAGAGGCACCTCGATCATCTCCCTTATCTCTCTGATCTCCCTGGACAGGCCGCCGATGTCCTCGTAAGAGATATCACGAACATGCAGTGCCAGTTCATCAAGGGTCTCCCTGGTGATGCTGATAATGGTATCAGGAGTGACCAGCACAGCGCCTGCGGGAGTTGTGCTGACAACTGCTAAATTGAGGCTGCTGTTGATCATCTCAACGCGCAGCATCTCGCCTTTGACAACAGCCCGCCCCTGGAGCATGCGCAGCAGATACGCCGGCCCGCCCATGAGCCGGATCTGCCGGGTGGGGGCGACCACAATCTTTCGAGCAGGCCTCGCCTCTGCCCGGCTCAAGACGATCTTGCTGTCAATTCCCACGCCCAGGTTGGCGCGGGTGTTTCCATCGATTCTGATCAGGTCTTCTGGATCTTCAGGGTTGCCGGGCCAGGCTATGGCGTAGACCTTTTCCTTTCCTCTGATCTCCACAACGCCGCCGTTCTCGATAGCGAGGCTGGCAAGAGCTGCCGCACCGATCCTTGCTACACCCTTTCCAGCGTCTTTGTGGTAGGCTTCCGCGACTCTCATTTGCACAGTTGAGGCGTCACTCTCCTGCGGTTCATGAACCGGATCGGCGCTCATCTATTCTTGCTCCATGTCATTGGCCTGATGCTCCACTCCTGGCCATCTAAATGCACCGCTCCGCACTCTTCGAGCCTTTTCAGTCTGTCCCTTATCACGATCTCAGGAACCTCCAGCCTGTTGGCCAGACGGGCGGAATCTGAGTCGCCTGCCAAAAGAGCAGTCAAGATTTCCTCATCTAGCTGGTTTTGCGTATGGCTTTTGGCAGTTCTGCAGGCAATCTTTTTGATCTGCATCTCTCGGGATTCGATCTGATCCAACAGCCCGCGCAATTCAAGCCTCTTCTGCTCAAGGCTTGCCAGCTCCTCTTTAAGAAGCATCATGTCCTGGTCCAGGCACTCATCTTCGACTCTCGGCGAGTCCTCGGAGAGATAAGCCCGCACGCGATAGGAATGAGGTGAAACCGCTACCTCCAGGACTGTCTTTCTGGCTATGCGGAAGTACTTTCTTCTTCCCTGGTCCTGGTAGCACTCGACAAGGCCAGCTCTCTCCAGCATCTCAAGGTGATCGATGACCGCCTTAGGACCCACATCCAGTCTTTTTGCCATCTCATTGAAGTAAAATGGATGAAAAGAGAGAAGCTGGAGTATGCGCCTTCTATTTTCGTTTCCCAGTATATCTAGGAGCTCAACTGGATCCAATATCATCACTCGATTGTCGCTTTTAAACTTCAAGTTAGTAACGCTAGGTTAGATAAACCTTGCGGTGCAGCATGATCAGCGGATGCTGAGGACAAACCAGAAGGCCCCTATACCAGTCGCAAGCAGCAGCAGATTCACAATCTGTCCGTGCCCTACCCTCCAGCGCGCCAGAGAAAAGCGAATGCTGATAAGCGCATGCACCAGGAAGAAGAAGACCAGGAATAGGTCCAGCTCCGTGTGCATTGCTCTCGCAGTACGCAGGGGCAACAGTACATCGTTCCACCAGGCATATCCGGATATCAGAAAGATGATCATAAAGATGAGGAGCATCCACGCTGAGATGCGGTTTATCTTGACTAAAATCCTACCAAACTCCAAGCAATTCACCTCTTTCTACTTTGCGTTTCCTGGTTATGAATTGATGGGTTGTGAAAAGCTTATAAAGGAGAAGGTAAGAGTGAGCTCTGTTGTAGGCAAATGACGAAAAGCCTATCGCCAGAAAGTTGTGATTAACTGGAGGCATATTATTGAATAAGAAAGGCATAATTCTCTCATTACTGCTAGTGTTTCTCTTCGTCGGCATGTCGCTAGGGCAATCCGGTGACAATACGAGTGCTGCTGCACCATCTGAGACGATTCCAAGCCTGAATTTCATCTGGTCGTTTACAGGGATTGAGAGCGATCCAATCACCATGGCACTCAATCAGGAAGGAAGCGACCTCTTCGGCCAGGCGAAGTACGAGCCGGAAGGGGCAAAGGCCTGGAATGCCGATGTTGTAGGTTCTGTCAGGGGATCCGAGGTGGAGCTGACAATGACCGCTTCGAAAGAGGATGGGATGGTAACCACAAAGATGGCCGGCACATATGCCAATGATACCATCAACGGCAACTTCACAACGATCAGCGGCGGAAAGAAGATAGGCTCAGGCATCTTCAGCGCCATGTGGATCAATCCGGATACATCCGGCTACACTCCTGCAGTCATCGAGCAGCCCAAAGCTGAGGCCCCTGCTCCTGCTGCAGTCAACACCACAACAGCCGCAGAGACGACAACTGAGAGCACAACAGAAACCCAGAAGACGGCCTCGAGGTTCGTTGATGTTCGCCAGTACAAAGACAAAATCGGGCCTGGGGGAGATCTAAGCGGAATTCCACCCGGCATGGGCGGTGGCGGTCTGTAAAATGAAAATTTTGGATTTTTAGATAATGTGCGGAGCATCGGTTTTGAACCGATCGGAACCCTTGGGGCGTTTTCGCCTAGGGCACAAAGCTCAGACGGGCATTCGAACCGGCAATTGGAGCATCAGTTGATGCTCCACCCCAGGGGCCCCAATTATCCAGCTCGTAATTTTATCTGTGAATACTACCAGCATCACACCTGCGATAGCTAATAATAATCCACTGCAATACATCGACGACATAAGATCTGTCGTTCCTATACCACTAATTATCGTACCAACAGTCATTAAAACCACCTTGATTCCAATAGCTGCCAGTTCGATACAGCTCATCTGAGCGGTGCCCTGCGGCTCCGCATTACTCTAAAAGCATTAATCCTATGTATTTAAAGACTTTGTTTGTGGCACATGATAGTTCTTGATATTTATATTGGATCTTGTCATGAAGATGTTGACTGGTTCGAATCCCGACCTTTAGATCTATGCTGGTTTTTACTCAGATGTTGCAGGCATTCAAGCCAAGCCGCTCCGGGAACGCGATCTGCATGGAGAGGATAAGCCAGAGCAGCTGGTATATGCGACGTGGCAAGTAATTCAGTTTATCACCCAAAACCTTTTTCGTGTGAAGAATCGTCCCCAAGCTTCGAAAGGATGGGAATTAAATGGATTTTATCGACCATGTTCGCGATTTATCGGCCAGAATACAAAAGCAAGCTGGCGGCATTCAAACTGAAGAGGCAACAAAAACGGCTTTTGTCATGCCTTTTATCGCCGCGCTCGGATACAATGTATTTGATCCTACCGAGGTAACTCCTGAACTCGTTGCTGATGTGGGCACCAAGAAAGGCGAAAAGGTTGATTATGCAATTTTGGTTGATGGCAAGCCTATAATATTATTTGAATGCAAATGGTGCGGAAGCAACTTGGATAATGAGAATGCTTCTCAGCTTTACAGATATTTTAGTGTCACTGCGGCACGATTTGGTGTCTTAACTAATGGCATCATATACCGCTTCTTCTCCGACCTAGAGAACCAGAATGTGATGGATGCCAAGCCATTCCTGGAACTCAACATGCTCGATATAAAAGAGCCGATTGTCGAAGAGGTCAAGAAGTTCTCCAAATCAGCTTTTCAATTGGATGCTATCCTAGCTACTGCTAGCGATCTTAAGTACATGCGGGAGATCCGAAGGATAATAGAGGACCAGATGAATGAGCCATCAGAGGACTTCGTTAAGTTCTTCGCGTCCCAAGTCTACTCAGGAAAATTGACGCAGACGGTTAGAGAACAGTTTGCCTTAATTACCAAGAAAACATTTAAACAATTTATTAATGATAAAATAAATGAGCGGTTGAATATAGCCCTGGCGAGCGAAGCTGCCACTTCAGTTGATAAAAGCCAACAGCAGCCAGATAGCTCAAAGGTCGAAAACGGAAAGGATGAGGTGAAGGATTCCAAAACGGTAACAACTCAAGATGAGTTGGACGGATATTATATTTTACGGACTATATTAAGAGACGTTGTTGATGCAAATCGCATTAGCATTCGCGACACCATAAATTATTGCGGGGTCGTTATCGATGCATCTCCTCGAAAGACCGTTGCTCGCTTGTATTTTAATGGTCCTGAGAAGTTCATCGGGATCTTCGACGAGCAGAAGAATGAAGAAAGACTTCCTGTGGCATCATTGGATGATCTTTATAATTATTCAGATAAACTAAAATCAATTGCTTGTTATCACGATTCCCAGAAGTCGCAGGACCTTAAAGGAAAGACGCTTTGCTCTTTCACATTCAAGGGCAAAAGATATGAAACCAAGTACTGGAAAGATATGATGCTACAGATCAGCGGAATAATGTCAGAGCTACATAAAGATAAGCTCGAATCCGTGTTAACCCTATCAGGTCGCCAGAAACCATTCTTCTCCAAGAACCCTGCAGATCTCCGATCGCCGGAGAAAATTGGTAGCACTGACATCTATGCCGAGACCAACCTCAGCAGCGATAGTATGGTGAGGCTCTCAAAGAACATCCTGGCGTTGTTCGGATACCAGGAGTCCGATCTATCGATGGAGATTCAGTGAAATGAGAGATGGATACTTCAATCAATGAGCTGGCATTATTTAACTGTAACTATTCAGCCATGCCGTCTAAATCATTATAAATTCAGGCAGCAATCCGAG
>CAZFFD010000088.1:0-9817 GCA_964518035.1 uncultured Methanotrichaceae archaeon | reverse complement strand
ACGCTGATGCTTGTGGATATTATCACGAGGGTCAGGCCAGTCTTCATGCCAAAGACCGATGTGTAATTCGGCAAAAGAGAACGCAACGAGTAGAATGGAAGCATGAAGAGGCTGCCGACCATCAGCACGATCAGGGCTTTTGTCTCAGTTATCCCTCCATTTTGGATGAGCGGGCCCAGCAGAGTGATGCCGGCTTTTGGGCTGGCCACGTAAACCGTCAGCGGGATCACAGTCTCCGGCGGGATTGAGAAGAAGTTGGCAAATGTGAGGACATCAAGCGATTGCAGAATGCCCTCCTCGCTCAAGTATAAAACCAGAAAGGTCATGACAAAGTAGAGCCCGGCAATTCTCAGAAACATTCGTCTCTGTCCTTTCAGAGATTTTATTGCAGCATCTTTATATCTTCCTGCTTTTGACAAATGCGCCGACGATTCTGTATCAGACGCAAGATCGCAGCTTGAGGGCATTTCCGGCAGAGATGAGGCCTCTTGGCAAGCAGGAACTGCCGAGCCGCGAGGAAGGTAAGTCCGGCCTAGGACTAGTACCAGTACTAGCTTTATCAGTCCTGTGGCAATTGATATGAAGGCATAGACCCCTCCTACAAATATGCCTAGAACTGGGATCACAAAGGCCAATTGATAGGTGAAAAGCTCTCGGAAATAGACAGGAACGCTGTTCATGATGGCGCTTAAAAATGCCTGGCGTTCGCTGAGGATTCCCTCATCTTTCATTCTGGCGATCATGGTATTGGCGGCCAGAGCCGAGCCCAGGCTCACGACAAATGTGGATGCTGATTCGGCAGGCAGATGCGATATCTTGATCAAAGGACGGGCCACATAAGAGATGCGTTGGAATGCATTCAGCTCTACAAGGAAGCCTGTAATGAAGAGCATGACAAAAACAGTTATCATGGTGGAGACGGTATCATGTAGCGACTGTTGGAGTATGTCTAGCATCATCATATCCTTTTATCCTAATTCTCGTGTCGGTATTTTATAATTTTCGGTTAACTCGTATTATTATATCTTCATAATACTTGAAATCTCTTATGAGAAAGGCAGCGAAGAGCAAGTTTATTACCCGGCAACTGCAAAAGATAGCACTAAATGAGATCTTTCTCGCCCCGCATGGCAGCCCGGGCTCTCTGGCAGATGAGAATCAGAAAGAGGCCGTTTGTGCTCTCTCACGGCATAAACGCTCGCTGTAACCTGAGCTGCCGCTTCTGTGAGTACTGGAGGCGACAGGGCCCGGAGATGAGCACACCGCAGATCCTGGCGATGCTGGATGAGGCCCGCGACTTCGGCATAGGCGTTTACAATGCCTGGACGGTTGAGCCGTTGCTGCGAGAGGACCTGCCGGAGATCTTGCGGCACGCCAAGTCCCTGGGTCTGACTACATCGCTCATAACCAACGGCCTCCTCCTGCGAAATAGAGTTAAGGACCTCACCGATCTCGACCTTCTCTCAGTATCAGTAGATGGCATCAAAAGCTACAAAGAGCTCCGGGGAATTGATTTAGAGCCGATCCTCGATGGCATCCGGGAGGCCAGGCGAGCCGGGCACGAGGTTCTCATGAACTGCGTGATATCCGGCAGGAATCTGAGGGAGCTGGATGACCTGGTGCATCTTGCAGAGTCTTTGGGATGCTGGATCTCTTTTGAGCCGATGCATGAGTCCTCAGGCATCGATGACCGCGTCTGGGGATCGCTGTCGATAAGAGATGTTTTCGCTTACGAGATGGCTGTAGATCGGCTGATTGAGCTGAAAAAAAGCGGTGCGCCCATCATCAATTCTCTCTCATATCTGAAGATCATCAAGGATCTCGAGCCGAGGTTTAAGTGTCACGCATCTGATATCATCCTGCATGTAGGTTCAGATGGCACTATCGGCACCTGTCGGGTCCACCAGGAGGCGGTTGGCAATGTCGCCGACGGTCTCGCCAGGGCATGGGAGGCCTCGTTGGAGAAGAGGAGAAAGATCGTAGAGGAGTGCGAGAAGTGTTTATTCTTCGGATATGTGGAAAACAGCCTGCTCTACGAGTTTGTGCCCGAGGTCATGAGGCACTACGAGTGGATGTAGAGACTCGTATGGATAATTGCTTTTTTTGAGATTCGATTTAACGATTGAAAACGAAAAATTTTTCCATATATTTGGTTTAAACGATCATTAAGGATAAACCAGTTTAAAAGCAAATATGTAATCATAATTTAGTTGAGATAGATTTATATCTACCGAATAAGACTTAAAAGAGGTGTCCAAATAGCATTTGAATAACCAATGCAATTCAAAACTATAAAAAAAGATGCAATATGGATTCAAATGCTGAATACGTTGCATTGAATGTAAGGCGATTTAAAATGGCTGAAGAAAAATCGGATAAATCTGTTAAGACTTCGGATCAAGGTCTATATTATCCAACCCGTGATCTTGTTGAGAACTCCAATGTTATGGCCTGGATGAAGAAGATGGGCCTCAAGACTGAGGATGAGATGCGAAAATGGTGCTCTCTCAATTACGTCACATTCTGGGATGAGATGGCCCGCACGTATGCAGACTGGTTTGAGCCCTACAAGCAGACGCTGGAGTGGAAGGCCCCCTTTGCCAAGTGGTTTATGGGTGGCAAGATCAATATTGCTTACAATGCCGTAGACAGACACGCCAAATCCTGGAGACGCAACAAGCTGGCCTACATCTTTGTTGGCGAGCCGGTGGGCGACGTCAAGAAGATCACCTACTACGAGCTCTCCCGCAAGGTCAACAGTCTCGCCAATGCCCTCAAGGCCCAGGGCATCAAAAAGGGCGATCGGGTCGGAATTTATCTGCCCATGATCCCGGAGCTGCCCGTTGCCATGCTCGCCTGCGCAAAGATCGGAGCCATTCATGTAGTGGTCTTCTCCGGATTCTCTGCGGTGGCCGTTCGTGACCGTCTGGAGGACTGCCAGCCCAAGATCCTCATCACCTGCGACGGCTCCTACCGCCGTGGCAAGCCAATCGCGACAAAGCCCCAGGCCGATGAGGCCATCGCCGGCCTGAAGTCCATCGAGAAGGTAGTAGTAGTCAAGAGAAACGGCCAGGAGACGCCCATGACACAGGGACGCGATGTCTGGTACGACGAGTTCGTTGCCGGCCAGTCAGGTTCCTGCGATTCACTGCCAATGGACTCAGCAGACCCGCTCTTCATCCTCTACACAGCAGGAGCCGCTGGAAAGCCACGTGGAATTGTGCACGCTCATGGTGGCATGTCTGTAGGTCCCGCGTTCACCACATCCTGGGTATTCGACATGAAGGACACAGATGTCTACTGGTGCACAGCAGACTGCGGATGGATCACTGGGCACTCCTACATAACCTACGGGCCACTGTGCCTTGGTGCGACAAGCATCATTTACGAGGGTTCGCCCGATTATCCGGACTTTGGCCGCTGGTTCCAGATCATCGAGGAGTACGGTGTCTCAGTGATCTACACAGCTCCTACAGCTATCCGAATGTTCATGAACGAAGGCCCATCCTGGCCTCAGAAGTACGATCTATCCACCGTCCGGCTCATGGGATCGGTAGGCGAGGCCATGAACCCAGACGCGTTCGTCTGGTGGCGGCGGTATGTAGGTGGCGGATTTGCTCCAATCATGGATACCTGGTTCCAGAGCGAGACTGGCTCACAGGTTATAGCTCCTCTGCCAATCACGCCCCTCAAGCCAGGATCGCCAAGCTTCCCTCTGCCCGGCTACAATGTGCAGGTTGTAGATGACAACGGCATAGCAGTCAAAGCAGGCAGCACAGGCAATATCATCATAACCGAGCCCTGGCCTTCGATGCTCCGAGAGGTCTACCAGGACCCGGCTAAGTACAACGAGACCTACTGGTCTGCTTTCCCAGGCAAATATCTGTCAGGAGACAAGGCTCGCGTCGACGCCGATGGCTACATCTGGGCACTGGGCAGAGGCGACGATGTCCTCAAGGTAGCAGGCCACAGAATATCCAATGCCGAGGTAGAGGCTTCAGCCGAGAAGCACCCATCTGTTGCCGCTGCTGCGGTAGTTGGCAAGCCCGACAAGGTCAAGGGAGAGAGCATTGTGGTGTTCGCAGTTCTCAAGCCCGAAGCAAAGCCTGATGCCAATCTGCAAAAGGACATCAAGAACTTCGTGCGAAAGACATTGGGTCCCATCGCCATTCCCTCAGATGTCATATTCGTCTCCGACATCCCCAAGAACAAGGCAGGCAAGCCGGTCCGGCCCCTGATCAAGGCTAAAGCGCTCGGAGAGGCATTGGGTGACATCTCTGCAGTCGTCAATCCCAAGGCTCTCGATGAGATCAAGCCGTTGGCAAAGAAGTAGACGAAGCAGAAGTACTGGAAACCCAAAAAGGGCTGTGACAGCACAAGGATTCAAGCGAGGGCGGGCACCTCATGCTAAAAACTCCCTCGCAATCCTTGCTGTCTCTTCAGGATGACTGATCCAGAAGATATGCCCAGCCCCCTCAATCACTCTTATTTTTGAGTTAGGAATTCTTTCGGCAATTAGATAGCTATTTTGGGGCGGAATTAGAACATCACGGTTGCCTGTGATCACCAGGGTCTCTGCATCAATTGAATCCAAGCGATCATCAACATCGAACGTCCTGAAGGCCTCAAGCTGGGACTGGTAGGACTCAAGTGTTCCGGGATATGCCAGGTTGGCTGATATTTTTTTCTCCACGATCTCCGGATGAGCTTTGATGAACTCAGGCGGGTAGCAAACCTCTGAGGTCCACAGGAGATAGTCATGAGCCGATAGGTCGGGCCTCGGAATAAAGTATCTCTCGATTTCAGGTGGCGGAAAGACTCGTCTCTTTCCTCCGGAGGCTGTGGCCCCAAGCACCAGCTTATTGACCCGGTCGGGATAGTCAAGGGCCACCTGCAAGGCGATCATGCCGCCCATGCTCCCGCCAAGGATGTGGGGTCTCTCTATCTTCAGAGCATCCATCAGTCCAACTGCATCCTCGGCCATCTGTTTTATGGTAAGGGACCCTGCCGGCTGATCGCTCCTCCCGGCGCCTCGATTATCAAAGAGAACTACCTGATAATGCTCCGCCAGTCTCCTGGGCAATTTTTCTCCCCAATCAAGAGAGTGGCCCGCGAGACCCATGATCATTAAGAGCGGCTCACCCCGCCCGAGAATCTGATAGTACATCTTGATGTCGCCCACACTTACTCTGCCGGAAAGATCTGGTAGAAGGGCATTGCCCTGCGCAGTAGATGATAACAACGAAACATCATTTGAATTCATGAGCAAAGGTTGGCTGCCATACAATAAAAATTTTTTGATAAATGATGATCCAATCCATCCTTCCAGTCCATCGACTTAATCTATTGGCTTGATCCATTAACTTGATAACCATGAAAATCAGTGGACATTATAATAAATGTCACTTCTCTCCGGCATCGCCCCCGACTTCGAGATTGCTGTGGTCATGCGGCACATAGTTTACAGAAGGAGGGCCACATTGCTCTCTGTAGCTGCTATAGCGCTAGCTGTAGCCATATCTCTTTTATTTGTGTCAATGCAGGATGGATTGAAGGATATGCTTTTTGATGTAATCGTCGAGGACCTTCCTCACGTCACGGTCTCGCCCAAAGATGGAGACGACTACATCTACCTCTACAAGAGCCTCATTGAGAAGATCTGGCTCATTCCAGGTGTGACTGTGGTCTCGCCTGGCATTTGGGCGGATGTGACATTCACCTACAAGGAAAACGTGGAAACCGTATCTCTGTCTGGTTCAGATCCCGATGATATCGAACAGATCTATCATGTAGAGAAAAATATAATTGCTGGCGATTTCTCGGCCATTAAAAGCGGCAAGAAGGTCGTCCTTGCCAACAAGCTCGCAGAAGACCTGAATGTCAAGGTGGGCCAGACCATCTACGCGAGCATTCCTGATGAAAAAGGAAGCAGCCTCATGGTTTCAGGAATATTCGAACTGCCGACGGGATGGCCTGAAAATGTTGCCTTTGTCTCACGCTCAACAGCCAGAGATCTGTTGGGCGAGGGCGATGTTATCTCAACAGTTAATATCAAGCTTAATGATATCTATTTAGCTGATGCAGCAGCAGCAAATCTGCAGGGATATGGATACAAGGCAGAAAGCTGGCAGACGCTTTACCCAGAAATCCTCGAGACGCTGGCCATTGAGGAATTTCAGAACCGTCTGATCATGCTATTGATATTGATAATAGCCGCTTTTGGAATCGGCAGCGTGATGTATATGCTTGTCAACGAGAAGACGAGCGAGATTGGAATGCTCATGGCAATGGGAGCGAGCGGAAGCAACATCAGAAACATATTTTTAATTGAGAGCGCGGTCTTGGGGATTATAGGCGGGCTGCAAGGAGTATGGCTGGGGCTCTCGGTATCCCTTTATCTTAAGAGCCTGGAGATCAAGATGAACACTCCCGGAGGGCAGGAGATGACCTTGCCTATGGCGATCAATGCCAGCAGCTTCCTGGCAATAATGCTGGTGGCAGTAGTGTTGAGCATAATGGCCGGCTCCTATCCGGCCTGGAAGGCTTCCAGGCTCGATCCGGCCATGGCCATTAACGAATGAGGAAATGAGGACAGAATAGAGATGTACGAGTTCACTGTAGCCAAGAGCCATATCCTGAGAAGCCCTAAGATGGCCCTCTTTACTGTAGCTGCAGTGACTCTGGCAGTATCGGTAATAGTCGTATTCATGGGATTGGTGGGAGGCTTCGAGGAGGAGATAATCTCGACTACGGTTGAGAACAATCCTCACATCTACGTCCAGCCCAAGCCGGATGAAAAGTACGTCTACCTCTACCGGACGGTCTCCTCTTACCTGAGTGGCTATCCTGGAGTTGAGGCTGTCTCGGCGAGGCTTATCGGGAAGGCCGGAGCCAGACACAAGGACGAGTTCCGAGGCGTTGACTTCATTGGTGTTGAGCCAGTTGATGAGGACAGGCTGATGAAGGTCCGGGAGGATGTTGTTGCCGGCGACTTTTTTGATCTGGAGAGGAGAAAGCTGTCTGCCTTCATGGGAACAAAGCTCGCCGAAGAGCTGGAGCTGAAGCTTGAAGACGACTTCACTTTAGCAAGGGGCAACAAATCTGTCAGATTGAAGGTGGCAGGCCTCTTTGAGACGGGATCGGCTCTGGACAAGTCCCAGATATATATTCCTTTGAGCACTGCTCAGGATCTGGTAGGAGAGGGTGATGTGGTCTCAGAGGTTGACGCCAGGATATCCGATATCTACCAGGCCCCATACATTGTAGCCGATCTGAGGACGCAATTCAGATATGAGTCTAAATCCTGGCAGGACAAAAATGCAGATATTTTTGAGTTGATTCAGACCCAATCGATCTTCTCCTGGATATTTTATATCATGATATTCATCATAGCCGGCTTTGGCATAGCTAATACTATGATAATGATAATCAGCAGGAGGACAAAAGAGATCGGCATCCTCATGGCAATGGGAGCCACTCGCACGTCCATCCTTAAGATCTTCGTGATGGAGAGCCTGATACTGGCTCCGCCGGCTGCAACTCTTGGCATCATCCTGGCATTCCTGGCAGCGCGTCTGATCATGTCATACGACATCGAGCTTCCCTCAGAAGTCTACATGGTCTCAAGGATGAACATAGTCATGAATCCGGAATACTTTTTGTATGCAGTGGTATTCGCACTAATGGTCAACTTTGTGGCCGGGATCTATCCGGCTTGGAAGGCATCTCGAATGGACCCGGTAGAGGCGATAGGCAGCATTTGAGCGCTCTTTTAATCAATAAACATTTTGGATAAGACTCATGCCTAGCGTTTCATCGCCAGCCTTTTATTGATGATGTTTTTTAGCGGCTGGACCTGGGCGCGCTTGGCGCTGATGGGCGCGATCCTGTCCGGCCACTGGGTCCAGGGTGGCATCATGCCGAGCCTCTCACAGATGAGATCAAGAGCTCCATCCACGTCCGCTTTGGCTATTCTGTCAATCTTATTCGCGGCCAATGCTAAATTCAGTCCCATGTCTCCTAAAAACTCCCAGAGCTCGATCTCCAGGGGAACCTCGCCTCTGCCCTCCCAGCGGTCAGCAATATCCAGGAAAGAGGCAGCGTCGATGACTTGAACCACCAGGAGGATCTCTTCTGCATGCTCCTCGAAGTATTTCACAATCAGGTCCTTGGTCTTCTCCTGGTAGTCAGGAGAGGCCTTGAGCATAAAGCCGTACCCAGGCATATCCACATAAAATACATCTCCGACTCTTGTCTTGAAGGGGTACTGGGTGATTCCAGGGCGTTTTCCCACCCGGACCTTTGTCCCGGTAAGCTGCCAGAACAGAGTTGACTTTCCTACATTGGATCTGCCGATGAGAACGATCTCCATGACCATGAAGTAGTAGTGGAAGGGCAAGATTGAAAAGGATGTCTATACAAGTGTCAGGCCGATAATGGCAGAAACTGCAGAAACAGCACAAACCTCAGGGGAATCGAGAGATATTAGAGATCTGAAAAATCCGAGGTCAGTCGCTCGGATGCTTCATGTGGCCACGACTTTGCCTGACCGGCAGGTCTTCATAGAGATGGATAGAGCACTCTATACCACGGTGGATTATTATCGCATGGCCTGCCATCTGATATTTCGATGCCACAGGTGCGGGACATGCTGCACCACCGGCGACCCGATCAGGCTAAAGCCCGAGGATGCATCCGTCATAGCACGGCACCTCAAGATTCCACTGAACAAGGCCATCAAGAAGCTCACAATTCCTGATCCGGATAAGCCCGGAGCGCTGGACTTCAAGCACATCCTCCCGTGCAAGTTCTATGACAGAGAAGCTGGCGGCTGCAGGATCTATGCAGCTCGTCCCTGGTCCTGCCGGATCTTTCCCTTTCTGGGAGTCTATGGATCAGAGGATCAGGTCGTCGTAAATGAGTCCTGCCCCGGATCTGTAGAGACGATGAAGATCCTCACCGAAGTACTGGAGGAGGTAAGATCCGATCAGAAGAATCATCCTCCGTATGATCCGGAAGAGGTTAGGCGAGCTAAGGAATTCCTGAGGCAGGCGTTGAGCCTTGTTTAGGATCTGGTCGTGTGTGTGATCTGAGCGGAACCTGATTCTGTGCTTCAAGTCCGGAAGGGACGAGGCGCCCCTCCGGCAGGTAATAAATATCTCCCTTTAAAGAGACTGAGTCGGAAGTTGCTGAGCCAAAGGGATTTTCGTGTGGCTAACATGTATCTATTAGTCTCATCATGCTCAACTATCCGCTAAGCTCATAAGGAGAGGCTGAGTATACTTAATGCAATTATTCGATCAGAATAGCAATGTTAAGGAGATGATCTAAATTGAGCGATAAACTGGCAGCTTGGAACGTCCAAGAATCAGACTTCCCATTCACAGGCAACTCATACGATCAGATGAAGGCACTATTGAGGTATGCTGTTCTTGCGCCATCTGGGCCCAACACTCAGCCCTGGAAGTTCTCGATAAAGGATGATGAGATCTCATTGATAGCTGATCTCAGCCGCTCTTTGCCTTCCATAGATCCTACTGACAGGACTCTTTACATAAGTCATGGCTGCCTTCTCACAAATCTTCTCATAGCAGCCGAGCACTTTGGCTTCGGCTATGATGCGAAATGCTTGCCCGATGGCATTTCTGGGGAGAGGACTGCGGCAGTGAAATTGAACAGAAAAGCAGCAGATCACAGATTTCCGGACTTGTTCCCAGAGATAACAAGGCGTCATACAAACAGAAAGAGCTTCGAGAAGAGAGCTATCGATGAAGAAAAGCTTCAAAAGTTAAAGGATTGCGTCGATAAAAATGGATTC
>CAZFFD010000087.1:0-9835 GCA_964518035.1 uncultured Methanotrichaceae archaeon | reverse complement strand
TTGAGAAACATGATCTTGGCCCTTCTCGCGTCCTGCGGACTGATGGCATCGAGATCCGGCAGGAACCTGTTTTCCTTCAGAAGAGGCATGATCAAGGGCTCGCCTCCGGCAAAAGCCGTAGCCGTGCGGTAAACCGGATATGCCGGGTCTGGCACAAGAGCCGCGTCACCCGGATTGATGAAGGCCAGCGGGGCATGGGCAATTCCCTCTTTGGAGCCGATCAGTGTAAGCACCTCGCTCTTCGGGTCGAGATCAATAGAAAAAGTCCTCTTGTACCATTCGGCCACCGCCGTCCGGAAGGTTAGCTTGCCTTCGTAGGAAGGGTACTGGTGATTGGACGAATCGCCGGCTGCCCGGTTCAGGGCTTTGACGATGTGCTCAGGCGTCGGCAAATCTGGGTCGCCCACGCTTAGGTCTATAACATCCACGCCTCTTGCTCTGGCTTCCTGCTTTGCTTTATCGATTGCTGCAAAGAGGTACGGCGGGAGATTCTTTATCCGATCGGCATACATTAGTTTCTCTCCATGGATGATGCATTTATATGATGATTTCTCTAAGGATATTGCGACTGCTATCCTGCAGATACTACTTTCATGTAGTATTTAAAAATAGAGGCGCAAAATGTGGATGCTAGAGATGTTGATCCCGGATCGATGCAATCGACGCATGCATTGGAGAAATAGATGCTGGAGAGATGAATGCTGGAGATAAAGGACCTCTCCTCGTGGCTCTCACTGCAAGCCCTGGAGCTCTATGAGGGACGCGGCTACAAAGATCTCTATCCTCCTCAGGCAGAGGCAGTGGAGCGGGGCCTTCTGGATGGAAAAAGCATGCTCTTGGCCATGCCTACGGCCTCAGGCAAGACCCTTCTGGCTGAACTTGCCATGCTCAAGGCAGCCTTGCAGGGCCGCCGCTCTCTCTACATCGTTCCGCTCCGCGCGCTGGCAACTGAGAAGTACGATTCGTTTAAAAAGTTCCGAGATCTTGGTGTGTCCATTGGTATCAGCACCGGCGACTTTGACAAGAGAGACGAGCGACTGGGCAAGAACCAGATCATTATAGCCACTTCTGAGAAGGCCGACTCGCTGATGAGAAACGGGGCGTCATGGGTGCGGAACCTTGCAGTGCTGGTGGTAGACGAGATCCACCTGCTCAACGATCCGGGCAGGGGTCCTACCCTGGAGATGACAATCACCAAGCTGCGCCACTGTAATCCCGGGTTGCAGGTCATAGGCCTCTCCGCGACCATTGCCAACGCTCCGGAGATCGCCGCCTGGCTGAAAGCAGAGATGGTCAGCTCCGACTGGCGGCCAATCAGTCTCCGGGAGGGCGTCATCTGCAACGGCAAGCTGATATTCTCCGACGGCGAGTCAACACTGGCTGGAAGCAAGACAACCAAAGACGAGGCAATGGCTCTGGTCAAGGATACCCTCAGCCAATCAGCCCAGATACTGATATTTGAGAACTCCCGAAAGAATGCCGAGGCTGCAGCCTCAAGGCTCACGGCCCTGATCCCTGCCAGTGAAGCCACTTCAGAACTGTCTCAGAGCATTTTAGCCACCGGCGAGAGCGAGACAGCTTTACGCCTGGCCAACTGCGTCTCTCGCGGAGTTGCCTTCCACCACGCTGGCCTCCTCTCCGAGCAGAGGCGCCTCGTTGAACAGGGATTCAGGGAGAACAAGATCAAGGTTATAGCCAGCACACCAACGTTGGCCGCAGGCCTTAACCTGCCTGCTCGAAGGGTCCTCATCAAGAGCTACAGGAGGTACGAGTACGGACGGGGAATGGTTGCCATTCCTGTCATCGAGTACCGCCAGATGGCCGGTCGGGCTGGCAGGCCTGGCCTTGACCCTTACGGCGAATCTTTTCTGATGGCCAAGGACAACTCCGAGGTCCAGGATCTGTTTGAGCGCTACATCCACGGCAGCCCGGAGGAGATCTGGTCCAAGCTGGCCAGCGAGAGCGCTTTGCGAACTCATCTTCTCTCAACATTTGCCGCAGGGTTCGCCAGAAATGAAGTCGAGCTGAAGGCCTTCATGGCCACGACATTTTATGCCCAGCAGCAGGATCCTTGGAATCTGGATGTCACCCTTGGAAAGGTCATCGACTTCTTAAAGGAGAACGATATGATCCATGCGAGCGATGAGGACGACCTCCTGCCCACGAGGCTAGGCTCTCTCGTCTCCAAGCTCTACATAGATCCGTTAAGTGCCGTCGTAATGCTGCAAAACCTGAAGAAGAGGAAGCCTGGCACTGAGAGGACCGGCTCTTTGAAATTGGCCGGTAAATCTGCAAAGGATCTGGCAGCTTTAGCAGCGGCGGCAAAGGCAGGCGAGAGCACCGGTCTTCAGTTCAGCTCTGCCCTGGACCTGGAAAGAGCCGGCAGAAAAGTTTTCTCTGATCTGGGACTGGTGCACCTCATAACCATGACTCCTGACATGAATCTGCTCTATGTTCAGTCCGCAGATGGTTGGGTGGAGGAGTTCATAGATCAGCACGAGTGCGAGCTTTATGATGAAGATAACTACGACTATCTTCTCCGCGAGGCCAAGACCTCGGCCATGCTCATGGACTGGATAGGTGAGGTGCATGAGGAGCAGATCGCCAGCAGGTATCGCATTGGACCCGGAGACATCCGCCGGTCGGCTGAGACGGCGGAATGGCTCATGCATTCTCTGGCTGAGATATCCAAGCATCTTGACCTGGGAGTGACATTCATTGCAGAGCAGCTGGCCGAACGCATCCACTACGGTGCGAGCCAGGATCTTCTCGCACTCTTGAATCTGAAGGGAATTGGCCGGGTCAGGGCCAGAAAGCTCTATTCGTCAGGCATAACGAGCTTAGAGAAGTTGAAGGCAACCGACCCGGCTGAGGTCGCCCGCCTCCTCGGCCCCAAGATCGCAGAGAAGGTCATATCTCAGCTCAAAAAATAGGAGATTTTGCAATTGAAGTGGCTTAAAAATATTTTTGGGGGAAATAGGAGCAAAGATGAGTCATCATGCTTGAAGCTTGCCGAGGTTGACTCATGGCTCGAGGAGTTCGAAAAGGATTCCGATTTTCTAAAGCGCCTGGACGAGATCTACGGCCAGATCGATGCGTCCGCCAAGTCACTCTCAAATGATGTCTCCGAGCTGGAGAAAGCACTGGCCGATGAGAGCACGCCGCCTAAGCTCCTGCGTGCTGGTCTGGCGGCGCGTGGCGAGGTCGCTAAGCAGCTCTCTTCCTTCTCATCGAAGCTTGCGCCTCCCAAAAAGAGGGATCTTGATAGCGCGTTTCAGCATCATTGGACGGCTCTCAAGGGCCTGGAGAGGACTGCCACCACATTTGCGAGAGCCCAGAGGTTTGTGGCTGCCCTATTTCCAAAGAATATCGAGCGCATCAACTCCGATCTGGCTGGAATCAGCCGGGTTCTGGTCGATCTGGAGGCAGAGATCAGCAAGAAGAGAAAGACTGCCGAGGAAAGCTGGTTTTGCAGAGAGCTGGCAGATCGACTGGGAGAAGAGCTGTGCAAGATAGATGAACTGAAAAAGAAGACGTGTCAGGATGAAACGGCTCTGGAAGAGATCAGAGTCCAGCTCTCCCTTCATGAAGATGAGGCAAAAGGGCACGCTCAAAGCAATGTGGGACGGAGAGTTGAAGAGCTGAAGACGAGCCTTGAGAGGGCAAAGCTCGAGAGATCTCAGGCGGAGGAAGAGCTGGCCGGCCTCATTGCTCCGCTCACCAAGGCTCTCGCCAGAATCATGAAGCAGGGATCAAGCGATAGGATCAGCCTGAAAAACGAGAGCGTCTTCTTGCAGCTCATGAAGTCGCCGGCAGAGGTGCAGGATAAAGACATTGCCGGCTCGTTGAAGGAGCTGCGCAGTCACCTGGCAACACTCGGATTGAAGGACAAGAAGAAGGAGAAGACGCTTGATCACATCGACCTGCTCATAGAAAGAAGGTCCCTGGAAAAAGCCAGAGCCAGACAGGCTGAATTAGACAATGAGATCTCTGACATAGACAGCCAAATTAAAGAGGGCAGCCGGGAGGGGCAACGAATCAAAGAGGAGATCAGCCAAAAAAAGAAGAGCATAAAAGGCCTGGAGGCGACGCTGGCCAAGTCCAGAAAAGATCTGGACATTTTAGAGGAGAAGGCTGCAGCCGATGAGAAGGAGCTTGTGGAGAGGATGTCTCGGATCGCTGGAAAGCCCATGAAGGTTGACGTCTCGCTGGAAAAAGAATGAAGGTCAACTTCGGTGGTATCATTCCTCTTTCAACTGTAGACTGGCCGGGTCGTGCGGCGATGGTGGTATTCCTGAGAGGCTGCCCTCTGCGCTGTCCGCACTGCCACAATAGCCTGCTCCAGACTGGCGAGAGCCTGGTGGCCCTTCACGACATAGCTTCACGCATTGTCTCTGAGGTCAAAGGCTTCCAGGGCTCCTCCAGGGCCAGGGTCAGGGCTGATGCGGCAATATCGGCGCATCCAGGTCGTCCCCCCCTCGTTGCACAAGCTTGCTCTTCTCCAACCCGGCAGATAGAGCTTGATGAAGCATCGCAAAGGGCAAGCGGCAAGCCTTTCGTCGATGCTCTTGTTCTGTCTGGAGGTGAGCCATTGCTCCAGCCGGAGGCGAGCAGGCGGCTCTTTCGTCTGGCAAAGAGCCTTCATCTGTCCACTGGCCTTGAAACCTCTGGCTGTTTTCCCGATCGTCTGGATGTGATTTTAGCCACGGGGCTCGTAGATCGAGTGTTTCTCGACATTAAGGCCGACCTGCAGGATCCGGATTACGAGATGGCTGTCGGCAGAGAGAACATTGGGACACTGGTCAGACAGAGCCTTGAGGTCGGCCTTAAATCGGCGGTGGCGCTGGAGGTGAGGAGCACTGTATTTCCTGAGATGCCGTCATTGTCTCAGCTTGAGAGGATAGCCGGGACGCTTTTGCAGCTGAAGGCAGTCTATCCAAATAACCGCCTGGAGAGAATGACCCTTCAGCAAGGCCGATCGCGAGATGGAGAGGCTCCATTCGAATCTGTCTCAGCCGATGTGATGCAGGAGATGGCCGAAGGCTGCAGAGCTGCCAGCCACGGGCAGTTGGAGATCAGGGTTCATGCTGCGCCGAAGATTACCTGGGAGAACTAGACAATTAGGTGAGATCAAGAGGTGAGATCAAATGAAGATCATCGGTTTTATCGGCCTGCCGGGGTCCGGCAAAGGAGAAGCGTCTCGGATAGCAAAAGAGGCAGGTCTGATGGTGCTGGTCATGGGCGACATCATCCGCCAGGAGGCTTCCAGGCTGGGCCTGGAGCCAACCGACCTGAATTTAGGGCGAATAGGCAATGCCCTTCGAGCTGCAGAAGGCCCGGAAGTCGTGGCCAAGAGGATATTGGATAGAGCGAGGGCTACGGGCGAGGAGGTTGTGGTGGTTGATGGCCTGCGTTCTCGCCAGGAGGCTGAATACTTCGCGGCTCATGCAGAGGAATTTCATCTCGTTGAGATCTGTGCTCCTGCAGAGGCCAGGCTGAAGTGGCTGACGGCACGGGGCCGCCCCGACGATCCTGGCAGGAGCCCGGCAGGCGGCGGCCAAAGGGAGGGCGGGGACGAGAAGATCATCGTCTCTTGCGAAGAGCCGGATCGCAAGGCAGCCGAAGCACTTGAAGAGAGGGAGTGTCGGGAGCTTGGATGGGGCATGTGCGAGGCCATGAAGACGGCAGACATGAAGCTCAGAAATGACGGCAGCCTGGTTGAGTTCAGGAAAAACGTTAGAAGCCTTTTCGCCATGCTTATGGTCGAAACGCCTTCAGGGATGATGGACAGAGATGAATAGTAATAATCATCTTACTTCAGTAAAACACAAAGAATAAATGGGTTGCTAACATAAGAGTATAATGTAAATTTCGAGGTGATGAAATGCAGTTCAGTGCAAGGAATGTCTTGAAGGGAAAGGTACAGAAACTGGTTAACGGTCCAGTGAACACCGAAGTGACAGTGCGGCTGCCCAGCGGAGAGGAGATTGTATCGGTCATCACGCGAGCATCAGCAGAAAAGCTGAAGCTGAAGGAAGGAAGTGAGGTCTCTGCGGTGATCAAGGCCAGTGCGGTAATAATCGCCACAGAGTAAAAAACTCATCAATTTTTTCGAATATTTGTGCTGTGTCGATTAGGCTTAAATAGTTTAAATATAAATAGTATGTCATGAGTTATATTGATAATAGAGACTGGCCAGAATATAATGCCCAACTTGTTCGAAGAGGCGAATTCTATCTCGATCTGAATTGTGTGAAGAATTGGAGTTGGGAATTAAGAGAAATGAATAGAAAGAAAACAGGTGCTCCATATAAATACCCTGATTCTTTTATGACTTTTGCATCAATAATATACTCCTTCTGTAGAATGCCATATCGTCAACTTGAAGGATTCATTGGAAAACTTTCGACGTACGAACCAGGATTAGTGGCGGCAGACTATACCACACTTCATAAGCGAATCTCTAAGCAAGATCTTGGAATAAAGATACCAGAAAATGATGCGGTTGTTGCAGTTGATTCTACGGGGATTAAGGTAACAAATAGAGGGGACTGGATGCGCGAGAAGCACGGAAAGCGGCGACGAGGATGGCTTAAGGTTCATGTGGCAGTCGATGTTGAATCAAAGAGATTATTGTCGATGGAAATTACAGAAGAAGACACCTCAGATAGCGAGGTATTGCGCCCTTTGTTGGAAGACGTCAATATTGAGGAAGGGTTGATGGATGGTGCATATGATACAAACGATGCATTCGAATTCATGAAATCGAAAGGTGTGGATTGTCCAGGGATTAAGATCAGGGAGAATGCGATAGTAGGCAAAGATGCATCAGCCAGGTCAACAGCTGTTTTGGAATTCAAAAAAATGGGCTACAATGGCTGGAAGCAAATGCATCAGTACGGTAGACGGTGGGCAGTTGAGGGATTCTTCTCATCGATCAAGCGTATCTTTGGCGAGACTGTTCGAGCATCATCTCCCGAGGGAATGGTAGCCGAGATTAAGAGAGCATTCATTTTGTATGATATACTTATGAATATATAAATAATTTTCTAAAATTAGTATATAAATTTAATATCTAAAAATATTACTAACATACAATTATGCGACACAGCAAATATTTGCACTTATTTGTTGCTGTGAATGGTCAAATTGTGAATAGAGTATTTAGTTTTTTTTTGTTGTAGATCTTTCCGGGCCGCGATGATTGACGATCTGCTGATTAGCCTTCTTTTCGCTCCATGTGAACTGATGGCCTCGTATGCGGTCTGTGATCTATCCATCCATGTGAGGTCCCTGCCTATGACCAGCTCCTGCATCTCGGCATTGTGAGTATTTTTCATGGGAATGAGACGCATAGAAAATTCGTGCCTTCTTGCTAGCTCTTTTACCTCATCGGCATTGTCATAAGTGATCAAAAAGTCACCCTGCAAGCGTTCGCAGATGGCAAACAACTTTTCATGGTCGATCTCGCTGTATTTATAAAGTCTCTTGCCTGCTTTTTTTCCTCCTGCAGTGTATGGTGGATCTATGAAGAATACCGTCTCATCTCTGTCAGAAAAGTCTTTCATAGCCTTCAATCCGTCTTCGCAACGGAAGTCAATTTTATTTATAATTTTTTCCAGATTTAAAATCCTCTTGGCCAGTGTTTTGGGATACCAACGAGATCGTATTCCCTTTCCGTTCTCGCCTAGCTTAATGAGGCCGGAGCCTTTGGCCAGCACACCGCCGTGAAACGTGCGGTTTTTGAGAATAGTCTGAAATGCTTTCTCCCTTATCTCGACAGCCGGTTTAGAAAGCTCCGATAGGACAGATTCGCGAGATATGTTAAATGATAAAATGCGATCCGCAAGCCACGGTCCATCCCCAGAAACCACAGATTGCCAGACTGCCGCCACTTCTTCGTCCTTCTCAGCCATAACCACTCGATTGACATGGTTTTCAAATAACGCGGTGAGACTGATGATTCCTCCTCCGGCAAATGGCTCAACGAGCATTTCTGGTTTTGGATGCATATGTCTTATCCATTCTCTGAAGGCAGGAACGAACCAGGTCTTTCCACCAGGATAACGAAACGGGCTTCTCTGAGGGACAGAAGCTATATTTACAGGCTTTGCAGCGCAAGGATTATTCAGCGCGGGAAAAAGAACAGCTTGCTTGGTTGATGTCATTAAAAAACCTTTTCAATAGTGTTGTTTATCGGAGCTGTCTCAAGTTGCTCGTCAAGCTTGTCTTGAAGGCGTTTCAAAAACTCGTCAATTTTTCCCGGCAAGGGGGTAGTTATTGATTGGAGTGATGTCTCAAATTGTGTATATACTTCTTCGACTTTTTTGATGGCATATTTTTCCTGACCGCAATGATTGACCAGCTGCAGATCATAAACCAGCCATGCAATATCCGCTTCGTCTCTGTTTATGCTCTTCAAAGGCGGCAGGGTCTCAAAGAAATCTCTGCTTAGGGCCACAGCAGTCTTCTTGTGCCAATTATGAAGAATGCCACCCTTAAAAAGAAGCTGCGGAACCAGCCTCTTGCGAGATGAAGAAAGGAAATCTGGCCTGGGATAATTGGGTTGACGCGACCAATCCATCAATGAATGATTTGAGGGGTCTTTCATATAATATTCAAATGGATCACGCACATTTCCTGAAATGTATACTGCTTGAATTTCGAGCGCACCAAAATCATAGACCTTTCCGCCATCGTCATAAGCGACAAGGACTACATCAATATTTCCTGCAGTTTTACCGTTAGCGTCGTTTAGCCTTACCTCTGTCAATGAACTCCATGTTGCATCTTTTCCGAAGAAGAATGATGCTGCATCATCTGTAATTTTCCATTCTTCGCGAAACCTTACAGGACAGGTAATGACCGGATTGCCGCAATAATATATGCTGCATACGCCAAGAGGGTTCTTTGCTTTATCCTTGGTGCAGTTTGGGACTTTATTATTAAATGGGCAAAGACGGAGTGATCTGTATCTAGTCGCTTTGCTTGACTGATCATTTACAGGATGGCCAAATACCTCCGCAAGTGGCTGTGATGACTCTCTTGCATCCGAGTTTCTCATTCATATTCTAATTGTACTTCAATGGTTATAACTTCAATGCTTTGTAGGATTCGCAGATATGAATTATCATCGCTTCTTGACTGAGGACGTGGCAGATGAATGCTTTTTCTATCAAGTGCGATATGACCGAGGAAATTGACTTTATCCGACTGTGCGTCTATGGTCTTTATTCTCATATCCATTGGCTAGCGTCGGCCCAAAAATAAAGGTGCCTGGCCTCTTTCTAAGCCTGCTTTTCCTTTGCCTTTTCCTCAAACTCCTGAAACGTCCGCAAGGCCGAGGCCAGCACTTTTGTCTGGCCGATGAGTGCAGCAATGAGGACCGCATCCATGATCTCGTCCTCGCTTGCCCCCGCCCGGCTCGCTGCGTTCATGTGCACCTTGAGGCACTTGTCTGCTCCAGCCCCTGCCGCCGCAGCCACGGCCAATAGTTCTGCGGTCCTGGCGTCCAGGCTTTTGGGCCGCAACGCATGGAAGTCCTTGAGGGCAGAGAAGATCATGAACTCCGGGCGGCGGGCCATGACTCGCAGGATGAAGGGAACTGTGCCAAGCATCTGCTCGGTATCGTCGTAGATGTCCTCCTGAAGGGAGCCGGCCTCCTCTAAGAGGGTTTTGATGAGTGCCTTGTTTTTAGGTTTCATTGGCTCTGGTTTTGTAGATCTTATTCTTGCAGCTTTCGCCTAAACGCTATCGGCGCGGGGGTCTTCGATATCTTCTACCAAACCTCCCGAATCGAGTAGGCGCATTAGCCAATCGTTCTCAATTTTCAAGG
>CAZFFD010000086.1:0-9890 GCA_964518035.1 uncultured Methanotrichaceae archaeon | reverse complement strand
GATAGCTGGTGACTCGCAAGGGTCTCGTGAGTTCGAATCTCACCCTCGGCGCTTTCTCACCGCTGAATAACAACACTTTTTTTCCGAATTTTATATTTTACCTAGAAGGTGCTTTTTTTTTTAAGGATTCTTGAGTCGTATCCTGAATAAAAAAATAGATCTAGCAGAAGCTCTTCTGATTGATCTCTCCATTTTGGATCTCCAGGTACTTGTACTCAGTACATGGTTTTTTATTCCAGGAGCCGGTATTTATGGCTCCATTGATCACCTGTGGGAATGGCATATGGGTATGGCCGAAGACTAAAGTCTCATCCTTATCCATTCCCAGGTAAAAGGACCTGGCCCGAGAAATGGCGATCTCATCTACAAGAGGACGGGCATTTTTCAATCGGCTCTCCGGGGTTTTAAACATCGAATCCAAGGCTCCTTTGATATTTTCAGGCAACCTCTTCAGTCCCTCTAAAGCGGCTTGAGACTTTTCATAAGACGCCCAGAGCTTATCCGCAGCGTTTCCGGTATCGTCTCCGGCCAGACATAGGCCTTCCGCGAAGGTCTCGTAAGCTGACATGGACTTGTAATACGGATTGGCAAGAACCTCGAGCTGATAGCCATGAATAAAGAAAAATTTCTTCCCTCCATCTGTTAAATGCAGCTCTCGAACCACATCGAAGGGATAATTCTCCTTTAAGATATTGCCCATATTCAGCATATGGAAATCATGATTTCCTGCTAGATAATGGATCTTGACCTTATCCTTCATCTCCATCAGCCTGATGATCACAGGTTCGCTTTCCATCATGGCTTTGACAAAATCCCGCCGCCAAAGATCGATGATATCGCCAAGAAGGACGAGATCCCCCCCATTCGCCAACTGGTGGGTTGAGATATAGTCCAGAAAATCCAAGAACTTGGCGTCATCATTTTTGGTCTGTTCATCATCTTTCTCCGCAAGATGCACATCAGATACAACTATTATCATAACAATAAATTTGAACTGCTGCTATTTAAATTTACCTTATGATATATGTACGCTGGCTTATTCTCTCTCGAATCATTGACAAGGTCATCCTGGTTATCCCGGTCTATCAGGGCCTGCGATTTGTCTATTCCCAGACCATTTATATAGTTTATATGAATTCTATCTTGAAGCCGACGTTAGTCGAAATCCTCTGGCAAAAGGGGTGGGTGGTTCGATGATCGAGAAGAGCACATGGGAAGAGTTTTTTGATGCGCATGCGCAGGTATACGAGGATAACGTGTTTACAAAGAACACGAATAGCTCGATTCCTGACGTAGGATGCGGGACTGGACGCCATTCTATTGAGCTGGCTAAGCGCGGCTATGTCGTAACGGGGCTGAACTTGTCATCTGAAATTCTCTCTCGAGCGATTGATGCTGCCAGGTCCGCTGGTGTTAATGTGAACTGGGTTCGCTCGGATGCTGCTCAATTCTCACTGCCCGGCCAGTACGATGGCGCGATTTGCCTGTGCGAGGGTCCCTTCGGGCTTCCTGGCCAGATGGAGATCATGATCGTGGCATCCAAAAGTGCAGAGCGCATATCCACAGGCAAAGCTGGTGGGAAAGAATGTCAATAGAAGGATATACAATCAGAAGAGCCGCTGAGGATGAAATTGGTCTTCTCATATCCTGGGCGAATGCCGAAGGATGGAATCCCGGCATCTACGACGCCGAGACCTTTTACGGAGCGGACCCACATGGATTTTTTGTGGTCTTACTTGATGGAGAACCGGTATCAAGCATATCTGCAGTAGCCTACGGAGACTCATTTGGCTTCCTTGGGTTTTACATAGTCAAGCCGCAGTTCAGAGGCCGGGGATTGGGAATCGCGATCTGGAACGCTGGGATGGAATATCTGGAGGGCAGAAATATTGGGCTGGATGGCGTCCTGGCTCAGCAGAAGCAGTATGAGCGCGATGGTTTCTTTCCTTGCTACAAGAGCGTGCGTCACGAGGGAGTCGGAACCGGACAGGCCTCTAAAGACGAGAGCATAAAATCCCTATCCGAGGTGCCGATTGAAGACCTTCTGGCATACGATGATAGATACTTCCCTGTACCAAGGCACGCATTCACCAAATCGTGGATCAGGCAACCGGAGGGCGTTGCCCTGGCAGCTACGAATGACGGCGAGCTTGAGGGCTATGGTGTCCTCAGGAAATGCCATCTGGGCTACAAAATAGGGCCGCTTTTCGCAGACAATGAGATGGTTGCTGATCGTTTGTTCTGCTCGCTTTGCGGCAATGCTCCTCAGGGTGCGCCGGTCTTTCTCGATACTCCAGTGCCAAACTCTCTTGCCCTGGATCTGGCCAAACGACACCACATGCATCCCGTATTCGAGACCGTGCGCATGTACTCCGAAGAAGACCCGGCTCTGCCGATTGAAGGAATCTTTGGCGTAACCAGCTTTGAGCTGGGATAGAACTAGATCAATTGGCAGCTAATTTCCTAAATCACTGATTTGCGGTCGTCTCTCTAACTGCAAGGCGGCCTTTGACGAGGGGTTTGCACGCATTCACCTTCCCTCTTCATCTGCAGATCTCCTGCAAACCAAAACGAGAAAATCTGGCATGCGAGCGCCATCCATCCGGTCTTGATGCGCGATTTTCCATATCTCTGGCGGCTCTGGTTCTATTACCCTCGTGATGCAAAACCCGCAGGAGATCAGCTCATTTACGATGTCGCTGAGTGTCCTATGCCAATAAACTGTGGGTTCCATGCCGCATCTTGGTCCCCATGGGCAGAGAAACGGCCCTCTCTTGAAATAATGGTCAACTTTTTTATATAGTCTCTTACCTTTCTCATCCTTTACCCATCCCCAGACTGGGGTCATGAAGCAGGGATGGTTCGTGATATGCAAGTAAGTTCCGCCAGGTTTTATGATACGGCTGAACTCTCTGAATGCTCCGTGATAGTCCTCCATGTCCTGAATGACATTATTTGTCACAACTGCATTAAAAGTTGAATCTGATAGAAATGGGAGTGATGAACAGCTGGCGTGGTGATAGCATATATTTAAGGGCACTTTTTTCTGCTCTTCTATGGCAAAATCAAGCATTTTCTCAGAGAGATCAACAGCTGTGATTGAGGCACCCAACCTTGCCAGTTTTCGGCTTAGATATCCATCTCCACATCCCGCATCCAATATTTGCTTTCCCTTTACATCCCCTAAAATCTGCAGAATAATTGGATCAAGAAGATCACGGCGATTCAAGTCGTTTTCGCCAAATAATCTATGCCATTGCTCTGCATTATTGTCCCAGAGCTTTGTGCTTTCATCCTGATTCATGCTTACCGCTTTATGGCTGTAACATTTCCGTTGATTGATGCCCCAGTTCCCGAGGATAGGGTATAGGTTCCTGAGAGCGTACTGTTTTCTACAAGCATATCAAGATCGTACTGGCTATAATCTGGGCTCCCTAATTCTGCCTGTCCCGATTTGACGACCATTGCTAGCTCATTCTCTCTTAGCGATCCGCTGGCCGTCATGGAAATCTCTGCACCATTTTTTGTCAGAGTGCCATAGCCCATGATTTTGTCTTTTCCAGAAGACCATAATGTCAGATCAAGCGACCTGTCTCTCAGGTCTTCAAATCTTATAGTCCATTTTCCGCTAATTGCATCATCTGCTTCGTTAGGTGCAGGGCTTGAGTTATTGTCCGCAGATTGCCCATTGGATTTTTCATCCGTCAGACCAGTGGCCGGCGCCTTAATGACGGGCTTTGGCATGTCCATATTCGGCACAGGCATACTGGGCTGCGCAATTGCGCCTTCTTCGATTGCCTGAGCAACTGGATACGAACACATGAAAATTATTGCTAGTAGCACCATGTTTGCTGGTCTCATATGCTTTATATTTCCCGATAGAGATTTATAGTCTTTGGACAGAAAATCGGAAAATTATGACGACATTGTGCCAAGGTCGGTCTAAATCAGATACGCAGTCGTTTGGATCCAATCCCAGGCGGTACGGCCTGCCGCCATTCGCCCTCGCTGTCGTCCATGGCGGCCCAGGAGCTGCAGGCGAGATGGCTCCTGTTGCCCGCGAGCTTTCAATGGTCCAGGGCGTTCTTGAGCCCATGCAAACTGCCGGAACCCTGGATGGCCAGGTTGAGGAGCTGAAGGTGCTCCTGGAAAAGAACGCCAGCCCTCCCATGACGTTGATTGGCTTCTCATGGGGGGCCTGGCTCTCCTTTATCCTGGCAGCTCGCTATCCAGACCTGGTTAAGAGGCTGGTGCTGGTGGCAAGCGGCCCCTTCCAGGAAAGATACGCCCGCCAGATCCTGCCCATCAGGCTTTCCAGATTAGGTGAGGCCGAAAGGCGCGAGGTGGAAAGCATTCTCAGAGCGCTGGAGGGCCCGGCAGGCTCATGTGGGGACCGGGGCTTTGCCCGCCTTGGTGAGATCTTCTCTTCATGTGATTCTTTTGATCCAATTGTAGGCCTGAACTCAGAGATACAGGCTGATGTCTTGTGCCAGGCACAGATCTATCAATCGGTCTGGAAAGAGGCCGAGCTTCTCCGCAGAACTGGAGAGCTGCTGGAGATGGGCCGGAGAATAAGCTGCCCGGTTGTTGCCATTCACGGCGATTGGGATCCGCATCCGGCTGAGGGCGTCGCCGAGCCGCTTTCATCCGTTCTCAAGAGCTTTGAGTTCATCCTGCTCGCCAATTGCGGTCACACGCCCTGGGTAGAGAAAATGGCAAAAGACAAATTCTATTCGATTTTGAAAACGCTAATAGCTTAAGGCATGCCAAAAGCTTTAAGGTATCTTGTGAGCTACGAGGAACTGGGAGTGTATTATGAGACTTGAGATTCTTGTAGCCTTGTCTTTCTCGCTACTTGCTTTATTCGCTATAGATGCATATGCCATAGAAAGCGGATCCACTGGACTGTCCGCAGATCAATTGATTGATGTGAGCAATGGAGATTATTCAGGTTGGGGTGAACAGGGAAGCCCAAAGGAAGCCAGAGCTCGTTGGAACCAGCAGAGCGATGATGCCTACGAAAAGCCTGCGGTAAGCAGCGACACAAGCAAATCGCAGACTACGTCTCCTCAGACGATTGCAGTCCCATCAGCCGCTAGTGTGGCAGGGAACTGGTCCTTTAGCCTCAGAGATAGTCAGAATAGAATTATGGCCTTGACGCTTAGCCAGTCTGATGACACGCTGTTTGGGTCCGGGACCATAAGCGATATCAATGGGACAGAAAGCGTTTCAACATACGGATCATTGGACGGAGACAAAATGAACTTCAACGCCACGACCGCTGATACGTTTGCCATATACGCACTTTATCTCACAAAAAATGGGAACACTGCTTACGGCAAATATACGTTGTTTCCATCTGATGGAGAGCCATCGAATGGAACTGCAGAGGGAATATTGATGAGTCCGGCTCAAAGCTAGAGGAATCATCGAAATCGAATCCCATGCAGTCGGTCTGCGGGAGATTCGATTTGATTCATCCCATATCCTATCCCATGTCTAGCCGTTCTCTTCTTCCTATCTCCTCCAAATAATCCTTAAGTCTCTTTTTGAAGCCCTTTCTAGCGGCCAGCCTCTCGATCTCTTTCATCACGCCGCTGCCGTATTGCATGGCCTTCTTCTCGTACTGGGCGATTTCCTCCGGCATATGTCTGGCGGCAACTTCTCGTAGCGGCCTCTTCCTCACTCCGTCCATCACCCTCATCTCTGCTGGAATGGCCTGGGCAGCATCCACCACTCTTGGGTCCAGGTAGGGCAAAGAGAAATAAGCTCCAAAGAGCCCGGCCACTGCTTGATCCCTGGCTATCTGCCTGGGCAGCTTCCTGAAATCCTCTTCCATATCTTTGGCGAGGGTCTCGGTATGCAGGTATCGAGAGTATCCGCCGAATAGCTCGTCCGCTCCCTGCCCTGCTAAAATGCGCTTCTCGCCGTTCCGTCCGGCCCAGCGGCTCACAAAATATAGCGTTGTGGCAATGGAGGCATTTACAGGATCTTTATCGGGAATGATCTCCAATACCCGGCGCAGAGCCTCCTCGATATCATCCTGGTCTATCAGTTCCTCATGCAGTGTTATGCCCAATTCACCGGCAACGAGCCGGGCGCGCAGGAGGTCGTGCGAGCCGGCGACGCCTACCACCACGCATTGCCTTCCAGCGAGCTTGGCAACCAATGCCGAATCAACCCCGCCGGAGAGTGCAACCACGCCCTCATCGCTCCTCTCTGCGACGGCCATCACTATGGCCTCATCCAGTTCTTTCAAGCCCCTTGCCTTAAGAGGAAAATCCATAAATGATGATACTACTCGCTTGTAGAAAACTCTACTGGAGGCTGTCAATCTGTGAAGAGCATTGCATCTGTTTGTCTAGGCCGAGTGAGAACGGAAAAACCGCTCGTGCACCACCTCACCAACTGGGTCACCATCTACGATTGCGCCAATATCGTTAAGGTATTTGGAGCCTCTCCAGTTATGGCTCATGCCAAAGAAGAGGTCGCAGATATGGCAGGCATAGCCAACGCCCTGGTACTGAATATCGGCACTCTGACCTCTGATTTTGTGCAGGCAATGATACTTGCAGGAATGAGTGCCAACCGAAAGGAAATACCTGTGGTATTGGATGTCTGTGGTGCCGGGGCCACCAAATTTCGCGATGATAAATGCGCTGAGATCCTTGATTGCGTGCGGGTGAATGTCATCAAGGGCAACTCTTCAGAGATCGCCAGCGTTGCCGGTGAGAGGGTTACCACAAAGGGAGTGGACGCATCCGCAGTGGACAGGGATCTGAAAGAGATCGCGCGAGACCTGGCTAAGAAGAGGAACTGCACTGCTGTAATCACCGGCAAAGAGGACATTGTGGCCGATTGC
This sequence comes from uncultured Methanotrichaceae archaeon, assembly GCA_964518035.1. Taxonomy (GTDB): domain Archaea; phylum Halobacteriota; class Methanosarcinia; order Methanotrichales; family Methanotrichaceae; genus Methanothrix. Next base: position 3,028 of record CAZFFD010000086.1, on the reverse strand, counting down.
ACGAGGGCGGTGCTTGTGAAAAACGGTCATCCCATGATGGCCAATATCGTGGGAACTGGATGCATGGCAACCTCAGTAATTGGAACATTTGCTGCTGTCGAAAAGGATCTCGTTGCCGCCTCTGTCGCAGGCCTCGTCTGCTATGAGGTTGCAGCCGAATTGGCAGCCGAAAAGGCCCAGGGCCCAAGCAGCTTCAAGGAGAGGCTTTTTGATGCCGTGTACCATCTGGATGGCGAAACAGTAGATCGAATGCAGAGGACTGAAGAATGAGGGAATTGAAGGGCTACTACTTTATAACTGACAGCGAACTGAGCCGGGCCGGGAATGAGAGCGATGTCCTCTCCGCCGTCTCCTGTGGAGTAGAGGTCGTCCAGTACAGAAACAAGAACGCACAAACCCTTCAGATGTACGAGGAGGCGCTTGTGTTAAGGGAGATCTGCCTGGAAGGAGACTGCCTCTTTCTCATCAATGACCGCCTGGACATAGCTCTGGCCGTGGAAGCCGATGGCGTTCACGTGGGGCAGACCGATATGCCGTGCCTGCAAGCCAGAAGGCTGCTGGGACCCGAGAAGGTCATCGGCGTCACAGTCCACAATCTGGCCGAGGCCGTGCAGGCTGAGTGCGAGGGAGCAGATTACCTGGGCGTCTCACCTATCTTCCAGACCGCCACCAAGCCGGACGCAGGAAAGCCTGCGGGCATAAAGCTGATCGAGGAGATTCGAGATCAGGTGGATATCCCACTGGTTGCCATCGGCGGCATCAATCATTCTAATGCCTCTCAGGTTATAGGAGCCGGTGCGGATGCTCTTTGCGCTATATCTTCTGTGGTCGCCAGGGAGAATGTTAGTGGCGAGATCAAAAGGTTTCAGGAGAAATTTAAATTAAAATAAAATGAATCTTATTCGGGCCTCTGTGCTGGAGGAATGCCCTGCACCTCGAACTCCTTTTTTACGGCCTCTCTGATGTCGCAGCCTATTCCCTTGGCCACGTCTCTGCCTGGCACTGGGACCTCTAGTCGCAATGTGAGCTCCGAGTACTTCGAATTTATGAGCAGCACGCTCATGGGCCGGTCCTTCAGAACTTTAGGGTGGCTCTTTGCAATCTTGGTAATTATCTCTCTAGCACGGTCGATGTCTGACGCTTTGGCCAGATCGAAGTCCACTATCCAATTGATCTCCGGCTCACGGATCGACCAGTTGATGATCGGCTCCGTGCTCATTATGCTATTGGGAACGATGATTCTTCTGCTGTCGGTGGTTCGAATTACCGTGTGCCTCAGAGTCAGGTCTTCTATTTGGCCATACTCTCCCCGAAAGTCCACCGAGTCGCCCACCCTGAATGGCTGAAAGACTGCAATGAAGACGCTGGAGGTGAAGTTGGAGAGGGAGTCCTTGGCTGCATAGCCGATGGCGAGGCCTGCGATACCGGCACCAGCTACAATGGCAGTGACAAGGCTTCTCAATTGCGGTATCTGATAGACGATGAGCATCAGGCCGATTACATAGATGGTGGCAGAAAACAGCCTGCGCATCATGAGCTGCATGGTCTCGTCTATCTTCACCTGTACCTTGGAGACAACGGTTGGAATGTAATTTATCAGCATGCGGTCCACAATGCGCGCCGCAGTGCTGGTCAATATTGCTATTATTAATACAAATATTATATTTACGACTATAGTTGTCAGATCTATGTTGCTGATGGTATTTGCCATAATTTGGATGAATACCAGGTCAACATGTCTGCCTGTTAGCGAGTCCACCGTTCGCTGGAGCCAATCAGCCAGAAGAACTGGGTCGGTCATGTCAACCACTGCAGTAAGATTCATCAGTGCATGGATAGAGAATCGATACTTAAACATTTCCAGAATGGCCGGGACAATACTATTACGATTGAGGCCATAGATGGTCGAAATAATATTATATAAAATTATAAACAATAAAAAACAAAATTACAAAAATAATATAAAGGCAGCTTTAAGCCGCCTAAGAGAACATCCTCAGGGCTTCCTCAGATCCTTCGATCTCATCCCCGAGCACCTTTGCTACGGCTGCCTCGAAATCGCTTCTCGCAACGCTTGATGCACCTCTTCTCAGAGCGTTCATGCCTGCTTCCACAACAATTGCCTTGAGGTCGGCTCCGCTCGCTTCGTCAGTCTCTTTAGCGATCTCCTCCAGGTTCACATCCTCATCCTTCCTCATCTTGCGAGAATGAATCTCAAGGATCTTGAGCCTGCCTTCTAAGGACGGCATGGGAATCTCAATGATCCTGTCAAAGCGTCCTGGCCTCAAAAGCGCAGGATCAAGGATATCTATTCTGTTGGTGGCAGCGATTATCTTGATGTCCCCTCTGGTTCTAAACCCGTCCATTTCTGCCAGAAGCTGCATCATTGTGCGGTTGACCTCGGCACTTCCAGTGGTGCCGTCATGGGTTCGGATGCTTCCAACGGCATCTATCTCGTCAATGAATATGATGCTCGGAGCTTTCTCGCGAGCCATCTGGAATATGTCGCGAACGAGCTGTGCGCCCTCTCCAATGAATTTGTGGACCAGCTCTGAGCCTGACATATGGATAAATGTGGCATTGGATTCATGAGCAACGGCCTTGGCCAGCATGGTCTTGCCTGTTCCCGGCAATCCGTAGAGCAGGACGCCTCTCGGCGGCTCGATGCCAATATCTTGGAATATTGCTGGATTTGTGAGGGGCAGCTCTACCGTCTCCCTGATCTCCTGGATCTGGCTCTCCAGGCCGCCAACCTGTTCGTAGGAGATATCAGGGGCCTCTACAAGCTCCATTACCTTGGCTCTCACGTCCACCGAGCGATCGAGCACGCGAACGATGGTGAGTGAATTGTTGATGGCCACTCGGGAGTTGGTCTGAATGAATGGCAAGAGCTCTACCGGGACGGTGGTGATGAACTCCTGATTATTTCCGTGCTGTCGGAGCAGAGCGTAATCAGGCCCCATCTCCAACACCGTGGCCAGGAACAGCGGCATCCTCTTGAGGGTTATATTTTCTTTCTTTAGCCGCT
>CAZFFD010000085.1:0-9901 GCA_964518035.1 uncultured Methanotrichaceae archaeon | reverse complement strand
AGCTTGCAGGAACTCTTGACTTTTCCATATTATAAAACTCAAACCTATTAGGGGGGCACGACCGACGGCGCTGAATGGCCGAAATTACAGAGGCATTCAATCAGCCCGATGCAGGTTTTGTGCTCCTTCTGGCCGGGAAGAAATTCCCACCTATCGAGGATGGATGGCAGAACAAGCCCCACAGCTTCCAGGAAGCTGCAGAACACGCGGCCAAAGGTGGCAACGTGGGTATCCTGGCAGGCAATGGGTACATCGGCCTTGACCAGGACAACCCGGAGGCCTTCAAGGGGCTGGAGATGCCCATCAGTACCACATGGGAGACCAGGCCAGGCCGGTTGGGGATGTGGTTCAAGTGCTCCGATGTGGCCGAAGCTCTTCAAGCGATCGGCAGGAAGCCCGATCAGGCCCAACTGAAGCTATTCAGGAATGGGAAGCCTTGCGGAGAGGTCAAGCTTGAGAGGACCTATCAGGTAATCCCTCCGAGCTGGAAGACCTTGGAAGAGGGCCAGAGGGCCGATTACAAGCTTCTGCGTGATATCCCACCGGCTGAGGTCACCCTGGCAAAGCTCCTTGCAGATCTTCAGGCGCTTGATATAACTTTCTCTTCCAAGCTGGAGCAGAATGCAGCCAGGCTGGAGAACGCATGTCAAGAAGCCAGGAAGAAGCGGGCTGAATCCGATGAGTCCAGGACTCGACGCTATGCCGAAGCGGCCCTTAGAGATGAAGTCCTCGCTGTAGCGGATAGTCCGAAAGGCAGCAGGAACGAGCAACTCAATAAATCTGCTTTCGCTCTTGGCCAGTTCGTAGCGGCTGGCGTGCTCTCTGAGTCAGAGATCGAGAGAGAGTTATCACGAGCGGCTATGCATGTAGGCCTGGAATCGGAGGAGATCCGGGCTACAATCACCTCCGGCCTGGAGAGCGGCTCAAGGCATCCAAGAGAGATCCCTGAAAGGAACGAAAAGGCAGATCGCAGGATCTTCCAGCGAGTAGACTGTGAAGAGCTGACTGAAGGCGGCAACGCTGCCCGATTAGAGCGTATTCATGGAGACGATCTCCGATATAATCATACTCATAAAAAGTGGTATCTGTGGGATAACGGGCGCTGGAAGATCGATGCCAACGGCGGAGCTATGCGGCTTGCAGGGGATGTGGTGGGCGAACTGTACCGTGCGGCTGGAAGTGCAGACGGAAAGGACGCCAGGGATGACTTGGCAAGCTTCGCAAAGGCAACTGACACACGCAAGGGACTTTCGAATATGCTGGCATTGGCGGCCAATAGGCTGCGTTTCGCCCTTACTGCAGATGACTTTGATGGGTACGCCTGGATTCTCGGAGCCGAAAACGTCACAATTGACCTGAAGACCAGGAACCCGCGAGAACCCCGGCGAGAGGACCTGATAACCAAGGTTATTGGCGCGAGGTATGATGAGGCGGCCAAATGCCCATTATGGCTCAAGTTCTTGGATAGGATATTTCCAGACGATGAGCTGAGGAAATACATCAAGCGAGCAGTGGGCTACTGCTTGACTGGCAGCATGGGCGAGCAGGTATTCTTTTTCTGCTACGGGCAAGGTGCGAACGGCAAAAGCGTATTCTTAGCAGTCTTAGAAAAGTTGCTTGGAGAATACGCGATTCATGGAGATTTTGGTACATTTCTTGTGCAAAGAAACGAAAAAGTAAGAAATGACCTTGCAGCCCTCGCTGGAGCCAGGGTAATTACGGCAATCGAGGCTGAAGAAGGCGGCAGGCTATCCATGCAGGTGATCAAAAGCTGGACAGGCGGCGATCCAGTTACAGCCCGGTTCTTGTTTGGAGAGAATTTCACGTTTCGGCCACAGGGTAAACTGTGGTTGGCGGCCAATAACAAGCCTGCGATCCCTGAGCGCAATTACGCTGCCTGGCGACGTGTTAGACTCATCCCATTCATAGCGACAATCCCCGAAGCCGAACGCGTCAAAGAATACGAGAAAACGCTGTACTCTGAGCTGCCAGGTATCCTGAATTGGGTGCTTGAAGGGCTGCAAGAATATTCTGAGTGTGGATTGGACGCACCTAGGGCGGTTTTGGATGCCACAAACGAATATCGCCGCGAGAATGATAGCATTGAACAGTTCGTCTTTGAATGCTGTGAAATGGGCAAGCTGAAGGTCTGCAAGAATACCGAATTATACGGCGCGTACAAGAACTTCTGCGAGATGTCTGGTCTTAAAGCATTGTCACAGCATAAATTTTCTCCTGAACTAAATGTGAAAGAAGGCATCTCTTCCACAAGGTCTAAACATGGTATGACTTGGACTGGAATAGCCCTTAAATCGGAGTGGTGTAGCTTTGAGGGCAAAGCTACATCGCAAGCAGTAGACTCAAAAGGTGTAGGTTTGAGCCAAAATGCGGAAAGTACTGAGAAATCCCCCCTACGTGAGGACTTTGCGCATTTGACCCTTAAAGCTACACCACATAGCGATTGCAAAGCTACACCCATCCAAAAAGAGCTATTTTCTGTGGATGGAAGGGGCGAAGAGAGAGACAAGCCCGAACCATCAAAACAGAATAAAAATTCAAATTCAGATAGTCGCATGGAAAGGTCCTCACAGAAGCCCAATGATCCCGGCCTACAGAAGTTCAAGGCTGGCATGGCAAAGCGGCAATGCTGTTTATGTGGCCGGTCCTTCCCATACGATCTGACTCCTTACGTAGGCGGCGACAAGCGTGGCTACATTTGCGCTACATGCCACATGACCGGCCCGCCTCCGGAGCCTGCAAAAGCCGATTCTCAAACGAAGCTGGCGGTCAGAGGATGAGCGAACCTGAAGCCTTGCAAGCCCGCCGCAAACTCCTTCTTATGAAGATATCGCGAGCGGCGGATGAGATCGAACGAATTGATGGCAGATTATCAAGCATCCTGGCAGGTAATCGAGGCCTGGGAGGAGCTGGAGCATGAGGAAAGGCAAATCGAGAGGCAGAGCCTTTCGACACAATATCAAAAGACTGACCGAAAAAGCGCAGACCAGGCACAGAGAAGCATACGACCGTAAGCAGTACGACGGCCACCAGCAGCAGGATACCCCTAGGGACATGACAATAAACAGCAATCGGAGGCAGTGAACGTGGTAGGAAAAAAGAAGCCTGAGTATATCAAACTGAAAAATCCAGAAGATGTTATGAGCTACGTCCAACGGCTCGTTAACCGCCTTCGCAGAGAGGACCAGGAGATTGAGCAGCTTGGAAAGATCACGTATTTGCTGAATACCTGGATAACGAGCTTCAAGGCGCATATCGAATTTACAGAGGTCAGGAAGCTCCGAGAAGAGCTTGACGAACTCCAGGAGCGGATGAGACAACACGGAGGAGGATGATCGATGAAGGGACTCAAGGACCTCAGGCAGCGCATAGAGAGCTTGAAGGCGGCTATCCCGAAGTTCGAACCCTGGCCTCCAGAACCAGGCTCTTTTGCATGGTGTCTGTGGATGAAACTTGAGCAGCCATGCGAAAAAATGCGAATTATGGACATGTACAACGCAGTTGCCGAAATCGTATGGGCTGGAGAGCCAGCAGCGGATATGATAGATTTTGCAGAGGTTAGCGAATGCTAGTCAAAATTAATTTAGTAGGTTCTAAATCTGATTTCATCCCAAAAATCGAGAGGATGAGCCAAGAAGATCAGCGATGGCTGGCTGCGAAGTATGAAGGCCGGGCAAAAGCGAAGGCCATTGAGATGGATTTTTCTGAGGTTATCAGGCTTTTAACGGCATTTAATAATATAGAAAGAATATATTTTGAGGTCAGATGAAGCCGATCCGGGCCTGATCCCGGCTTGCATCGAAACCGGGCAGGGTATCCTCCCTCCCGGCAATGTGAGGAGATGAAAATGACAACCGACAAAGTGAGAGGAAATGAAAAAACGACCAACAAAGAAATCAATGCCATGATCCGGGCAGAAGCAGGCCGGAAGATATCGAAAATCAAGAAGAGTCCTGAGGCAAAGAAGAACCAGGCGGTCAATGACATGATCAGAAGCAGAGCAGGGAGGCGATGAGATGGACTGCCGGACGTTTGCAGAGGAGACGATCTCAGCTCTCAGAGAGGGCCTATTCGTCTTTGAGGACCGAGAGATGAAACGTGATCCTGTGATCAAGACTGTGGCCTGCATCGAGGCTGACCAACGGGCCGTCCGGGAGCTACTCAGGCAAAGCCTGGATTGCTGCGCCGTCCTGCCCTCTGGCAAGCTTGAGGTCCTGGAGAAGGACCGCCTGGCCGGTCTTCACAAGCAGGCCGATGAGCTGAGGGGGCGAGCTGCCCACAATGATGAGGTCCTGGACCGCTTCGATGCTGCCTATCAGGCTGCATTGAAGGATAATCCGAGCCTTGAGCCATCGATCTTCTCGCTCCGGGTGTGGAGGGACACTCTCCGCGCCAGGATCGAGCGAAGCAAAGGGATCATCAGAACCACATCAGGCGTTTGGCTGGCTTCTGCAGAGGGGAGTGCCTACACGGCTGAGACCATCAAGAACCATCCCAGGGTAGCGGACGAGATCAGGAAGAATGAGCCGATCATCGCAGCAGCCGAGAAGGAGCTGCCCATTGCAGAGGCGCATCTTGCGAAGGCTCAGGCCATCCTCGGAGAGGCCATCCTGCCTGGCAAGGTGGATGTCATTTCGGCGCCGAATGAGTACAACCAAGCTATCAGCAGGGCAACGGCTCTCTAAACTCTTTTTTGAAATCGGTTCTATGACATTTCCATGATCACTCGACAAAGTGTAATAAAACTCGGCATGGCCCGGCTGGCGGATGCCAGTAAAAAGTTGCGGCCTATTTCCCACATATATGGGATCAAAGATGCAACATTACTCTGCTGAGCGTGTTTATAAACAATATTAAAATGCCCCAGCCAATCAGACGTTCTAGTATGGGAAGATGAAAACTAATGTTTTTTGCATATATTTTGTAAATGTCTTCTTTATTGGGGTACAATTCCCTGGGTATTGAGAGCAATACTACGGAGCTAAACCAGAGAGAGTCGGAGATGGTTTTAAGGAGACTATGTTCTTCCAGTTCACGTATTTGCACCAAATCCATTTGTACGAAATACGCTAATCCAAATAGCAAAAGCGAGAATAAGCCAAAGAAAATCGTTTGCGGCCAGTATACACCAAATCCACAGGAGATATAGCTGAAAAAATCTAGTGGGCTAGCCATATATTGAAGTCTATATTTATAATAACATCGATTTGCTTCATCAAATTGACCGTGATCTTTAAAATTATTAATCATCTTTATATATGTCACCTCGTTATTTGAAATAAATGCATTTTCTAGATCATCCCATCCCAGCAAAATTCCATTGAACGCAGAATTTGTAACGTCAATTTTCTCTTTAAAGAGAGAATCTTTAAAGTCTACCGTGCTATTGAATCTAGAACAACGATAGTCTGCATTATCATAAAAAATCGATCTGGAAAAATCCGCGGTACCGTTGAAACTAGAACCATGATAAGATGTTAAATTTGTTGAATAATTGTATGTTTTCATGAGTGTTCCGATTGAAATTTTTGACCATGATTTGTCCGAGTTTGAAAAAGTAACAGACTTTTTAAAAACAACGTCCCCAAAACCAGCAAATCCCTCGAATCTTGTGCTCCCAAAATCAACAACATCCTCGAAAATTGAAAGGCTAAATTCAGCGACACTGCCGAATTCAGAGCCTTGAAATGTAGCAGTTTTATTAAATTTATTTAAGAAAAAATGGATATCGCCTTTAAAGCTAGAATCTGAAAAATCCGCAACATCTCTGAAATCGGAGTTAAAAAAATATGAACTACAATTAAAATATGAGCCTCTGAATTGAGCTAATTTATCAAATGTTGTATTAACAAATTCTGCATCGCAGCCAAATTTTGCACGTCTGAAGTCGGCACCTTTCGCAAATGTCGAGTCTACAAACCAAGCACCTTGATAAAATGTAGATTCTAAGAAATCTGCATCTTCTTGAAACGAACAGTTCCAAAAAATAGCATCGTTATTGAATTTGGTTTTTTCAAAATTTGCAGATCGATGAAATGTAGTATCTACGAAGTTGGCTTGCTCTATAAACGTGACGTTTCTAAATTTGAACTCTTTATTAAAATATGAACCAGATAAAATAATCGGTTCGTTTAAAATTATTGAATCCAGAATCACGCGCCCATCAAATGTTGAGTTTTTTATTCTTATAGCTGATGTTATGTTCTTTTTCAAAATTAACTCGCTCAGATCAAAATCACCTTTAATTACAATATGATCATAGTCTACTGATTCTCCTTTCTGAACCTTCATAAGAATCTCTTTTGCCAGGCATTCTTTTTGAGTGCTATTAATAGTGTTATTATTTCCATCGACTACGATAGTCAAGACAAACAATGCTACATAGATTGCTGCTGCGATCTTTGACATTTGCGTATCCCCCATAACTGGGCAGGAATCAAAGTGATGACATGGGTCTTGATGGAACTAGATATAAAACATTGTGAGATGCACTAAGCCAACTTTGGCATACATCAAAATCGGTCCCATGTGACCTGGGACTATTTTTCTCATCTCTCCCTAAAGGGCATATTTGTAGTATATTGCTCTCGTTTCTAAGGAGAACTTGACTGGAGTGTCACATCGCCACATATGAAAGGCCATGATGTGACACTACCGCTTCGCCCGGCAATCGCCCGAGATGGAGAAAACCGTTAAATTCATCGCTTGACGGTTTGGGGAAGATCTCAGAGAGAACCATTAAGTCTAATAGTATTTATATATGTATCTCTATATTCTTCCTCTTCCGTAAACTAACCCGTATCACAACTAGACGGTTTTTTATGCGTCGTCTAGGTCAGTATATCAACAGATGGTGAAAACCATCAACCGATAAATTAGACGGTTTTGTAGAACTCCCTTAGGCGGATGAGTATCTTCTGAGAATGGCTCTCGGAGGGAACGAGGATGAATCTCTGATCAAGTGCTATCGCTGGTTTGAGCTGGAATAGTCTTGCCTTTGATCTCTTGACCATCCTGGCCGCAGTGGCAAAATCCGTTTGCTTTCTACCTATGGCCTTCATCTCTTTGTAAAGCTCATCGATGAGCGGCGAATCCTCTTCTGGCCCCTTCCTGGCAGCTTCCCGGAGCTGCTTAATGAGCTGGAGCTGGATGAGCTGGTTATCCGAGAGCGTGACCTGTGAGGCCTCTAAGACGGCCATTCTCTCCTCCTGATGGACAATCATGCTTTCCAGGGTTGAAATGCGATCCTGGAGCGGCTGGATGGCCTTGGCTATCAGCTCCGCTAAGAGCTGATCCTCTGGCATGGAAGAGCCTCAAAAAGAGAGATCTGCCCATATCCGGGCCTGTCTCCACCTTCTCACGATCTCGCGGCGTTGGGCTGCCACGCGTCGGGCCTTCTTGCATCTCATTGAGTGCATTTCAAGGCCTCCAGTGCGCCGGATAATGCAGCCAGCTTTGCCTCCAGCTCGTCCATTAGTATAACTGCAGAGTGGGCCCACTCAAACACGGCTATGATGCCCTCTGCGATAGCTGGAAGGCCGAAGGCTTTTATGGCCTCTTCAGCACTCATCTCGGCTTCTTCTGTCAGCTCCCAGCCTGGCCGCGGGCCTTCGCAGAATTCCCCGAAGCGATGAGCCTTGATCAGATGGCCGTTATCATAGAGTATGAGCTTCTGCTCACTGAAAAAATACGTGGTTCTCTCTGTCGGAAATGGGACCTCATCCCTCTTGGTTAAAATGATAATCATAGGCCGATAGAAGGCCTCATATTCTTTGCTCAGAACAGGGACCAAAGGCGTTATACGGTCTAGGATCGCCCTCAAGACTGCAGCTTCCTTTTCCAGGGCATCCTTCTTGAGGTCAGTGATATAGCAGGCCAGCAGCTCGACATCTTCGAGAGCTGCACACAGATCCGCGAGCTCTCCCTGTGGACCAGCTTTGGTCACGATAGCAGCCGGGCTATTCTCTGCAGCAAGTGAGGCGGCCATTTCAGGCCACCACCTTGAGACTATCCTCTACCGGCCCATTGTGGCCGCCTGGCCATTTCCCTGTAGGCCGGATGCAGTCCTCTGTGGACACCGGCGCGGCGGCCTTCTGTTGTGAGAAATACTTTCTCTGATGCTTGCAGGGGCTCCCTGGCCGGTATGTGGCCGATGGGCAACTGCAGGTCGTTAGAGGATTCCTATAAACCCACCTTCTATTTAATATCGAAAAGTATATATACTATTAATACTATTATGAAGTATGGATTCTTTTACCAAATGGGTACTTCAAGAACTCAGCCAAAAACAGGCGAAGACCCGATTATCACAGATATCGGATCTGATTGACTGGATGCCAATCCGCCAGAAACTCGATGAAATGTATCACAATAAGAGCGAGAAGGGTGGGAGACCGAACTGCGATGTTATTCTTATGTTCAAAATTCTGATACTACAACAGTGGTTTGGCTTGAACGATCTGGAAGTTGAGAGGCAAATGGCTGATCGCATATCATTCATGTCGTTTCTTGGTTTTCCCAATCCGTCTCCTGATTCCCGGACGATATGGCTATTCAAAGAACGCATGGCAGAGACTGGAATGGATAAAGTGGTCTGGGCAGAACTTCAAAGGCAATTGGATGCCATGGGCTTGAAGGTCAAGCGCGGAACGATGCAAGATGCCACGTTTATCGAGGCAGATCATGGATCTTCAAATAAGCCACGTGGTGATGAGGCCAAGACACGTCGCAGCAAAGACGGAACATGGGCAAAGAAAGGGGATGAAACTCATTTTGGTTACAAGTTTCATCAAAAGACCGATATTGATTACTGCCTGATACGTGAATTCGCCACAACCACTGCATCGTTGCATGATAGCCAGATAGATCTCTCAGTTGAAGGTGAACCGGTTTTTAGAGATCGAGGATACTTTGGAGCAAAGGCAAAAGGAATCGATTTTACGATGAAGCGCAGGACGACCGAGAAGCCATTAGATGAACTTGACAAGGAACGAAATCGATTGATTAGCAAAGTACGATCTCCAGGTGAGCGTCCTCATGCTGTTATCAAGAGAATTTTTAATTCCGGACGGGTCTTAGTCACTACAGTTCGAAGAGTAAGCGTAAAAATGATGGTTACAGCGTTTGCTTTCAACCTATACCAGCTCTGCACATTGAAAAAGTGGAATGTGATTTGAACCTAGCGGATGCTGTCAAAAAAATCATAAAAAAAGGATAAAAATAGGAAGAATTAGGCAAAAATCCGTTTCATTGCTGCAATTGCAGCTCGTTTTTAGAGGATCTGTCGATTAAAACCAGGTAAATAGGAATCCTCGTTAGTGTGGTCACATAATAAGCATCTTTCTTGTTATTCCTAACCAGAACCATCGCACCTGAGAGCCGGTAAAAATCGGGCATCTCGGACGGCTCCTGGCCGTGGGTTTGGTAGGCTATCAACTGCTTTACGGCATCCCGGCTCTGAGTGACCGGGCTAGCTAATAGAGTTCTTCCATTCATTTACTTGCACCAATACACTAATACACTCTGAGAGTATATCAAAGTTTTGGTGCATATACACCATAACGCTTTTAAACTATTAACTCCAATTTTATGTGATATGGGACGACTTGGAATATACCTACCTGATGATGTCGAAAAGCGACTGAAGGATTATGTCTATAAAAAGACAGGCCATTTTCGCGGCCAAAGCGAAGTAGCAGTTGAAGCAATAAAAGAATATCTAGATCGGCACGAGGCTGAGTTGGAGAAAAGCGAGAACCCTTGTGAGGCCCTCGCCTAAACCCCACGTCATTCCTTGTGGTGCAAGTAAATGACAGTGATTTTCTGAGCGTGAACGCTCCCCGTCCTAAAGGGCGGGGCTTCTATCGCTTTTGCGAAGAGATTG
>CAZFFD010000084.1:0-10062 GCA_964518035.1 uncultured Methanotrichaceae archaeon | reverse complement strand
ACCGCTTCGAGATACTGCATAAGGATCTGGCCGGAAGGATCGGCCGGCTTTCCACTCCGCATGGCACCATTGAGACGCCCTGCCTCATGCCCGTAGTCAACCCTCATCTTCATTTGATCCCGCCCGCAGATCTTGAAAAGATGGGCGCGGAGATGATCATCACCAACAGCTACATCATCCACCAGGATTCGGAATTGAACCTGCAGGCATTGGAGCGAGGTCTGCATGATCTGCTGGGCTTTTCGAGACCTATCATGACCGACTCTGGGGCCTTTCAGCTATCAGTTTATGGAGATATCGATGTATCTCCTCTTGAGATTTTAAAATTCCAATTCGATATAAAGTCAGACATATCTGTTCCTCTGGACATACCAACTCCTCCTGACGTTCCAAGAGAGAGGGCAGAGTCGGAGCTTCGGACGACCGAGGAGCGGCTCCTGGAGGCAGCAGAACAGGAGAGGGCTGCTCTTTTGGCCTGCCCCATCCAGGGCTCGACCTACCCCGATTTAAGAGAGAAAGCTGCTAAGTTCGCCACCGATCTTCCATTCGATGTCTTCCCGGTAGGCGGAGTTGTCCCGCTGATGGAGGCCTACCGCTACCGGGATCTGGTGGACGTGGTTGTTGCCGCCAAGAAAGGCCTGGGTTCAGGCAGGCCCGTGCATCTCTTCGGAGCCGGCCACCCCATGATCTTTGCCCTGGCTACTGCTATGGGCTGTGACCTCTTCGACTCGGCGGCATACGCGCTATACGCCCGGCAGGATCGGTACCTCACAGTGCACGGGACCGGAAAGCTGGCGGAGATGAGCTACCTTCCTTGCTCCTGCCCGGTCTGCGAGAAGCACACCCTGAAGGAGCTGATAGACAGCCCAGAGAAGACCAGACTTTTGGCCCAGCACAACCTCTACGTCTCGCTCGCAGAAATGAAGCAGGTCAAGGAGAGCATTCGCGAGGGCTCGCTGTGGGATCTCTTGGAGACACGCTGCCGCTCGCACCCCAGGATGCTCGACGGCCTGAGAAGGCTCGCCCGCCAGGGCCAGTGGCTTGAGAAGCTGGACTGCGCCAGCAAGTCAACGTTCTTCTACACGAGTGCAGAGGCCGCGTCCCGTCCGGAGGTCATGCGCCACGCTCAAAGAATCGATCGGATCTCTTTGGAGGGCGAGGTGCTGATAACCGACGACTCTCAGGCGGACACGAAAGGCTACGACAGAGTGCTCTACTTCAAGCCGCCCTTCGGGCCTTACCCGGCGGAGCTGGCCGAGACCTATCCCTTCAATGCCGAGGTGCCGGAGGAGGCAGACGAGGCTGCTCTCGATCAGGCGGCGAGGATCACAAAGCAGCTGATGAGGGCTAATCCTGGAGCGAGGTTTGGATTCAGGATGAAGAGGACGGGAATAGAGGAGCGACTGGGGCGATAGAAAGAGATTACAGGTGCCATTCAAGGTGAATAAGTTCTCTCATCTACACAATACTTTTTCATGGGGTCCAATTTAGCACCAATTAACAGAGGTTTAAATAATTTTTTTGCAGAACAATTGTCCGGATCCGACGGCAAGTCTTTAATCGCTTTGCAGTTGATATCACCAAGCTGGATGATGTCACAATGAAATTTCTTGTCTTTGGTGGTGCAGGCCGGATAGGCTCGGCGGTAGCCTGGGACCTGGCCAGACGCGGGGGGGCTGATGAGGTTGGCATCGCAGGCAGAAGCCTGACTTCACTTGAAAGTGTCAGGGAGTGGATCAGCAGCGATAAGGTGGTGTCTCATGTCCTGGATATCGCCGACGCGCGCAAATCTCGGGCGCTGATGAAAGAGTACGATGTGGGCATCATAGCCCTTCCGGACAGACGCAGCAGCTACAAGACTGTCGAGACGGCTATCGGCGCAGGCCTCAATGTTGTGGATATTCTTGAGGAGTACCACCGAAGGCCTGACCCCTACGAGATAGAGGGCCTGGAGGTTCCGGCTGGAATGAGCCTGGACGAGTATGGCGAGTCGCTGCATAAACGAGCGCTGGACTGTGGCGTCACACTGCTCGACGGCATGGGCTTTGCTCCTGGGCTCTCCAATGTGACCCTTGCCGAGGCCATCCGCAAGGTGCACGCTGACAGGGCTGTCGCGCGGGTAGGTGGCATCCCCAGCCGGGAGTCGGCAGCGCGCCATCCTCTGAAGTACATGATCACCTGGTCTTTCGAGCATGTCTTGCGAGAGTACATGGTTGATGTTAGAATCATAGAGGACGGCCAAATAGCAGAGGTCAAAGCCACATCCGGGCGGGAGAGCTTCCGCTTTGCGGAATGCGGGCAGGATGAGATGCTGGAATGTGCCATCACCCCAGGAATGCCAAGCTTCCTCTTCACTAGAAAAGATCTCGAGAGCTTCTCTGAGAAGACCATTCGCTGGCCTGGGCACTGGCATGGCATTGATGCCCTCAAGGATTGCGGCCTTCTGGATATCGAGCCCATTAGTTTTGACGGCGGGACAATTTCGCCAAGAGACCTGACCTTAAGAATCATCGAGCCGAAGCTCGTGCCCCTGCCAGGTGACGAGGATGTCTGCGTCATGTGGAATACCGCATGGGGTAGAGTCGCCCGGGCTGACAGCTTCATGTGGATTGAGCCCGACAGAGAAAACGGAATATCGTCTATGGCCAGGGTGACGGCCTCCTGCTCGGCAGTAGCCGCCAGGCAGCTTGTCAGTGGAGAAATCAAGGAGAAAGGAATCGTAGCACCGGAGGACGCCATCAAAGATGACGCCTACCGTTTCTTCATGAAGGAGCTGGGCAAGAGGGGTCTGGTCGTTTCGGAACGTTTGGCAGAACCCTGGGAAAGATGAACGGCAGACTGAACGAATGCAGATCATAACGCTGCTCACCGACTTTGGCTCATTTTATCCTGCACAGATGAAGGGTGTGATGCTCACTCGTCTAAGGGAGAAGGCCGGGGACGTGGCATTAGTGGACATCGCCCATGACATCCCGCCACAGGACGTGCGCGCCGGTGCTTTTGCACTGCTCTCCTCCGCCCACTATTTTCCGGTGGGCACCATTCACCTCGCAGTTGTCGATCCTGGTGTTGGCACAGATCGGCTCGGGCTCGTGGTCGAGAGCGGTGGTCATACCTTCGTGGGGCCGGACAACGGACTGCTTCTGCCTGCGGCGAGAAGCCTGAGCATTCCAGGAAGGCCGCCGCGGGCCTACAAGATTGTAGTGTCTCCAGAGGTCCTGGGATCGGGGCCTGGTCACGCAGGCCTGGCTGCTACAGCGGCATCAGTCTCCAGCACATTTCACGGAAGAGACATCTTTGCTCCCGTCGCTGCTATGCTGGCATCGGGCAAGAGTCCTGCTGCTATCGGGCCACGAGTCAGGCCCAAAGACCTAAATTTTGGTGAAGCGAGGAGGACCGAACGAGGAATCGAGGCCACAGTCATCTATGTGGATCGCTTCGGCAACCTCATCCTGAATATACGAAAGATACCGAACTTCCCGGTGAGCCTGCTGGGTGTCAAGCTGAAGCGAGCAGTGACCTACGGAGAAGCACGCAGGATCGAACCACTTATAACTCTGGGCAGCCATGGCTTTGCAGAAATTGCGGTCAACCTGGGAAGTGCCGCCGAGGCCTTTCGCCTCAAGGCCGGGGACCGCATCGAGCTGGAGGAGATTTGAGTTGTTTGGAATAGAGTTCGTGCCCGATGAATCAGTCTACAAGATCGGCTACATGGCAAAGCTGGCAGAGGAATCCGGATTCTCCAATATCTGGATCACAGATCATTATAATAACCGGGATGTTTGGACCACTCTTGCCGTGCTCTCAATGATGACCAATAAGGTCTCTCTCGGAACTGGTGTCACCAATCCCTACACCAGAAATGCGGCCATCATCGCCTCGTCCATAGCCTCCATAAACGAGCTTTCCGGAGGGCGGGCAATCCTTGGCATAGGTCCGGGAGACAAGGCCACCTTCGACAAGATGGGAATTGCCTGGGACAAGCCGCTCACAAGGGTTAAAGATTCAATTCTGGCCATCCGGGCATTTCTGGCAAAAGAGCAGGTCAACCAGGCTGGTTTCAAGGGTGCGCAGATGGCCTTCTCTACCAAGAAGATCCCAATTTACATCGGTGCTCAGGGCCCGAAGATGCTGGAGCTTGCGGGAGCCATTGCCGATGGCGTGCTGATCAATGCCTCTCATCCAGATGATTTCAAGTTCGCCGTGCCCATGATCAGGCAGGGTGCAGAGAAAGCTGGCCGAAAGCCGGAGGACGTTCAGGTCTGCGCCTATGCCAGCTTCAGCGCAGACAAGGACCCGGCCAAAGCTGTCAATGCCTCCAAGATTGTGGTGGCTTTCATTGTGGCCGGCTCTCCTGAGAACGTGCTTGAGAGGCACGGAATCGGTCAGGATGAGGCTAAAGCCATAACTGATGCCATTTCTAGGTACGACTTCAAGGCGGCCATGTCTTCTGTGACCGCAAAGATGACTGAGGCATTTTCAGTCTCCGGGGCACCAGCGGACTGCCGGGCACGGGTGGATGAGCTTCTCAAGACCGGTGTTACCCAGATTGTTGTGGGCTCACCCATAGGACCCAACAAGGAGAATGCCATCAAGCTGATTGGAAAGCAGGTCATCGGCAATTAAGGAAAGGATTTCGAAAGCCATGCGTGCTCTGTACATTGGGCGCTTCCAGCCATATCACCTTGGGCATCAGGCGGTCCTTGAGAAGATCGCCCTGGAGGTGGAGGAGATAGTAATAGTGATTGGAAGCGCCCAGGAGAGCCACACTCCTGAAAATCCCTTCACAGGCGGGGAGAGGATGGAGATGATCTATGCGGCTTTGAGCGAATGCTCTCTACGGGATCGCTGTTATGTCACGCCGTTGCAGGATATTCAACGCAATTCGGTGTGGGTCTCTCATCTTCAATCCATGGTTCCGAGTTTTGAGGCGGTTTATTCCAATAATCCTCTGGTCGTCCAGCTGATCTCCGAGGCAGGAATTGAGATTCGAAACCCTCCCATGTATCAGAGGGAGCTTTTCTCTGGGACGGCCATTAGAAAGCTGATGACTGAGAATGGAGACTGGAAGAGGCTGGTGCCGGATGCGGTGGCGGCGTTCATCGAGGAGACGGGAGGAGTTGAGAGGCTTATATCCGTATCCAAGAGCGACAGCTCTGAGTAAAAAGGAGGCTTTCGGCCACACCAGCCATCAGGATTTCGTCAGACTACCAGACTACCAGAGAGCTGGATCAAATTCGCTAGGCGTATTGTTCTTGATTGTTGCATATCCGGCATCGACTATCATTTTATTGAAGTTTCTGTTGAGATTCGGCATTCCGCCGGATCCTGAGAGATAGACCAGGCAGGGAACGCCCCCGTCTGCATAGATGCCGGCTAGATCGTCTTTGTCCAGAAATACCACCGCGTTGAGAAGCTGCTCCATGCTGTACTCTCGGGCATGAACTCCCTCGATGGTTCCCATTTCAGGGCTGTTGACCTGGGCGAGGGAGACCTGACCGAAACCCTCTACATTGAACGAGTCGCCATCCACAACGTGGGTGACAATTCCTGATGAATAGGCCTGGGAGAGGGCAAGAGAGCAAGCGGAGATCAGAACAAGAATCAATAGCGTAATTTTTGAGATCATAATTTGGGCTTGGGCCTATCAGGTCTAAAAGGCATCGCTCTTTATGATTAGATTACGTCTGAGCATCAGTTCGTCACAGCTATGGCCATTTGCTCGTTTTATAAACTACAAAAATATATTCTTTTAAAAACGAATCTAAGCATAACGTTTATCAGCAAGTCTCTGCAAATTCTCCTGAATAGATCCAGGATTAGGTCATCCCTAGCTGCTCTTTTATGGCTCGGATATCTGACTGTACATGTCTTAATGTCGTTGCATATCCTGGCTGGATGTCTTCTCTCATGCCCTTAATTTCTTTTAAAGTCGCGTCTGTGGTTTTTCGCACTGCTTTTGTGTCAGCTTTTACTTCTTTTATATCTTCCTTCATTTCTTTGATATCGACCTTCATCTCTTTGATGTCGCCCTTCATCTCTTTGATGTCGACCTTCACCTCTTTGATGTCCACCTTCACCTCTTTGAGATCATCTCTCATATCTAGGAGCAGCGGGATAGCCTTATCCAATTGAACAAATGAGCAAAACATGGCTACCTCACTGGTTCTCCCAATATCGCCATCGTATGGCTCGTGTGTCACATCCGAGACTTCAGCCAGTTCCGGCTTATTCTTCTCAATTGTCTTCAGGAAGGCTTTAATCCGGGCCTCATCTCCATCAACCAGGACTATTACCTCTTGGTGACCGTCCTCGTCCCAGTTATAGGTTGAAAGGCCTGGCAGGGCCATGTTCATGGCATGTTTGAGCAGAAATACTCTGTAGCCCACATCATGGACCTTGGGTCCAACAATCTTGATCTTCAGTTTCATAGTTACCATAGATATGTATTGGCATCCTATTTTATTATTTCCTCGATTTCAATCTATAAAATTTTTGATATTTTCTTTGATCGGGGCCGTGCAGCCCCTGGCCGACCTGATGGCATGCTCTCTGGACGTTTTGGATTTGACGACACAATAATTCTCTACCAGTGAGCAGCTATTTATCGCCATACAGCCTATTATCTTGCATTCGGTGATTATAATGAACTTCGAACATGTGGCTGGAAAGGACAAGGGCAGCATCAGGCTCTTTGCCCTGAGCACCTGCATCTGGTGCAAGAAGACCAAGGAGCTCCTGTCATCAATGGGTGTAGCCTTTGACTTCATCTATGTTGACCTCCTGAAGGGTGAGCAACGTTCAGAGGCCATAGCCGAGGTCAAAAAATACAATCCCAACATGTCATTTCCAACGCTAATCATAGGCGAGAAATGTATCGTCGGCCTGAAGGAAAAAGAGATCAAGGAGGCGCTTGGCTGATGGAAGAGGAGTTCGACGAGCCTTCTTCTGAGGAGGTTGACAAATTATGCTCCCGCCTGGATAAAGAGGCCAGGCAGGGAGGATATAATCTCAATCCGGATGCCGATTTTGTTAGAGGTCTCGCAAAAGGCCTGCTCATAAACGAGAAGCGTTACGGCTACAGGGCCTGTCCATGTCGTCTGGCCTCCGGCGACCGAGCCGAGGACCTGGATCTCATCTGCCCCTGCGACTATCGAGATGCAGATGTGACTGAATTTGGCTCCTGCTACTGCGCGCTTTATGTATCGAAGGCAGTGTTATCGGGCAAGCAAGAGCTCTCATCCATTCCTGAGAGAAGACTGCCGCAGGAGGAGAGGGATAAGCTGCGACAGAAGAAAAAGACCTTGATGGCAGACGAAAGCGAGAGGGAAGCCCTGGCAGGCGATATCGCAAAGGCCGCATTCAGACTCTCACTGCCCGTCTGGAGGTGCACCGTCTGCGGATACCTCTGCGCCAGGAATGCTCCTCCAGAGGTCTGCCCAATCTGCAAAGTTGGCAAAGAGCGGTTTGAGAGGTTCATCTAGCCGAACATCGCGCCCATGCCGGCTTCAGCAGCTTCTGCCTCGTCCCGGAAGGCCTTGAGCAGCTTCTCGCCGTCGTCGCCAGTCTCTTCCTTGGCAGCCGTATCTGCGAGAAGCTTCTTGGCCTCCAGTGCCAGCTCATCCTTGGCCTTGATGTAAAGGCACATGCCGGATTTGTCGAGGCCCATTGCTTTGCACTCCCTGACTGTGGGCCCGAGCCGCTTCCAGAACTCCTCATCGAGCATCTTCGTCATGTCTTTGCTGCTTTCCATCGGGTAAACGTAAACCAATTCCATCTTTTTTCTCTCCTTTTTTAGAGGTCCTTCATCGCCTTCTTGAGCATTTCCGTGCACTGGTCCATGAGCTTTGCCGCCTCCTCGATATCGGACGCCGCAAGCTCGCTCACCTTTGCGATCTGCGCTGCTCTGTCCCTGAAGGAGGCGCTGTGGCTCTCATTGTGCTCGATCCAGTGGTGCAGGAGGTGATTTACTGACTCTTTAGTGAGGTCGGTTTTCGACGAATGATCGTGCATGGAGGTTGGTTTGCACTGGCTGGTAAAAAGGGTTTGGGTTGGAAGAACTGGATTGAGGCTATGCCACTGAGAGTGCACAGAGGATCGACTGCCAGCTTCTTGCAGTTCTTCTTGAGCACAGCCAAAAAGCTCTCGTAATCGTGCTCGCAGTAGCCCTGCGAGCTGCGGTCTTGGGCGTGAGGTCCTCCACCTTGGCCCCCAGGTAGCTCTCCAGGCAGCCCTTGACCTCCGTTTGCTTCTGCCGGGTCCATCTCCAGCACCCTCTCCACCAGGAAGGCCAGGAGGTCGGGCAACAGATCCAATTTTTCCTGGCTTGCGATCAAGTTGCCAGCCTCGTCTTTGGGCTGACAGGCATCCACCAGGGCCCCGATCTTGGCGTGCTTGCCCTCGGTGTGGAGCTGCGGGCAGGCCTTGGGCGGGCGCTGCTTTCTTGCAGGGGATAGTGAAGGGGTGCTGTTGGTGTATCTTGAAATATTAATGAAAAACAGCATCAATCAGACGTTTCTTGACAAGCTCCTGGTCGTGCAACAGATTATAGACTTCTATTCCTGATTTTTTAGCACTCTCG
The DNA here is from genome assembly GCA_964518035.1 of uncultured Methanotrichaceae archaeon. GTDB lineage: Archaea > Halobacteriota > Methanosarcinia > Methanotrichales > Methanotrichaceae > Methanothrix. Next base: position 1,481 of record CAZFFD010000084.1, on the reverse strand, counting down.
ATCTGATGCTTGTCGTTGGAAATCAAGATCGCTTCTTCTCCCTTTGCGCAGGCTATGTAGAATGAATCTGCCGCCCTTGATCCTGTTTCCCTGGCGATGGAAAGTGCCTCTTCGAAGATCCTGGATATGTTAACGAAGACCAGCTCTGCAAAGATCTCCTCGCAGATCTTTTGGGCCAGTTCCTTTTTAATCCTTCTGGCAATTTGCCCTGTAAACTCTACTTTGAAGAGATCCGGTTCCACTATTGTCAGACCATTTTCCTCCAGGATCGAGAGCAATTCTTCTGCAGATCGTGTTCTTTCAGAGTTATATTCAAACAGAAGGTCGATGAAAATCGAAGTGTCTAATACGATCATCTTCGCTCCTCGACGAATTCTTCCAACACATCCTTATCCACTTTAATCCTGAATCTCCTGGCTACACTTGTGATTTTCCCCGGCTTAAGGACTACGAATGCCTTCGTTCCCTCGCAGAGGTTAATCTCCTGCAGGGGTTTGAAGACGCCACCCTCGTAAACCACACGAATCTTTGCATCCGTTCCATCAGACATATCAGACCTCTTGATTCTCAACTTGCTGCAATAGAAAAGGGTGCGGTTAGGATAAATAATATTTGAAGCAAGCCAGAAGTATACTCATCTTTGCATTATCTCCCTCTGGATGAGGCCAAATGGAGGGTGGAGAGCCTGGTGACAGCGGACAGCTCTCAAGCGTCGCCTGCGGCTGGAACCTGGTATAATAAGGGCGGCTCTCTGGCGGTTCCTATTGGGCGGTGGAGGGTGGAGTATGCGGCGGAGCTGGAGGTTACGAGGGCCGCGGCGGGGGCGCTGGATGTATTTGCCACTCTGTCCACGGCGGCCAGCTCGGAGGTGAATAAGGAGACCACGACGAAGATAGGCATCAGTTCAGGCACTTCGATGAGGGGATCCGTAAGCTATTGCGGCTACCTGTTGGATCTGGCTGCTAAGGCGACATACTATCTGAACTGCAAGACAGGTCAGGCGTCCATGACGGCTATATCGTTCAAGGGAAGCGAGCAGAAGACGAAGGTGATGGCGGTGTGCACGTATTTATGAGGGAAGATGTTTATTATTTACTCATTTTTAACTAATGCCCAAGCTTAACAAGTGCGAACCATGATTCTATGTAACGTGCTTCATTGTATAGCATGATCGATAGCAACGCATGAGCTAATCTAGTATTATTCCCCCCAATCAGCCCGAGAGAAAACTGAAAGAAAAAGCATGCCATATCCTAATTTTAGTGGCTGGCTGAGCTGCAGAATCAATGATTTCGATTATCCTTAAATATATTAGCGATATTCCAATTTAGCAAATGCCGCCAGATCTTCCTGAATTCGAGACTCGAAAGCAAAAAATCGACGTCCTTCTCAGGGAGCAGGGCTGGAATGTCGGCGATAGGTCCAAGGTCGTTCTAGAGGTTGACACAAAGCAATCTGATTTCTGCACCCAAAATTATAAA
>CAZFFD010000083.1:0-10166 GCA_964518035.1 uncultured Methanotrichaceae archaeon | reverse complement strand
TCATGATATTTTGGCGAAAAATTGAGGTTTCAGCTGGATGGCTGAATAGTTACTTCTTTTTTTGTTCATAATCCTCTTTGATGGCCCTGACCATCTCCTCGTCCGCCTCTACAATAAACGCGCCCATGTAGTCGCATCTTTTGCAGCGATAGACCTTGCCTGTGTAGCCTCCGGCCTCCAAATAGAGTTCAGAGCTGCCGCAGACCGGGCAAACCTCCAGGATCTTTTCAGGTTTCATGGTGATGTTATGAAATCTCTAAGAAGTTGAATCCTTTGCCTGGATTTAATATGGATGAATAACCTTACAGGCCTGCAGAGTTGATTGAGTTTGATCAAGACACACCATAAGGTGTCTTGTTTACTGACATAATGGAGGGAATGGATTTGACCAGATCGACCTCAAAGGGAACATGCAGCTATTGTGGTGGAAGCTATGCCAAGTCGGCCATATCCAGGCATTTGAATGCCTGCCAGACCAGAAAAGAGGAGAACGATACGCCCACAGGAAAAGGCTCAGGCCGGGGGCGAGCCCGGAGCATTTTTCACATGAAGGTGGAGGCTCAGTACCTGCCCATGTATTGGCTGCATATCGAGATTCCTGCCAAGGCCACATTGGAGGATTTGGACCACTTTTTAAGGGCCGTCTGGGTGGAGTGCTGCGGTCACCTGAGCAGCTTTGATATTGGGGGCGAGACATTCATCTCGGAGGTGATGGAGCCTGGCGACCGAAGTCTCAATGTCGCGCTGGATAAAGTAATGGCTCCTGGCATGGCGTTCGAGTACATCTATGACTTTGGAACCTCAACCGAGCTGCTCATCACAGTGGTGTCTGACAGAGTAGGCTATATGAAGGGTGCCGGGGCGAAGATCATGGCCAGAAACGATCTGCCTGATCTCAGATGCGACGTCTGTGGCAAGCCGGCCACGGGGGTTTGTTGCGTTTGCAGCGACGAGTCCACCGGTCGAGTGTGCGATGAATGCGGAAAAACGCATGAATGCGGAGAGGATATGCTTCTGCCTGTTGTCAACTCTCCTCGCATGGGCATGTGCGGCTATACCGGTGGCTATTGCGATTAGAATAGCCTCATCAGCTCCTCGGCTATGATCCTGTAGCCTGCCTCATTTGGGTGGTCGAGGCCCGAAAGGATCAGCGAGCCGAGGGGTGTGCCTCCTGCAACGGCTCTCATCCAGGCTCCAAAGACGTTCACAAATCCCACGTCCATCTGCTTGGCCACCCTCAGCACCGCCTGATAGTAATCCAGGACCATTCTGTCGTAGGGCGGCGTCTCAAGGGGCTGTGAGGAGAGCAGCAATATCTCTGAGTTTGGGCCGGCCCGGATGCGTCGCACTATCTCTACGAAGTTCATCTCGAACTCCTCAAGATCCAGGCCGAAAGCGCAGTCGTTGATTCCGAAGTTGATGGTGACCAGGTCCGGCTCGTAGGAGAGCACAGAGAAGTCGAGCCTTGCGAGGCCGTCCATGCTGGTGTCACCACAAATTCCGGAGTTGATCATCTCAACATTTGCCTCAGGATACTTTTCGGCAAGCGTCTGTTTCCAAAAGGAGGGAAAGCCGCGCCGGACGCAATAGCCGGCGGTGATGGAGTCGCCGAAGGCAACGATTGTGACATCGGCTCCTGCCTCCAGGTCCTTTCTCGTCCTCTCCACAAATCGCCTCTGCCCGTCATCTGCTTCATTCATGGCCAGCGTGTTAGTTGAGCAGACTATTGGAGCTTTGCTCTTGCCGCGGCCTTGACCGCTTTCTTCATCTCAGCAACCAGCTTCTCCAGCCGCTCCACCTCGCCTTTGGCTATCAGGTCCACGCAGACCGATCCCACGATGGCCGCGTCCGCGCCGGCGGCAATGACCTCTGCTGCCTGCTCAGGCGTGGAGATGCCAAAGCCTACAGCTCTCGGCTTGCTGCCATGAACGCGAGCGATGAGGTCTCGGGTGCTTTGAAGAACGTCACTCTTGGCGCCAGTCACGCCTGTTCTGGCTACAATGTAGAGAAATCCCGAGGTTTCCTCTTCAATCATCTTAAGTCGCTCTGGGGGGGTGTTCGGAGCCGCCAGGAAGATCAGGTCCACTCCAGCCCGAACACAGGCCTTCTGCAGCGGTTCTGCTTCCTCAGGCGGCAGGTCCGGCACAATCAGGCCGCTAATGCCGGAGCTGGCACAATCCTGGGCAAACCTGTCAAGCCCGCGGGCATAGATCATGTTGTAGTAGCCCATGAAGACCTTTGGAATGGCGACATTCGCCGCGCTGGCGACTTCGAAGTAGACGTCGGTGTTCATGCCTGCAGCTATCGCCCTTTGCGCTGCAGCCTGAATGGTGGGGCCGTCAGCTATGGGGTCCGAGTGAGGCAATCCCAGTTCAATTATGTCAGCCCCGGCGAGAGCCAAACGCCGGACCAGCTCAGGAGTCTCTTCCGGTGTCGGGTCCCCTGCGCAGATGTAGATGATCAGCAGAGGGGCGTTTTCGAATGCTTCAGAGATTTTCATAGTCCATCACCGTTGCCAGATCTTTGTCTCCTCTGCCAGAGATGTTGATTATAGCGAGATCGCCAAGCTCCTGCGGTTCGCCCAGGGCGTAGCCCACAGCATGAGCGGACTCAAGGGCCGGTATGATGCCCTCCAGCTTAGATAGTGCATGGAACCCGCGGATCGCTGTATCATCTTCAGCAATGCGAGTTGTCACCCGTCCTCTTTCTGCGAGGTATGCAAGCTCCGGGCCGACTCCCGGGTAGTCCAGTCCGGCTGCCACGGAATAGGATTCAAGAATCTGGCCGTAGGGGTCCTGCAGGATTTTTGTAAGAGCGCCGTGCAGCACGCCGTCAGTCCCTCTGCCCAGACTGGCTCCGTGGTCTGCGGTTTTGTCCGTCTTTCCTGGGCCACGACCGCCAGCCTCCACAGCTATGAGCCGGACTGACTCGTCCTTGATGAAAGGAGCGAAGATGCCCATCGCATTGCTGCCTCCGCCGACGCAGGCTGTGATGCTGTCCGGCAGACGTCCCTCGGCCTCCAGAATCTGGGCCCTTGCCTCATGGCCGATGACGCTCTGAAAGTCTCTGACCATGCTCGGAAATGGGTGCGCGCCAGCCGCAGTCCCCAGAAGATAGTGGGTGTTGTCGAAGGATGAGGCCCAATCTCTCATGGCCTCGTTGATGGCATCTTTGAGGGTCCTGGATCCGGAGCGCACCGGTATTACCTCTGCACCCATGAGCCTCATGCGGTAGACGTTCATCTTCTGCCGCTCGATGTCCACCTCGCCCATGTAGACCTGAGTCTTAAAGCCCAGGCTGGCACCGACGATGGCCGTGGCCACACCATGCTGGCCGGCTCCGGTCTCTGCGATGAGTCGGGTCTTGCCCATCTTCTTGGCTACGAGCGCCTGGCCCAGGGTATTGTTGAGCTTGTGCGCACCGCCGTGCACCAGATCCTCTCTCTTCAGATAGACCTTGCACCCGAGCTTTTGGCTGAGGTTTCTTGCAAAGTAGAGCGGGGTTGGCCTGCCTGCAAAATTCTTGAGAAGAAGGGACAGCTCCTCTATGAAATCAGGGCTCTTCATCAGGCGCAGGTAGGCCTCAGACAGCTCTGTGAGGGGCTGTACCAGCGTCTCAGGAACAAAGAGGCCGCCGTACCTGCCGAACTTGACTACAGCTTTCTTGGAAATCAGATCTTGCAAAGGATCACCGGCTTGTATTTGTATAGGATGTACTAATTGTTACTATGATGTATGAAAACGTACATCCTGTGATGTATTTAAACTTTATTGCAGAACTGTATTCGACTCGCTCCGAATTTATCCAAAAAAGATTCAGCTCAGATCTGGCGGCAGCTCCCCTGTCAGGCTCTCGATCCTCTTCTCGGCGCTCTGCAGCCGAGATTGACAGAGCTTGACCAGCTTCATTCCCTTTTCGTAGAGATCCAGGCTTTCCTCCAGGGTCATCTTTCCTTCTTCCAGCACCTCGACGATCTCTTCAAGATCATCCATTGCCTCTTCCAGGCCGATCTTCTCTTCTTTGGTCATTTTATCGCCTCCTTCTCCTCCAGGCACTCTAAAACCCTGCACAAGAGCCTTCCTCTTCCAAGGATCAGCTCAACCTCCTGCCCAGGCCGGGCATCGCTGGCTGTCAGTATCAAGCCCTCGGAAGAACGGGCGATGGCATAGCCGCGCGAGAGAGTAGCCTGCGGGCCGACAGCTATCAGCCGTCCCTGTGCCAGCTCAAGCCGACTCCTATGAGTCTGCAGCTCTCTGGCCTCGGCAGACTCCAGCCTCTCGCTCAGATAGTCCAGACGCTGTCGGGCCTCCTGAGCCAGAGAGTACATCCTCTTGGCGGAGACTGCATTCATGAGATAATCCAGGCGTTCTTCCCGTCTCTCCAGGATCGTCCACAGGGCGCGAATCATCCGAACCTCAGTGGCGCTGAGGGATTGCTTTAGCTCCTCTGCATCCGGGACCGCCATTTTGGCCGCTGCTGTAGGCGTCGCAGCCCGCAGGTCAGCTACAAAATCGGCGATTGTAACATCAGTTTCATGGCCGATGGCGGAGATGACTGGCGCGTCGCAGGCGAATATTGCGCGAGCTACGATCTCAGAATTGAAGCACCACAGATCTTCCGTCGATCCCCCTCCGCGACAGACGATGATCACATCAGTTTTGCCCCTCAAGGCCATGATGGCAGAGGCGATGCTCTTCTCGGCTCCTTCTCCTTGCACCTGGGCCGGTGAGATGATGATCCTCGCGGGATATGGGCCGAGAGTTCGAATGACATCATGCAGCGCCGCCCCCTGCGGAGAGGTGACAATGCCTATTCGCTCAGGATAACGGGGCAGAGCACGCTTGCGTTCTGATGCGAAAAGCCCTTCAGAGGCCAGCTTCTTCTTGAGCTGTTCGAGTTGTTGGTGCCTGTACCCCAGCCCCTCGTCCTTCTTTATGCCTCGGGCCACCAGTTGCACTCTGCCCTGCGGCCTGTAAACTGCAATATCCCCAAAGACCATGACGTTCTTGCCATCCATCAGCTCAAAGTCGAGAGATAGGCCGTTATTTTTAAAGAGGACGCAGGAGATCTGAGAGTTCTGGTCCTTGAGGGTGAAGTATCTGTGCCCTGAACGATGGTGAAGATAGTTGGATACCTCGCCTCGCGCCCAGAGGTCATGCAGGCGAACATCGCCATCCAGGCGGTCTGATATCCTCAAATTCAGCTCAGAGACTGTGAATATTTGAGTCAAGATGAAATCCGTTAAACGGGTGAAATATTTAAAGGCGATTCATAAGCGAAGCGAAAGTGGTTGTTAAACTAATTTGGTCCTAACACAAGAAAACCTTATATGGATGAATGCATGAGCCACTTGAGGTGACGAGATGCACATAATGGAGGGTTTTCTTCCTCATCCCTGGTGGGAGATCTGGTTTGGCCTCAGTCTTCCTGTGGTGGCTTACGGTGTGTACAGGATGAACAAGATGATAAAGGACAGTCGAGAGACTCTGCCCTTGCTGGCCGTGGCAGGAGCCTTTGTCTTCGTCCTCTCCTCTCTGAAGCTTCCCTCCGTCACCGGAAGCTGCTCTCATCCCACTGGCACGGGAATGGGTGCTATCCTCTTCGGTCCCTGGATAACATCTGTCCTGGCTGTGATCGTGCTCGTCTACCAGGCAGTGTTTCTGGCTCATGGCGGCCTCACCACCCTCGGAGCAAACACATTCTCGATGGGCATTGCAGGTCCGGCGGTGGGATACCTGGTCTACAAAGCTGCCACAAAAGCAGGACTGCATCTCTACCTGTCAGTCTTCCTGGCTGCGACCTTAGCCGACTGGGCTACTTACCTGGTCACATCCATTCAGCTTGCCCTGGCCTTTCCTTCGGCAACTGGAATCTTTACATCTTTCGAGGCATTTGCAGCAGTGTTTGCCATAACCCAAGTCCCCCTGGCCATAGTTGAGGGGGTAGTGACTGCATTGATGTTCAAGTACATTGTCGCTTTGAGAAGCGATGTGCTGCTGAGGATGAATGTCGTCACAGAGAGCACCATAAAAAGGCTGAAGGAGGCAATTTCATGAAACGAGGTTTTAGCATAAAGCTGGAGCACATTGCTCTGGCTGTGATTGCGCTTTTCATCGCTGCCTTTCTTGTTGTCAGCTCCAGCGGAAACCACGAGTGGAGCGGCGCAGACAGCCAGGCAGAGAATGTGATCTCACAAATCACCGGTGGAACCTATGTCCCATGGTTTTCGTCAATCTACCAGCCTCCAAGCGGCGAGATCGAAAGCCTCCTTTTTGCCTTGCAGGCGGCCATCGGCAGCCTCATCATCGGCTATTTCCTAGGTTACTATCGGGCAGTTGAGAATGCTAAAAAAGACACCTCCGCCCGGAAGAGAGAAGGATAGTCGAATGCATGACATCCTCGACGATTATGCCCATAGCAATGCCCTGCGAGACACTAGTCCTCATCTCAAGCTTTACTTGGGGATTGGCTGTATCCTGATTTCTGTATCATCAACGACTCCAGTCGCCCCATTGTTCGTGGCCTTAACCCTAAGTCTCGCCGTATTGGTCCTGGCTAAGATTCCAGGACGAATCTACTCACGGCTACTGCTAGTGCCCCTCTCCTTCGCCCTGATCAGCGCGGTCGTAGTGGCCTTCGTGCATGGCGCGGGCCAGCCTCTCTATTCAATGCAGCTCTTCGGCATGACCTTCTCCTTGCGGGAAGATGGTGCAGAGCTTGCCGTTCTTCTCATCTCCAGAACCTTTGGCGGCATGTGCTCGCTGTTTTTCATAGCTCTGACAACGCCGATGATTGAAATCTTCGCAACGCTCAAATCCCTGCATATCCCTGAGTCGGTCATTGAGCTGTCCATGATGATCTACAGATACATCTTCGTCTTCCTGGATCAGGCTTCCAGTATTCACTGCGCTCAGGTGATGCGTCTGGGTGATGCCGGGGCAAGAAGCTCTCTCACATCCTTTGCAATGTTATCCAGCGTACTCTTCTTGCGTTCTTGGGAGCAGGGAGAGAGGCTCATCGTTGCAATGGACTCTCGCTGCTACGATGGCAAGCTAGGTCTCATGGAAGAGGAAAACAAAGCGGATCCTCGCCAGATAATCGTGGTGGCTGTTTATCTGATTGCAGCTGCGACCATCTCCGTTTTATCAAGGGATGTCTCTCTAGTGAGTTGGCCATGACGAAGATAATCGAGATCAGGGATCTAAGCTATTCCTATGGGGACGGAACCCAGGCCTTGAAAAGGATCAACATCTCAATGGATAAGGGGAAAAAGGTGGCCTTAGTAGGTCCCAATGGTGCCGGCAAGTCCACTCTCATGCTCATGATGAATGGCATCTTACGACCCAACTCCGGGGAGGTTCACTTTTTAGGCAAGCCATTGAGGTACGATGCGGCAAGCCTTAGGGCTATCCGACGAGCGGTGGGCATGGTCTTCCAGAACTCCGACGACCAGCTCTTTGCTCCAACCGTCTACCAGGATGTGGCCTTCGGCCCGATCAATCTGGGATTTCCGTCTGAGAAGGTGAAGAGGTATGTGGGCTTTGCACTGCAATATGTGGGTCTGTGCGGATATGAGCGGCGTCCGCCCCATCACCTGAGCGGCGGGGAGAAAAAAAGGGTGGCAATCGCCGGAATCCTTGCAATGGAGCCGGAGGTGATGATCCTCGATGAGCCCACGTCCAATCTCGATCCAGCCAGCTCCGAGGAGATTATGGAGATGCTCGATGAGCTGAACCATGGTGGTAAGACATTGATCATCTCGACCCATGATGTGGAGCTGGCCTACCGCTGGGCGGATGAGGTCATCCTCATGAAGGACGGAGAAGTCGTACGCCGGGGGACAGGACAGGATGTATTTGGTGATGTAGATCTCATCAGAGACGCCAGACTCAAGCTGCCCCTTGTGGTGGATATATACCATGAGCTGATAGGCCGAGGCATTGCCCGAGGATCCAAGCCGCCACGAAACATCCTTGAGCTATGCGATTTATTGCAGCATAAATCCGGGGATGGTTCCCAAGCTAGAGGCAAGATCTACATTTGCGATGTGGATCAGGTTCCCGAGGGTGAGATTCGGACATTGATCGACCGAGCTTCCGTCAGCTTTATTGGTGGCATGGGCACCGCAGCTAAGGCGTTGTCTGAACGGTGCGACATCTCATTGGACTTCACCTATGGTGTCATAGACAAGTGTATTCTCAAGGCGTTGACTGGCAAGAGTGCCCTTATCATAACCTCTGGTGGGATGGTTGACCACGCCCTGCATAGGGTCCAGGACTACTGTCGAGAATCGGGGGCAGAGATCGAGGCCTGCAGTCTCTGCCGGGAATCAGATTTGCGAGAATCCCTATCGTCTACCGAAATCCTTAATTAAATCATAATTGTATAAACGAAATTGCATTGGAATTAATTGTTCCATGCGTCCATTCAGCACCAGCGCGAGGGCCAATTGGCTGGCACTATGGCTCTTGCTCTGGATCTCCCAACGATGAATAATGATGGAGTAGATGGGCAGCATATTTTGATATCTTATTTTATATTTTAAATCTTCCAAATTTAAGGAATTAGATTAAGAAATATTCTTTCTTATTATGGCTTAGTATATTTATTTATCTTAGTATGATCCATATACAAATAAATGGCCTGCGAGGGATATACATAAGAATTACGTGTCATAATTGTGGTGAAATAAATGATTTGAATATCGTGCCGATTGGGCAGGATGCGATATATAAATTCTCATTAATATGCAAAAATTGCGGTGCATTTAATCTTATTTCTGTTAATCCCGTTGGGCCAGATTCTGCTGAGACTGAGTTGCAGGGTGCGCCTGTTCAGGGTTTTGAATGGGTTCTGCCTTCAGGAAAGATCGTTCCGGTGATCGGGGACCCAATATATATTTCGGCCAACGGGGAGCATCTGTCCAGGAAGGCCTATATGGACATGTATAAGTTGGATCCAGAGCTCGCTTATATTTATATGAGAAGAAAACTTGACGTAACTGTGGCAAGCAATGCAGCGAATCCATCGAATCAAGATGTGGCAATGCCATCTCGGCTAGAATTGGCAAATATTCAAAAGATTGAAGTTTTATGCATGAATTGTGGCGGCATTTGCGAATTGATCGTATGAGCCCTCGTCACTGAGGATCTCGGGGCAATTAGTGACGAGCGGGTAGGGGAGTGGGGGTTAGTAAAAAAGATGAGTGTACCCGCTCTCGTTCACAAACCTTTTTGATCGTATAAATACTTTTCTGGAAATAATTTATAACTGTTTTTTGCCAAACGCCTTCTGTCTGGCGATCTTTGCCGCATAAGCGCCAGCTACAAATCCTGCATCTATATTGACCACAGTAAGAACTGAGCATGACTGCAACATGGAATAAAGTGCCGCCTGGCCGTTTCCTCCCAGACCATAGCCTGTGGATACCGGCAGTCCGATGACCGGAGCCTCCACCAATCCAGCCACCACTGCAGGCAAAGTCCCCTCTCGTCCGGCAGCCACCACAATGGCATCTGCGTTTCCCATTCGCATCAGGCAGGGAAAGAGGCGGTGAATGCCTGCCACACCAACATCGTACTCGAAGAGCACATTGCAGCCCATCTCCTCTGCCACAACTCGCGCTTCCTCTGCGACCGGAATATCTGCGGTGCCGGCTGCCAGGATTCCAACCAATCCGAATTTTGGCCAGGTCTTCGCAAATCGAATAACGACAGTCCGGGCTTTGGAATTGTGCTCCAGCACACATCCTTCCGGCAGGCTGGCAGAGCTCAGTAGCTCAAGCTGCTCAGCCGAGACCCGAGTGATGACCACGCTGCCCGTCGCCTGCAGGTGGGCAAGTGATATGGCCAGAAGATCTGCTTTATCCTTTCCTTCAGCCAATATGGCCTCAGCAATGCCCACTCGATCTGCCCTGCTGATGTCCAGTTTGGCCACATCTCCCACGGCCAGGAAGCTTTCTGGCTTGATTCGGCTCAAGGCCTCATCGATGTCCATCTCACCGCGGGCCAATCCTTCCAGCACTCCTCTCAGTCTCTCTCGCACAAATGCTTGTGTAGAAGGCCGAGCATAAAGGGTTTATCCCTGCATAGAAATAGCAGATGTGATGCAGTTATAGTCTAAAACCAAACATTTATAACTTATCACACTATAGTTAGATACATGCC
>CAZFFD010000082.1:0-10396 GCA_964518035.1 uncultured Methanotrichaceae archaeon | reverse complement strand
TGAAGCTAATATGCCTTAAGCTTTACGACACTTAGCTAGTGACGCAACACTAGGTGGAGATGTATGCGATCCTAGTCGGGCTGGTTGTGCCTTTGACAAAGAAAAGGACAATGCTGGCCTGTGCGACGTGTGCCAGGTTTTTGGAGCCACGGGCTGGAAGCGAAGGTTTCGGCTGATTATTCTAGAGACAGACATACGTCCAGATGAACGAGTTAAAAATGTGTACATCAATAAAGGCCAACGCACGTCTGCGTGGTATTTTCCAAAAGAACCAAATGACAAACCACGCTCCGGCAAGCTCACAATACAGGTCCAGAGCTTGGCGTCAGATTTTCCCCCAGAAGTTATAACTGGGCTTATTCAGTTCATGGCAGACTGGGCTGGCATCGGCGCACGAGCGCAAATGGGCTTCGGGGCTATAAAGCTCGCCCAGGACAGGATTGATACTCAGCCATTTTATGATTGGCTGGTCCAAGCGAGAGGCAGCCACATGGATACAAGCTTACCTTCCCTGCAAAACATATTCCTGGCACGCATCTCGCCCAAGGATAGGAGGACGTTCGACAAAAATGAGACGTTCAATCTGAAGTATGACCTGCGGCGACTGTTTGCGCTGTCTGAAGACGACACGGAATTGCGCCACTTCGTGATGGGCACAACCAGGGGCACGCGGATAGCAGCGAAGGTCAAAATGTCGCGTCCATACAACGGTGGTAAGGAGATGCGCATTTGGGGCTGGATACCTAAAGAACTGCCAAATGCCAAGAATTTTAAAAACCGGAATGATGTCGTGCAGGCTATCCACCAGCATTTGACCAATAACTACACAGTGCAGGTCTGGCGCGAGATGGATTCGGCGAGGGATACCGTCGTCCCCAACAACAACGACGTTATGACGTTTTTGCGAACTCTGTTGAAGTTGGAGGAAGATCGTCATGCTTGACTACTATGGCTTCCAGCGAATGCAATTGAACAGTAGCCTGAGCGAGCTTGAGCAGGCGAATGATCAATTACGGCAGGCGAAAAAAATCCGGGAGAAACAGAAACGCAAAGAAGCTGTCAATAAGGCAGAGAGAGAAATGAAACAGGCTGCCGAAAATGCCGTGACGATTGAGCCTCATTTGGCCTATCTATGGTTCGAAGCCCTCAATTCCGAACTTAAGAGCGATATCCGTGGTGCCTGGCAGAAAATATTGACCACCAGCCCTATTCCATCGGAGTTTCACTTTCTCCCCGACATATCGGCTGTCTCTTACACGCCGCCCTTGAGCTTCATGCTACGCATTCCCTTCTGCCTGCAAAAATCCTACATCAGCAAGGATGAGCGTGACTTTCACCTTCTCGTCAATCCGCTGCGCAGAGAGAAGGTCTTTCAAACGCCGACGGTTGCCGCGACAAGCTGGAAGGGCGCCTTGCGCGCAGCTCTGTGGCAGCTGGGACACAAGCAGGATGATCCGGTCACCGTTCGCCTGCTTGGCAATAAGCGTAAGAGCGAGGAACAGCAGGCTGGCCGCCTGCATTTCTTCCCCACATTCTTTGAAAAAATTGCTCTCGAAGTCATCAACCCTCACGACCGCCAAACCGGCACCGATGCACGAGGGGCGATCTTGATGGAGTGCGTACCACGAGATGCGAGGGGCGATCTTATCTTACTTTACGTGCCCTTCGGCCCCATAGGGCAAACGGAGGAGGCCCAACGTGCTGAAGTAGCCGAGGATCTGCAAGTTCTTGCTGAGGGCATTCAGGCGATGCTCACTATCTATGGCTTCGGCGCCAAGACCAGCAGCGGTTTCGGGATGACGGAGGATCGATTGGCAGGAGAGGGCAAACTTGCCATCAGGGCGAAATTGGACGATAGTTCTTCCTCCTCTGCTATGTCTCCAGAATACCAACTAGCATTGCCTCTTGTCGAACAGCCACATGTTTCGACATATACTTTTGAAGCCATGAGCGAACTCTGCGATCTGGCACAGCGCATGGCAGGATTGCTACGGGAAGGAGTAAGTGCATGAGTCAACTTGACGTTCTCGAATCTCACCGCAATAAGCTGCTATTGGCCGAGGCAATAGGGTGGATGCATGATTATCGCAAATGTTCGGATGAGCATCTACAAGCTAAAGCTCCAAACTTGAGGGGAAAAAGCGCATTGTCTCGTGCCGAGCTAAGTCGGCGCTTTCCTTCTCTGAGTAGCGTCTCTCTTCAATTGCATTCTCTGCAGCCGGGCTCTCGAACGGTGATTAATCTACTTGATGATGGGACCTGGCGAAATGATCTTCTAGGCCAGTTTCTATCTCGTTGCCACCACACTGCGCATTTTGACAAACAAGAACCGGTTGGTGGAGAACAGAACTTTCCTGGTATCCAAATAAGTACTCCATTTGGCTCAGAAAAAGGCTTGCCAAATAATCTCACCACATCGCTCTGGGGTTTGCCATGGAATAAGTTAGCTAACTACTCACCTTCGGAGCGAGAACACGTACGGCAAGCTATAAGCAGTCTGTTCACCCAGACCCTCGCCGACACACGACGCCCCATCAACGAAGTGGACTTGTGGGGCTGGGGGTTGTTAGTAGGTGCGTTGTATAAGTCGGCGCTAGCCGGATCGCTATTGACGGGTAGCACGCTGGCAGCACGCGACCTCCGCTGGCGGCTGTTGGGCATACGTGTGAACGGACTTGATTATCTCATCAACGTAGCACGCATCCCTGACCTGTTGGCAAGAAAGGAATTGCTCTCTGATGGACTGAACAAAGTGCGCGATCTTATCGAGGTTACCTATCCTCTTGGGAGCGAAGTGTATCGAGATGAAAATGGCAGTGTCTATGTCGTACCTGATGTTGCAGATTTGCTGCAAAAATCCAACGGTTCAGGAATAAACCTGAGCACACTTATACTGAAAGCCTTTGAACAAGGGACATTGAGAAGTAACCCACAGCTCCAGCTCGGCGGGGAAATGGTGCCGCATGTCGAACTCGAACCAACCTCCTGGTGGGGGCAGGACCCCAATTGGTCAAAAACATCTACAACATCTAACGACAAACTGCCAGACATCAGTAGCTTCGTCTCTTCTAAGGTGAGTTCACCAGCCAATGCCGCTAACATCGACCGGTTCTGGAGGAACCGCGAGCCAACGGACATCTGCACAGTATGTGGGCTTCGTCCACAGGGCCCAACCGATAAGGCCGCCGAGCGTAACGTGTGCGACATTTGTGAGCAACGTCGTGACGATCGCTCACAGAAATGGGCAATCACAGAACCTAATAAAACGATTTGGACCGATGAAGTCGCAGACACGAATGGACGCCTGGCATTGCTGGTGGGGCGTTTTGAGCTGACCCATTGGCTGGATGGCAGTATGCTGAATTCGTTGTTGCTAATTGCCCCGAATGATCCCCAGAATACTACGGGCAAACCTGTCACCAGCAAAACGTCCTCATTCAGCCGACTTCGGCGGATTTGGGAGAGTACGCGCTTATTTTGGCAGGAGACCCAAGAAGAAATTTTACGCCAGCTGACCGACGAACGCCACCGCATCAAAATTACTCTTAGCTCCATTCCCAATCTAAGACCTTATCATGTGTACGACCTCGATTTGGGTGCAACAAACCTTAGCGTGGTCTGGGTTCCGCCCCAGAATAACAATAATGGCTACTTGATCGCTGCTGACAATTTCGGCTATACTGCGCGCCAATTGGGTGCTGGGTCTGTCATATACACTAGCCCGAAAGCAGCAGCCGACTTTGTTAGAGGTCACTTATGCGCACAATTCATGGAAAACAATCGCCATCCTGTCTTGCGTAACCCGGAAACATTGAAAGGCCAGCGCGGCCTCAATTTGCTGGCAGGTAGTCGTATTACGGATGTGGACTGCCAGCAAAGCCCGTATGCTGCGGCCATCCCAATTCTTGCCGAACCGCGCACATTTATGATGATTGTCCCAGCTGATAAAGCGCTTAAGATGGCCCAAACCATCAAGACAAAATACGAAACCGAAATGGGCAAAGTACGCGATCGCTTGCCTTTGCACTTAGGATTAGTCTTCGCTCCGCGCCGCACACCGATTCGCGCCGTACTTGATGCTGGACGAGCGATGCTTGATTATCCCTCCCAGCAACAAACATGGATCATCAGAAAGAAAGAGAGACAACCAAACATAGTAACGTTAGAAATTGAGCACAATAAGCGCCAAATACAGTGGAATGTGCCTGATGACCAGTGGTATTCCTATCTCTTTTTGGAGACTTGTGGTGATGATAGCAAAGCGGATGCTTCGAGTCGCCGGGCAGCTAAAGTCTCTATCCAAACAGAAAACGGACATCAGGCCGATAGATGGATTGTCCATGCTGCTGACTTGAGGATTGATGAAATAATCAAGGTATGTTCATCCACCTTCGACTTTGAATTCCTCGACACCACTGCCCGTCGCTTTGACATCCATTATGATGCCAACGGCCAGCGTCCGCGTCGAACGCGGCCCTTCTACTTGGAAGAAATCGATCGTTTGGAGCACCTCTGGGAATACATGAGGCGCCTCACTAGTAGCCAGCGCCATCAGGTCATCCGCACGATAGAAGCCACCCGCGAGACGTGGTTCGGACAGGATGCTGAGGGCCAGTCAGCGGCCGATGAGGTCTTCCGACAGTTTGTAGCTGACACGCTGGCCGGTGCCGCTTGGCCGAGAGGGCAGAGCTGGAACGTTATTTCAGAAGATGATCGAAAATGGTTGGTGGGGGCCGGTGTATCCGGTGAATTAGCTGATTGGGCAGAACTTCACATGGAAATTATGAAGGAATAGGAGGGCATCTATGGCAACCTACAAGCGGCAACGCTATTTGTTTATGACACTTGATCCGGTGCATATCGGCACTGGCGGCTACCGCCTTGGGCGGGTGGATAACAGCATTGCACGGGAGCCTGGCACGCGCATCCCCAAAATCCCTGGCACTAGCCTGCACGGAGCGGCACGCTCTTACGCGGCGCAACTTTATGAAACGCCTGAGGCAGCCGGGCAGAGTCAGGACAAGGTGACCGACCCGGATAAAAATCCGGTATGTTACACCTTTGGCTATATCAAGAAAAAACAGAACGACAATGAAACGATGGCCTACTCTGGCGTGGTTAATATCTTTGACGCGCAGGTGGTGTTTTTCCCGGTCTATTCTATGGCTGGACCTGTGTGGGTAAGCACAATAAACCGTATGCACGAGGCAGGTTTCGAAGTCGAAGATAAAGAAAACAACAAATTGGCGGAAACGTGGGATTCCGGATCGGCTGTATTGACCTGGGAGCGCAAGGATGTCTTCAATCTGGGTTGGCTGATGGTCAGCGTGGCAAAAGATCAGGCGATTGTAAAGATGCCGGACAAGTGGGAACATGATCAACGCTGGCGAAATGTGAAGCAAATCGCCATCGTGAAAGAATCCCTGTTTAGCCACATCGTCAACAGCAATCTGGAAGTGCGCACCTCTGTGGCGATTGATCCGGAGCGCGGCGCGGCCATAGATAAGGCGCTCTTTACTTATGAAGCTCTGCCCCGCGCTACGTTCTTGACAGCTGAAGTGGTACTGGATGATTACCGTGATGGAGACAGGAACAGACCCTTCCCAAAATCCAAAACAGAAAAGAATAATCCGCTACCGGGCAATGAATGGAGAGGCCCTCTGGACGTGGTACGCACTGGCCTGCAGATGATAGAGTGGCTGGGTGTGGGCGGGATGGGCACGCGCGGCTTCGGCCGCATTGCCATTGTTGGCGAGGCGATAGAAGAGAAATACGGCAAAGGTGCACAGCACCAAAATATCGCCCAGGAGGCTCAATAATGACGAACGATGCCCAACTTAACCTCGACCGTTTGGCGGCGAAATATGCGCAAAAAATCATTCACCGCACGGAGAACAAAAAAGCAAGCGACGTAGACAACACAGTCACCAAAGCACTGGGTGTGCTGCAGGAAAACGGCGTCTATGCCTGTTTCCTATACCTGTTGGCGAAAGAAAAGGAAAACGGCACGGTGGTCGTTGAGGAGATGCTGAATTTGCTGGAAGGGCTCGGTTTTGGCTGTGGTAAGCCCGGCGACAACCGTGTGGAACAGATCCTGCAATACATTACCGACAAGGTATCGGGTGATCCAGAGCGAGTCGGTCTAGAGCGGCTTTTGTTGGCGAAAGAAACGCTTGAGCAAATGTTGATTTACGCCCGCTACGGGGCCAAAGCCCGCAGTTGAGGTGCATAGGCATGAGCTGGCAGGCATACCAGGTGGTTTTGCGGCTGCGTTCGCCGCTGCATATCGGCCACAGCAAGGTGGGCAATCTACAGCGCACCCGTCTCTATATCACCGGTCGCGGGCTTTGGGGCGCCCTAACTATGCGCCTAACACGCGATGCATATCAGGGTCGTGGCCCGGCAACAGACTCTCGGCAGTACCACCAGTTCGGAGATCAAGTTCACAGTCTTTTGGCCTTCACCTATTTTTATCCCGCCCTGAAATCAAACGCTCACGATGGCTATTCTGTGCAATGGCCTTGGAAGAACGAAAGCGCGTTCCGTCACCGCTTTCTGAGTAGTTATGCTGGAACGGCCCTCTCCCACCCTGCTCAGTCAGCTACTGAAGGAACTCTCCACGAGGTTGAATTCATCTCTCCGCGAACATTGGACGCTGGCGAACCAGTCTTTTTGATGGGATATGTGTTTGAGAAGAAAGAATGCACCCTTTCGTGGCAGGCGGCGTTCCAACGCATTCAACTTGGCGGCGAGCGTGGATATGGCTGGGGCGATTTGGAATTGATAGGAATCCAAGTAGTTACTGATCAACACCTGTTTGGCGGTTCGGCAACCTTCGACAACGGAGGTGATCAGTTGAGCATTCATCTCCCGAAGGATGAGCAGTTGCTAGCCCATGTTGTGGCTGCAGGCTTACCTGTTGCCGGTGATGTCGAGCCTTTGGTGGGCCGTGAATGGCAATCGAATCAGCCTCGCAACCGTTATTCAGGCCAGCATGTTGGATTCAGCGAGGTGTGCTTTATTCCTGGAAGCATAGCATATGAGGATCTCAATCTAGTAGTGGATAGATTTGGCATTTGGCGAGTGTCGAGTGAGCGAAGATAATGCTACAAGTACAAGATAGAGATATAGAGACCTGCTTAAATGATCTCTGGCCGAGCAACGAATGATGTTTATGGAGATGATTCAAGGATATAGCAATGCTTTTATTTACACGCATCCAAATGTAATCCGGTGATCATATGATGGATCAGACATCTAGTGCGCTGAAATTCGATCCAGATAATCCTTTGCCCTATGGTGGCACCACTGACATTCATGGCAATGTCATCCAGGCAATTACTAAAGAGGAACAGGATGCAATGCTCGCCAAAGTAAGGAGAGCGTTCGGGAAGAAGAGATGACTGACATAACAATTGATACAGATTTGCTCTTCTTCGCCATAGAAGATCATCCTCGAAAGAAAGGCCCTGCCCCTGGTGATATAAAAAACTGATATCAGACCTGAGTACCCGCGATGGTATGGCGCTATACGTGCCTACCTCAGTGTTGGGCGAGCTATCAGCCATTTGTTTTGAGGGCAGAAAACATAGCGTCGATGATCTATACAAGATTGTCAATCTCCTAAATCGTTGTGATGTAAAGTTTCGTCATCCAAACAGAGTTGTAGCGGAGATATGCTGCAACTTATACAGCGATGCCTGGCGAGACGACCGTATGAAGCCTACAGACCTTGTTCATTTGGGATACGCTCTGGCATATGAAGTGGATTATTTTATAACAAGCGATAGAGGATTCCTAATAACTTATTGATCTCCCATCAAATATGAGACTCCGCCAAAATTCCATCCTTTTTTTCGCTCTTAAGACGCTAAATTTTCTCGATTAACCATCTTTTTCAGTCATTTTTCGACAGCTACCGCTAATTTTAGATTATATTTGCTTTTTTAAGTGTGCAGAGCTGATATAGATTGAAAGTGAATGCAGCCACCATCATTTTAACACCAACTCTCTTGACAGTTGTAACGAAAACTCTTCCCGAATCGAATACCCTTTTAAGAACTGCGTGAGGTCGTTCGCCAGGTGCTCTCAGCTTGCTGATTAATCTGTTTCTCTCGTTATCAAGATCATCTAGAGGTTTGTCAGTTGTTCTGCGTTTCATCGTGAAATCAATGCCTTTAGCCTCTACGCCAAAGTATCCTCTATCTCGAAGCACTACTTCGTTTTCAGCAGACAGATCAATCTGACTGTCATGCAGCGATGCAGTCGTAGTCTCGATTTCGCGCATCAGGCCGTAATCTATATCGGTTTTCTGGTGAAGTTTGAAGCCAAAATGGATCTCATCTCCTTTTTTTGCCCATGTTCCATCTCTGCTGCGACGAGTCTTGGCTTCGTCGCCACGCGGTTTTTTTGAGGATCCAGGATCCGCTTCAATGAATGTGGCATCTTGAATCGTCCCGCGTTTAACCTTTAATCCTTTGGCATCTAACTGCTTTTGAAGCTCCTCCCATACGATTTTGTCTGTTCCGGTTTTCGCCATTCGCTCCCTAAACAGCCATATTGTTCTGGAATCTGGAAAGGGATCTGGGTAACCAAGAAATTCCATAAACGATAGGCGGTCAGCTATCTGTCGTTCAACCTCGAGGTCGCTCAGGCCATACCATTGCTGAAGTATGAGAATCTTGAACATGACAATAACATCGCAGTTGGGCCGCCCACCCTTCTCGGTTTTGTTTTTAAACATCTCATCGAGACGCTTCCGAATTGGGGCCCATTCGATCAGATACGATATCTGCAACAGCCTATTTTCAGGCATTTTCTTCTTTTCTCTTACCGTTTTAAATGCCCATCCAACAAAAGAATCCATGATTATTAATAGTAATATTAGTATATATACTTTTCGATACTTGTGTAGGTCGGAGGATTATAGGAATCCTCGATAGAGTCCTTAATGAATATCGAATACCTGAAGATTTTAAGCTCAAAGTTATTAGACCCGATGAAGCTTTAAAGCGGTTTTAATTGGCTGGATAATCATAGACCGCAGATATAGACCAAAAGCGATGCAGAAGCTACCAAAAACAACTGTCTTAAAAAGACAGACAATGCGGGGGACGGGATTCGAACCCGCGAACACCTGCGTGACAGGGCCCTCAACCCTGCTCCTTTGACCTGGCTTGGAAACCCCCGCTCGGAAATATGGGTTTATGATCGGCCTTCTGCCGAGCCGACCCTTTTGGTTTTTAAGCTAACTCTGCCAGCTTTGCGTCCAAATCCTCCGCCCTCTTCTTGATCTCTTCAGAAGCCCTTGCCACCAGATCCTTGGCGGGCAAGCAACCGCTGCTCTCAATCGAGACCACGAATGAGTCCAAGATGGGCGTTACCTTGATTGCTCCCGGCTCGCACGCATCAATGCAGAGCTTGCATTGAGAGCATTCCAGTGTATTTGTAGCTTTCGCTCTGGAGCCTTCTACTGCCAGGATATTCCTGGGGCAGACCTCAACGCACATACCGCATCCGTTACACGAATCGGCGATATCTATCCTTAGCTGATTCTTGTAGCCGCACAGCGTGCCTGCCTGCCACTTGCTGTGCTCTTTGCCCACATGCTTGGTGGCGTAACCCTCAATGACCAGCTTCTCGCCCTCACTCAATACAACAATCGGGATCTTATCAAAGGTTGATTTGACTGTGGGATCGGTAAACTGAATGTCCTTGGAATAGACCATGCAGGGCCCTTCCGCAGAGAGCATGAAATCCACCCGGCAACCCGGACATCCCACGCCGCCGCACTGGCAGTCTTCCGGCATGGAGTACTGATCCAGATCCTCGGCCTGAATGGGCACCTCTCCGAGCCTCAGACCAATCTGCTCATCGAAGAGCACAGAGGTGTTGTCGTAGAGGCTGATCTCATCAATAGCCAGTACTGGAACCTCGCTCATGCAGGCTCGACGAATGCCGTTGGCAAAGGCGGCTGTCACGCCGCTGAGGAGGAATCGGATGCGCCCCTCCTCAAGCTGCAGCAATTCGAACTTCAAAATCTACACCCTTCGACCCCTCTTTCCGCCGGCAGGCTTTGTGCCGTCGTGGGGTATGGGGGTCGCATCCTCGATTCTGCCGATGCGTAGACCCGCGCGAGCCAACGCGCGGATGGCCGCCTGTGCGCCCGGTCCCGGGGATCTCTGCTTATTTCCGCCGGGTGCTCTCACCTTTACGTGAACCCCGACAATCCCCTTATCTTTCACAGCTTCAGCGACCTGCATGGCCATCTGCATGGCTGTGTAGGGAGAACTCTCGTCTCTGGCTGCCTTTACCACCATGCCGCCGGAGATCTTGGCCAATGTCTCGGCCCCGGTCAGGTCTGTGATGGTGATCAGCGTGTTGTTAAAGGACGAGA
>CAZFFD010000081.1:0-10522 GCA_964518035.1 uncultured Methanotrichaceae archaeon | reverse complement strand
AGAGACTTGCAATCCTGGTTAGCCAACCTAAGCTTGAATGTTATCGTCCTAAGCATTGTCATATATGTGAGTGATTATAATGTATAAATGTCTTGGTCAAAACTCAAGAGGTGATAAGCACGCGCTCCTCCCCACCCTAAAGGATGGGGGCTGCCCGCTGCTACGAAGATGAAGAATCTGGGCACCCTCGACCGGATGGTTAGAGTGATCATAGCAGAGGCATGCCTGCTCGCAGCGATCTTTTGGGTAGGCGAAGATCTTAAGCTTGCGCTTTACCTGGCGGCGGGCGTGATACTGATCCCGGTGATCAAGGGGAGCTGCGGCCTGTACGAATTGCTGGGATACAACAGCTGTGAGATCATCAAGCGAAATGACAAAAGCATCAAGACTGCCTTTGTGGTGGCAGCTGTCCTGCTGGCAGCAGTTGGCGGCCTTGCCAGTGCAATTATCACCAAAAGCATCTTCATCGAGGACTTTGAACGCGTGAACGAGTCCTATGCGATGGCCCTGAAGTCCACAAGCGAAGGCAATGAGAACTCTTCAATGAATATAGATATGCTTGAGACGACGTTTGCAAATTTCACGGAAAAGTACTCCCGATACAGGCCACCTGCGATCAAGCTGGACGAAAATTTCACGTCTCAGGCAAATGAGGTCTCTTCAGCTATCTCGACATCAAGAGAGGCCATCCTTAGAGGAGACAGTGCCACCGCCCTCGATGAGCTGATGAGAGCAGGGCCGATCATCCAGACGATGCTGGAAGAATAGGTGCTTGACAGACTGGCATCGTCAGGAAAAGATGCTTCACGTCAGATGGCGTCGGAGGATCTCCTCATAGAGCTTATTTACGTTTTCTCGTGTCTTTGACATCTCCGGAAATCCCCGGTACGGCATGGCCTCATTCACGTCCTCCGGCAGCCGTAGCCTGTACTGGCTTTTGGATGAGAACCAGCCCTGCCCTGCATAGTAGCGAGAGAGATACTCCTGCTCAGTCTGGCCGGGTGTGGGTGTAAAGAGCCCGTGCTTCTTATCGATCTCGGCCAGCTCCATCATAGTAGTATAGCCGGAGCGAGCGATGACGAATTGGGCCCGGTTCATCAGCTCAATCTTCTCTTCTGTTGAGACGTAGGAGTGGACGGTGGTGTCTTTATCCAGTTTCCTATGCGACTGCTCTTGCGGGCTTCCCAAGAGGACCACCTTCTCGCCCGGCAGCTTGCACACCTGCTTCATGATGATCTCCTCGAGCTTCTTCCTCTGCGGCTCAGGTCCGGACACTATGGCCAGATAATCCAGGTCCTCAGACAACGCCATCTTCCTGGCGCTGGTCAGAATTCCGGCGTAGTAGAGCCGACAGTTGGTGGCCTTCTGGCTGGAGACACATAGCTTGCCGCTCAGGTTCGGGCAGCCGCCTGCAGGATCGATATCCGGTACAATCACGCCCTGAAACCTGCGGTGGAAGAGGCTGTTGAAGGGCATGGTCATCATCTCAATTGGGTAGAGTAGGCGGGGCAGGCTGTAGCGCAGTTGATGTGTGATGAAGTAGCTAGGAATGCTGTCGCTGTAGACGGACATCCGGTTGTCGCTGATGATCAGGTCGAATCTGTTCTTTTCCAGGATCACATCAAACCTTTTTTTCTCCTGGGCAATGGCCCGCAGCAGGGCTGGCAAGCCGGCAGCGAAAGCCGGCAGGAAAAATCGAGATTCGCTGTAGGGAACAGGATAATCCTTGAAGAGCAGAAAATTGCACTCAGGGCATTCTCTCTTCAAGAGGGCCAGCGCGTTGCCGCTGCTGCCGACTGTCACCTCATGCCCTCGTGATAATAGCTGCTCAATTATGGGAATATCTCTGGTGCTGTGGCCCAGGCCCCAGTTGAGCGGGCTTATGAATACGTGCCCCATTCAAGTGAATGAGAAGTCTTGTGTTTATATAAATTGCTTGTCGTATGTGGTCAACTACCACGCCCTGAAGGGCATGGTTTGCCTCTACGCAAAAAGTCGCGAGGCTTAAGGGTGATTGCCTCTTCATGCTGACTACATTGGGCACATTTTCGCGTGCTGGCATCCCAGGTACGGGAGGAGAGGTTCACTTGTCATCCAATCGCCTAGAACCTTTACGGGCTCTCATGTGCCTCCGATACCATGTTCCTGTATTTGCCTGTACGAGTCAGTTAAGCTGTTGTCTATTCCTCGTCAAAACGAGGGGAAGTGCCCAACCATATCGAATGGTCTAACTCTAGCAATGGATATCAGGAGGTGGATTTGTGAGCGTAAATAACTTACGGGACCGCCCAATTCCTCTCCACCCTGAAGGATGGGGGCTCCTTGGGCAACGAGTTGAATGTATTTCCTGATCTGGTCTAATAATTGGCTAATAATAATATATTTAACAATTTTGTGATTTTATGGTAAAAAGCATTTCAAAAGTATTCAAGATAGTTATCGAAAACAGAATTATCAAATGTTTAAAACTATTCATGAACAATTTCTCATTTAATCTATTTTGTTGACTTTTTGCTTTTTATAAAACATATTATGTCAGATAGATTTGATCATACTTTTAAAACTATTCTAATTAATTTACAATAAAATAGATTAATATTATATAGTTGCAGCCGTTTTTTCTTTTGATTCAGTATGGCGAAGGACATTCGTGATAGGTCAATAGATCCGGCCAGCCAGGATATGCTCGATGTCTGCCAGAGAGCTGGCCTGGAAACTGCATGGGATCGCTATGAAAAGCAACAGCCTCAATGTGGCTTTGGGGAACTTGGTCTGTGTTGCAGAAACTGCAACATGGGCCCCTGTCGCATAGATCCTTTTGGAGAGGGTGCGACCAAGGGCGTTTGCGGAGCCACTGCGGATATCATAGTTGCCAGAAACCTGCTGCGAAGCATCGCCGCCGGGGCTGCTGCTCACTCTGATCACGCTCGTGATGTGGCCCACACCTTCCGGGAGGTAGTCTATGGCCGTGCCAGCTCATACAGCATTAAAGACCGGGCAAAGATGGAGCGGCTCA
Organism: uncultured Methanotrichaceae archaeon; assembly: GCA_964518035.1. GTDB lineage: Archaea > Halobacteriota > Methanosarcinia > Methanotrichales > Methanotrichaceae > Methanothrix. Next base: position 7,506 of record CAZFFD010000081.1, on the reverse strand, counting down.
TGAAGGAGTACGGCGTACAGACCGATATCGCTCTGGCTGACTCAATCATGGCTGAGTTCGGCAAGCAGGACGGCCCCATCCAGTTCACACGCAGGGCGCCCGCTAAAAGACAGCAGCTGTGGGAGAAGCTTGGCATTGAGCCGCGAGGCATTGACAGGGAGATCGTGGAGTGCATGCACAGAACCCACATGGGTGTGGACAACGACTACGTGAACTTGATACTTCATGGTCTGCGCACCAGCCTGGCCGACGGCTGGGGTGGCTCTATGATCGCTACTGAGCTGCAGGATGTCCTCTTCGGCACACCCACGCCCACATTCTCCGAGGCCAACTTAGGAGTCCTTGAGCCCAATAAGGTCAATGTGATAGTTCATGGTCACGAGCCCCTCCTCTCCGAGATGATTGTGGCCGCAGCCGCCGACCCGGAGATCGTGGAGCTGGCAAAGAAACAGGGCGCTCTTGGCATCAATGTTGCAGGAATGTGCTGCACGGGAAATGAGGTTCTCATGCGCCACGGTGTGCCGGTTGCCGGAAACTTCCTGCAGCAGGAGCTGGCAGTGGCCACAGGTGCTGTGGACGCGATGGTTGTGGATGTCCAGTGTGTGATGCCAGCGCTTGGCGCTCTTGCAGGATGCTTCCATACCCTGTTCATCTCCACCTCTCCAAAGGCCAAGTTCCCGGGCGCAGTTCACATGGAGTTTCATGAGGAGACGGCCTTGCAGACTGCGAGAGCAATCGTCTTGGAGGCTGTCAAGAACTACAAGAACAGAAATTCTGCAAGGGTTCACATCCCTAAGGAGAAGTCGAAATGCATGGTAGGCTTCTCAGTAGAAACGATTGTTGGAGCTTTAGGCGGGACGCTGGATCCGCTTCTAGGTGCCATCAAGAGCGGAGCCATCCGGGGCATCGGTGCCGTAGTCGGCTGCAACAACCCCAAGGTCGTCCAGGATTATGGCCACATCAACCTGGTAAAAGAACTGATCAGGAACAATGTGCTTGTCGTCAACACCGGCTGCAATGCTCAGGCCTGCGCCAAGGCCGGACTGCTCCTCCCAGAAGCCGCAGATATGGCTGGAGAGGGGCTGAAGGGCGTATGCAAGGCTCTCGGAATTCCTCCGGTGCTGCATATGGGCTCCTGCGTGGACATCAGCCGCATTTTAGTCGCAGCCGCGGCCATAGCCAATGCTCTTGGTGTGGACATAAGCGATCTTCCTGCTGCCGGAGCCGCCCCTGAGTGGATGAGCGAGAAAGCAGTGGCTATCGGAGCCTACGTCGTGGGCTCAGGAGTGTTTACGGTTCTGGGCACTGTACCTGCCGTGCTCGGAAGCTCGGCTGTAGCCGGGCTACTAACATCTGGAGCCAAAGATGTGGTGGGTGCGACCTTTGCGGTAGAGCCGGATCCGTTCAAGGCGGCAGCGCTCATGATCGACCACATCGATAGCCAGAGAAAGAAGCTGGGCTTGTAGAGGTAGATCATGAAAAAAGAAGTCTTCGTCCGTCTGGACCGATGCATGGGCTGCAAGTCCTGCGAGATGGCCTGCGTGGTAGAGCATTCCTCCAGCAAGAATATGTTTGCCGCAGTCTCTGAAAAGCCGGGGCCAATTCGCCGGGTTTATGTGGAGGCCGCTGAGGGACAGAGAATTCCCCTGGTCTGCAGACACTGTGAGGACGCCCCTTGCGTCGCGGTCTGCCGCACAGGAGCCATGAACCAGGACCCTGCAACGGGCATAGTCGATCGCAATGAGGAGAACTGCGTGGGCTGCTGGATGTGCGCTATGGTCTGCCCCTATGGAGTCATAGGCCGGCACACGGAGGTCAGAAAGGCAGTCAAATGCGATCGCTGCAAGAACCTGGAGGTTCCCGCCTGCGTTGCTGCCTGCCCAACTGGTACCTTGATCTTCGCCACGCAACGAGAATTCGTGGAGATGATGCGAAAAGAGGCCGCAGTCCGGCTGGCTCGTGAGGCAAAGGGCCTGGCTAAAGCCTGATCCGGCTCAAGCACAGAGAGACTGGATATAAATTCATCTTTGTGAATTTGTACCTTTGTGGTAACTTATCACATGCTGATCACCATAAAGTCACAAAGGCAAAGGGACGGATTGGCTTCAGACAATGGGCGTCAGGCTGATCCTGTTCCTGTCCCCTAAGAGCATGTTGTAGGGCTCGGTTCTGGGAATGATGCCGTAAAGACATAGTCCGCCGTTCAGCTCGTTTACCAGCAGGTATGTGTCGGCTGTGTGAATGGCCATGTTAATGCTCTCCTGGCCGCTCTTTACTACTAGCATATTGATGTCGTTGGTCTCCTTCCAGTCGCGGATCATGAGGTTAATCATGTTTAGAACCGCCTTATAGCCGAAGGCAAACTCAATGGTATCAAGGCCAATGATATTCAATATTGGCCGGCCAGTCCGTTCCCTCAGTACGTTCCACTTCTCCTGTAACTCTTCACCCCAGCTCACCGGGTCATCGCCCTTTGGCTGGGCGACGATGACATTGGAAGGAACAAATATATCGCGAGAGCTGAGCTGGTAGCCGATGCTGGGCAGTATGAAGACACCTCTGCCGTTCTTGATGGCGTTGGAGGCAAAAGCAGTCAGGATCTGGTAATATCTCTTGCCGACTCCGTGGTCTATCTCCATGACGTTGCATGAGCCGTACTTCAGCCCGCCGGTCACTGCGTCCAGGTCAGGGATGCCTGTGGAGATGCGACCCTCTTTGGGCTCGGGAATCCTCATGCCGTCACTGACAATTCTGGCGTCCTCATGCTCTCGATAGGGTGGAAAGAACCTGAACCGGCCTTTGTGAAGGGTGATGGTGTACGTCTTATTGCCGATCTCCACGCCCCGCAGCTTATCGAGCTTGATCTGGCGGACGTAACGAGTTCTCATGCTCCCCTCGGCATAGCCCGGCAGATGGAACTGCTCCATAGTCACAACCCCGTCCACGATGTAGTCGAGGGGCATCACGCTCGCGAATTCTGAGACGAAGATGAGGTGGGTATCCAGATCGCGGGCGAACTCGCAGATGTTCTGCTCGAAACTGTGCTGGGCGTTGCCTATGAGGTGTGCAGTGTAGTTCAGGACTGCATCCCAGCTATCGATGATTATCATGGGATTGTCCATCTCTTCAGCCTCCTCAAAGAACACTTTGAAGAAGTCCAAGACTGCATAGTAATTGGACAGATCCTTTCCTATTCCCTTAAGGCTCTCCAGGAGCTTGGTCTGGGTCGCGTTAACCACGTTCTTGGGTGGTACAACCTCCTCTATCCAGGGATTGATGGCATAGAGCCTGCGGGGATCCACGCGAGTGGATATGTACATTCCATTGCGGTCTTCGCATAGGCTGTTCATGATCTCCAGGGCTAGAGTGGTCTTTCCGGTTCCCGGCAAGCCTTTGATGAGCAGCGTCTGGCCGCTCTCAACCTTGAAAAAATCAACAAGCTCTTGTGGTATAGACATCTGCAAGCCGTTCGGCATAAATTATTCCCCAGTCAATGACCAATCAATACGTCTCCGCAGCCTTCTGGATGCATTTATTAGCGCGTTTCATGAGCGCGCATATCTGCTCCGGATCAACCCGAAATGAGAAGTAGATGGTCTTGTCATCGCCATCGTAAAAGTCAATATCAACCATTGGGAGGGCCTCTACATTCAATGTCTTCGCTGACTCGTCTGCATGTTTCGTACTCATTCCTTTGTTTCTCCACAGCTTTGACGGACCTACCTCAACGAATTCGACCTCGCCCTCTGAGCTGAGAACTGATAGGTACTTGATGACAGTGGTCTTGCTTACACCTGCTTTCTTAGCCACATCTACAGTGGTCAAGCCCACGTCTGATTCCCCTATTACTTCCAGGATCTTCTCTTTGTATGAGGCCATTTTAGTGCCACCATCATCCGGTCATGCTTATCAGGTAAATAGTCTTGGCCTTGAGGGCAAAACTCATTGTCAAATACTGTCTATCGCATCACCCCTCTATTATCCAAACTCATATTTCAATTTTTCATAAAGACCTCTGATTTTAGAAAAACAATAAATGCTGATCGGTCTCAAAGAACAGTTGGAGGAGCAGTATGAGAGATACAACCAAAAAAAGAATAAAAGGCTACGAGGAGACCTGGCCGCCTGTGCGCGGCGACTATCGGGTGTGCGATCCCGACGCAGCGGTAGCTGTGGTGACTCTGACAAGTCCGCTCGTGCTGCAAGGAGCCGCGATTTTCGGCCAGTGCAAGACTGAGAACCTGGGAGTCGAGAAGATCGTGGCAAATGTGATCTCCAACTGCAATATTCGTTTTCTCATCCTCTGCGGAGTGGAGTCGAAGGGGCACCTGCCAGGCAACACCATTCTGGCTCTGCATAAAAACGGCATTGATGAGCAGGGCAGGATAATTGGGTCCGGGGGAGCCATACCGTTTATCCAGAATCTGCCGCCCGAGGCAATCAGCCGCTTCCAGGATCAGGTCGAGCTGATAGACTGCATCGGCATTGAGGATGCGGCTCAGATCGAAGAGCTGATCGTCAGGTACAGCCGCATGGCAAAGCCATATCCTGCCGAGCCATTCCAGGTGGTAAAGAGAAAAGTGGCACATCGGCTGATTGCCGCAGGAGAAGGCGATCTCTTCTTTGGTGCAGGTGTAGCTATGGATACGACTGCCTGGATTGTGATAGATGAGAGCGAAACAGAGGCCGCGATAGAGGCCGCAACAGAGGGATGAAGATTGTTCAGATTCAAACGAGAGCAGGAAATTGTGAATGTGAGCGGCGTGAGGTTTGGCGGCCAGCCCGGTGAGCTGCCTTCGGTTTTATGCGGCACCATCTTCTACCAGGGGCACAGGATCGTCGAGGATGAGGGGCGCGGCATCTTCGACAAGAAAGCAGCAAAGAGGCTGATAGACCGCCAGGCGGAGCTGTCAGCCGAGACGGGATGCCCATCGGTTTTGCATCTGTATGCAAGAAGCATTCAAGCCTTTCAAAGTTATCTCGATTTCATCGATGGCGTCTGGAGTGGCCCGTTCATCATCGATTCTGCTGATGCGGCCACTCGCGCGGCAGCCGCGGCTCTCGTCTCGGAGATCGGGTATGCAGACCGCGCGATCTACAACAGCATCAGCCTGGCAACAGATGGGGCTGAGGCCAGGTCGATTGGGGACAGTGAGGTTGACACTGCCATAATCCTGGCCTACAATCCGTCTGAACCAGGAGTGGACGGCTCGCTTGCCATTCTGGAGACCGGCGGTCGAGTCAGGGCGGAGGGGCTCCTGGCAACTGCAAGGGATTTGGGTGTCACGAATTTGCTCATCGATCCGGCTGTGCTACCCCTGGGAAGTGGTGCCGGATCGGCTCTGCGTTTCTCAGTTGCGGCCAAGGCGCGCCTCGGCCTGCCTGTTGGCTCCGGGATTCACAATGCAGTATCCTCTTGGTCGTGGCTATCAAAAAGAGATAACGCTATCAGAAAGGGCTGCGATGCCTCTGCCGCGGCCATGCAGCTTCTCTCTGCTGCCGATTTCCTGCTCTACGGGCCTATCGAGATGGCCGACGTCATCTTTCCGGCTGCCGCCATGGCCGACATCCTCATCGCCGAAGCAGTACGCGACCTGGACATCGCGCCGGAAGGGGTGCATCCTCTGCATCGGTTGGTCTAATTTTATAATCTCTGTGTCAATCGAGTGGTGCCAAGATTTATAGCAAAAAGGGCCAAAGGCAAGAGCCATGTACCTTTCCCGAGAGGAAGAAGGCATCTATCAGGGCGAAAAAGGCGAGACCCTGCGTCGCATGATGGAGATTCTCGTGGCTCTGGGCGACATTTACGGCGCAGAGAGGCTCGTTCCCGTGAGGTCTGTCCAGGTCGCGGGCGTCTCCTACAAGAATATCGGTGAAGCCGGCCTGGAGTGGATCTCTGATCTGGAGGGTCAGGTGGCTGTGCCGAGTATTCTCAATCCTGCCGGCATGGATCTCTGTCGCTGGAGGGAGATGGGCATCACTGAACAGTTCGCTGCCAAGCAGCAGAAAACCATTGAAGCCTATCGAAAGCTCGGAGTCACCATCGATTGCACCTGCACTCCCTATCAGATCTATGACCTGGCCAGCAGGGGCGATCACCTTGCCTGGAGCGAGTCGTCAGCAGTCTCCTATGCAAATTCCGTAATCGGTGCCCGCACCAACCGGGAAGGCGGCCCCTCGGCCCTGGCTGCGGCGCTGGTCGGAAAGACTGCTCTTTACGGCTACCACTTGGATGAGTTTCGCAGGCCGACCCTCCTCGTGGAGGTGGATGCCGATCTGCAGGGATCGGACTATGGCGCCCTAGGATTTTTGGTTGGCAGAATCGTCAAGGACGGGGTGCCGTTCTTCCGGCTGAGGGCTGCACCCACAGTGGACGAGCTCAAGGCTCTGGGGGCCAGCATGGCTGCTAGCGGATCGGTGGCTCTGTACTACGTGGAGGATGTGACGCCCGCGCCGCCGGCCTGGAAGGCGGAGGAGCGGATCAGCATCGACCGAAAGGAGATTGACGAGGTTTATGCAGCAAATCCGGGTGAAGGCGCGGACGCCGTAGCTCTCGGCTGCCCGCACTGCTCAGAAGAGGAACTCGAAAAGATTGCAGGACTGCTGAAAGGCAAGAATGTGGAAAAGACTCTGTGGGTCTGCACCGCCAGGAAAATTGCCAAAGCGCATCCAGATCTGGTGCGGACGATCGAGGAGAGCGGAGCGCGGGTCTTTTGCGACACCTGCATGGTCGTCTCCCCGGCGACGGAACGATTCTCCAAGATGATGGTCAACTCCGGCAAGGCTCTGGCCTACCTGCCGGGTCTCGCGAAAGCCAAGGCGGGGCTAGGGACTATGGAAGAATGCATTAACGTTTCATTGGGGAGGCGGTGAGAATGGAGGTCAAGTGCCACAGAGTCGCCTCCGGCGTAGGCAGCGGCCCGGCTCTGGTGACAGATCAGGCCATCTCGTTTCTTGGAAATGTGAACTCTGAGACTGGAATTGTGGTTGATCCGGCGCATGATCTGTTCGGCCAGAGCATCGCAGGAAAGGTGCTCATATTCCCAGGCGGCAAGGGCTCGACTGTCGGCTCCTATGTCATCTATCAGCTCAAGAAGAAAGGGCTCGCCCCGGCTGCCATGATCAACCTCTCCTCCGAGCCCATTGTGGCTGTGGGGGCCATCATCAGCGGCATTCCACTGGTGGACAGGGTGTCTGAAGAGATCTTTCGGACGAAAAACGGCACAATGGTAGAAGTTGATGCTGATCATGAGTGGGTGAGGATTTCTGGAGGGGATTGAGAAACGACTCAGGTCTCCCTGAAGAGCTTCTCCCTTTTCTTTATGAATCTCTCCGCTAGGTGGTTTGTTTACAAGCTATAAGCATTTTGTTTACGAACTGAAAACAACCCTACTGCCAAGAATAGACCAACGATACCAGGGCCGATGATTGCTGTGATCTATCTGGCCTCATTCGAAGCAAAAAAAGAAAGGCTCACTGGTTTTCTATATACCGCCTGCTCCTGCA
>CAZFFD010000080.1:0-10646 GCA_964518035.1 uncultured Methanotrichaceae archaeon | reverse complement strand
AGGGTAGTGATAGAGTATTTCCCTATTATATCTTTTTTGGTCCTCTACCGGCAGCTTGGTGCTGTTCTTTCCCTATCCAGAGTTGCATTCGACCAAAGAGCTTTACAAGGCTCAACTTCGGATTCTTCACTAGCTATTTAAAGACTATTCTTGCTATGATGACATGAGGGCCCTCTTATAAAGCCCATGTCGGTGCTTTAGGTCGATGGTCCTCCGAGGATTCCTATTAACCTCTATTTTGCATAGAAACGAGATCTCTCGGATATCGTATTTGACTCGTCTTTTCGGCAAAATCATAGGTTTTTAGGAATCCACCTCCAAAAGATATTATATTATTATTTAAATGCATTTAACTATATATCTTGAAAATCAGATCAGATAACAGCGGATGATGGTATCCAAATCAGCCCATTATGCATGAGTATGATGATTTTTAATTGGAGGAAAACCGTCTTTGCGAATCAGATCATTTGCCAATAGCATGTCACGAATAGCTCTGATCTATCATCCCATTTATCTCTTGCACGATACCGGTGGTCATCCTGAGAAAAAGGAGCGAATTATGGCGATTCTGGATCTGATCCAATCGGAAAAGCTCGATTGCGACTTCGTATCTCCCAAGCCCGCGACCGAGGAACAGGTAGCAGCCGTACATGCAAAAAGGTACATCGATCAGGTAAAGGCCATCTGCCGACATGGTGGCGGCTACCTGGATATAGATACAGTCCTTTCAAAAGACTCCTACGATGCCGCTATGATGGCCGCAGGTGGAGCTATGGCAGCTGTGGATGCTGTTTTAGGCGAGTATGATAGCGCCTTTGCCCTGGTCCGCCCGCCTGGGCACCACGCGAAGACAAATCGCGGCATGGGATTTTGTATCTTTAATAATATTGCAGTCGCCGCCAAACATGCTCAAGCGCGGGGCCTTCAGAAGGTGCTCATAGTAGACTGGGACGTGCATCATGGCAACGGCACATGTGACACATTCTACTCGGATCCGTCCGTACTATATTTCTCTACTCACATGTACCCACACTACCCCGGAACGGGCAGAGCCGATGAAGTAGGCGAGGACGGAGCAGAGGGAACCAAGGTAAACGTCCCATTGCCCTCAGGAACAGGAGATGAGGGTTATCTCATGGTCTATCGAGAGATCTTAAAGCCCATTGCAATGGAATTTCAGCCCGACATAGTCCTGGTTTCTGCAGGCCAAGACCCGCATAAAGACGATCCCCTGGGCGGCATGCGTCTGACTTCTGCCGGTTTTGGGGCAATGGCCGGCATCGTAAAAGAGATCGCCAATTCGTGCTGCCAGGGAAGGCTTGCCGCTTCATTGGAAGGAGGATACAACCTCCGGGCCTCAGCTGAGGCCATCGTGTCCGAGATCAGAGCATTTGGCGGAGAGGTGCCGGAGGTTAGAGGCACGGACACAGATGTTGTCCGCAGAATTGAAGAGATAAAAAGGGTTCAAAGCAGATACTGGAAGTGCTTCTCCTGATGTCGCACTCATCCGACCAGATACCTGGCCTGATAGTATTTTGCCAGGAAGAGGCGAAAGCCCTCGTCCTTGATGCTCAAGAGCTCCTGGCCCACACATATATTGTGTCCGCGGCAGATGGAGACAGATAGATGCTTGCCCATTGAGAGTTTTGTTATCTCGGACTCCAATAAGTCGCGCGCCGTGGTATACTGGCGAGCCTCTTCTACAGCCACCCGGCCATCAATTATGTATGGTCCGGAGAAGGGGTTCAGGTGCGCCGCCAGGAATCTGGAGATGTGCTCGGCCTGCCAGACGGGCGGGCCCATGCGCCGACAGGCGCTGGACAACACCCAGACCTCCATCTCGAAGAGCATCACGGCTCTGTCGCGATAGAGGGAGACGTCGCTTCTAAGCAATGAAAAGCCGTGCCGCTCGAATAGAGCTTTGATGGAGCTTTCGGCCTTTCGAAGCTGAGGAAAAAGAACATCTTCGACAACATCCGGAGCATCAAACTCGATGAGAATCGGCATCGTGCCTCTGGCTGCAATATGGGCCTCGACCTGTTCGTCGGAGAGGGGAGCAATTGGCCGGGGAAAGAAGAAGTCAATCTTCGGCGAAGCCAGAAACGAGCGCGCAGCTGATGCGAAAAGGAGCATTTTGTCCCTGGTCAGCGCCGCAGCCACGTTTCTTCCAGGATCGACTGGATCGACCACAGTTAGAGGTTCGTCGTGACATGCGGTGCCGTGCCCCTCAGGATCCAGGACAAGTCCCGGCTTCCAGGTCGAGGCCTGCTGGAGCACGCATAAAAAAGAGCCATAGAAGAGCACAAGCAGCTCAGCCAGGTAGCCGGAGAAGCCTCCTACCCTCAGCTCTGAGCCATATACATTAACCCCCTTCATGAACTGCTTTAGGAGAAGGACATCGTCCTCCTTTCCGGCTATTCTGCCTTCCACGTATCTGGTATGAAACGGAGTGCGGTCTACCGCGGACTTGAGGTGAGACGCATCATCCACCAGATAGCAGGGGACCAGATCAACCTCAAAGCCCTCCATCATGGCATGAACATATGGGTGCTCGGCATATTTCTCGACATGTTGAGGGGCGACCTGCCTCGCCAGATCTAAGGCCGCGCCAAGGTCATCGTCTTCAGGCACTGCCAAAAAGATGTCCAGGTCATGAGCGCCGGATAGCCACGTGTCTCTCGCTGCAGAGCCCACGAGCAGGGCCTTGACCCGAAGGCCGCGCTCTTCTGCCAGGTTCTCGATTCGGGAGATTATGGCGGCAGAGGTCGCCATCATTCTCTTCTTCTCGGAAGGACTTGGTTTGACCTGGCCGAGCACCACATCTCTGATCTCAGAGAGGGAATCCTGCCAGGTCTTCGTAAATCGGCCCTCCCCGTGTCAGTGTGCTCTTCTTGAGGCAAAATCTGTCTGCTTTGAAGCTTCCAAGATCGACGTTGGTGTGGGGAGCCATCTTGGCCAGAAGCTTTTGGTTCATCTCAGGGCTGGGGCGGCCCACCCGACCTAAGGTGACATGAGGAGAAAAGCCTCGTTCCTCTGGCGGAAAGCCCAGCGGAATGAGGGCCCTCTCGATTCCCTCATAAAGCTCCCTAAAGTCACCTACTAGGCCGAGCCATACCACACGCACGGCCCCCCGACCCGGAAAGGAACCTATGCCCTTAACCTGTACGGAGAAAGGCGCGGCCTTAACCCTGCCCAGAGCCTCGGCCACCGCTCCTACCCTCTCTTGGGGCACGTCTCCCAGGAACTTCATGGTGATATGCATGAGCTCCGGCCTCACCAGGCGCAAACCATCCGTCGCGATGCTGCTGTTCAGCCGTCCCATCTCCTCGCGCATAGTGGACGGAAGCTCTACCGCCACAAAGCACCTGACCCCAGTCATCGGAGAACACTGCCCTTGCTGGCTGATGTGACCGAATTTCTGTAGCGGCCAAGTATTCCGCCTGTGATCTTCGGCTCTGGTACCTTCCAGGCCGCCTTCCGTCTTTCCATCTCAGCGGGATCGACGAAAAGCTCGATCTTTCGGGCTGGGATGTCGATAGATATCATGTCGCCGTCCTTTACCAGGGCAATTGGCCCTCCGACTGCCGCCTCAGGAGAGACGTGTCCTATGCAAGGGCCCCGGGTGCCGCCGCTAAAGCGCCCGTCGGTGATAAGAGCTACGGATTCTGAGAGGCCCGCACCTGCGATGGCCGAGGTTGGAGCGAGCATCTCCCTCATTCCCGGACCGCCCTTTGGCCCTTCATATCTTATTATCACAACTTCTCCGGCCTTTACGCCTCCGCTGACGATTCCGGCCATGGACTCCTCCTCTGAGTCGTAGATCCTTGCAGGTCCGGTGTGCTTGAGCATGGCTGGCGATACAGCCGTCTGCTTGACCACAGCACCCTCCGGGGCCAGGCTGCCATGCAGAATGGCAATGCCACCCTGGGCATGAACAGGCGACTGCAATCTGGATATGACTGCCGCATTGGCCAGAGGATTGACAATCTTACAAGCCTCCAGGTTCTCGCCTAAGCTCTTGCCGGTGACTGTAAGGGCATCCAACGATAGCATTGGCGCGAGTTCTTTCATGACAGCTGGAATTCCGCCGGCACGTTCCAGGTCGAGGATATGATGGGGCCCGCCTGGCCGCAGGTTGACCAGATGAGGCGTCTCGCGACTCAACCTGTCGAATCGGTCCAGGTCCATATCCAGGCCGAACTCCGCGGCTATGGCCGGGATATGCAAAACCGTATTGGTAGATCCTCCGATGGCCATGTCCACCCGGATCGCGTTGTCCAGGGATGCCGCAGTCACTATCTGTCGCGCGGTGATGTTGCGTTTTACGAGATCCATGATCTTCATGCCCGACAGCTTGGCAATCCGCATCTTTCGCGCGTCCACTGCATGAATGGTGGCGCAGCCCGGCAGGCTCAGGCCCATAGCCTCGGTGAGGCAGGCCATGGTGTTGGCCGTAAACAGGCCCGCACATGATCCGGCCCCCGGACAGGCCATCTCCTCAAGGGCTGCCAGCGTCTCGTCCTCCCCTTGCCAGCCCTCGAAGATATTAATCAGGTCCAGCTCTTTGTCGCAGGCAAAGCCGGGCATCATGGGCCCGCCGGTGACAACGATCGTAGGCAGGTTAAGCCTCCCTGCCGCCATAATGTGCCCTGGCACGATCTTGTCGCAGGTTGGAATCATAACCAATCCATCGAGCTGATGGGCCTCTGCCATGATCTCTATGGAGTCCTCGATCAGCTCGCGGCTGGGCAGCGAGTATCTCATGCCCTTGTGTCCCATGGCTATGCCGTCGCACACGCCTATGGTCTGGAATTCAAAGGGCACGCCTCCGGCTGAGAGTATGCCGGCCTTGACTGCCTCTCCGAGCTTATCCAGATGGATGTGTCCAGGGATAAAATCATTAAAAGAATTGACTACACCTATGAAGGGACGACGAATCTCTTCGTCGCATAGGCCCGTGGCCTTTAACAGAGCCCTATGAGGCGCTCTTTCTCTGCCTTTTTTTGTGACATCGCTCCTCATCAAAGAAACCTCAGCTCCATCTGTTGCCACTTTTCCGTTTAAGTAGTTGCTGTTCTCATTTTAGCATATATTAAATATCACAAGATACTAGCCAGGCAAGGGTGGACAATCCTTGGATGCATACTCATTATTCCTGGTATTTCTCGCCATCTACATCGCGGTATTGCTGGGCATCGGGCTGTACTTTTCCCGTCAGCAGAAGTCTGTGACCGACTTCTGGCTGGCTGGCAGAGAGCTGGGTCCCACAATCATCGGCTTTTCCGCAGCATCCGCGTGGATCACGGCGAGTGCATTGCTTTTAGCTACTGGTCTCTTTCTTCTCATCGGCGTGGGGTCGATATGGATCTGGGTCTTTCCCAATGTCGCCGGACTCGCGATTATCGCTGCGATATCTGGAAGGATCAAGAACATTCCTGCCTTGACCCAACCCGAACTGATGGAGATCAGATATAACTCCATGATCAGAGCCCCGGTGGCCCTGGCAGTCACAATCATGATGATACTCTTCTCGGTGACGGATTTCATAGGTTTCAAACTGGTTTTGGGGACGTTCTTTGGCATCGATCCGTTTTTTGCGATAGCCATCATGGCTTTTTCCGTAGCCCTTTACGTGACTGTGGGGGGCTTTCGGGCCGTCGTTTGGACCGATGTGGTTCAGTATATTCTTCTCGCGGGCCTAGCCATCTACGTGGCTTCATTGTCCCTCGATCTCATCGCGGCCAAAGATGTAACGCTCATCGCGGCCTCCTCGGCCCTGGGCACAGGCTGGTGGGATCCGTTGCTTCTAGGCGGCCTATTGGGTGCACTGGTCTTCATGGTGGCCCTCCTGCCCGGATGGGTGGCTGAGCAGGATCCCTGGCAGAAGATCTGGGCGGCGCGCGATGCAGGCTCCGCGAAGAAGGGGCTGCTTCTGGGGGCGGCCCTGCTGGCTTTGGTCTACCTCTGCTGTTTCGTCACTGCCATCGGCCTGTCTGTGCTCTATCCGAAGCCCGCCGGCGAGGTCGAGGCGGAGATGCTCTACCTCAAGATCATCAGCGATAACGTCTCCCCGACACTTCTCGCTATGCTGTCCATCGGCTTTGCTGCGGCGTCCATGTCCTGCACAGATACCTTTGCCACGTCTGCGGCGTCCTGCATCTCTCGCGATCTGGTTCAAAGGCACCTGTGGCCCACTGCCACCATGAAACAGATGCTGATAGTCAACAGGCTGTTAGTTGTGGTCATGATCGCCATCTCTGCGTCGATAGCTCTCTATGCCACCAGCATCGTCGATGCAGTGATCATAGCCACGGTCATTGGCACTACATCCTACTTCTTCCCCATCATCGGTGGACTGTATTGGAAACGGGCCACACGCTGGGGGGCATTGGCCGCCCTGATAGTCGGAGGTGGAACGCAGATACTTCTCATCTCCTACGAGCAATTCTGGTACAGACTGCCTCTCGATACCATCTCACCCTATCTCACCGAGCATGGTGTGCTGGTCGGCCTGTCCCTCTCTGCCCTGTTCTTTGTGGGCGTATCCCTGGCCACGCGACCGGAACCGGACATTCGCCTGGCTCCCTTCTTTCCGGACATCGCCGAGAAGGTCTTCAGCAACGATCTTCCGAGAGCAGACCGGGGCGGTAAGCGCTACCTGGCGGTATCCTCTTGCATAGAAGAGAAGACCGCAGGAGATAGATCTCACCTCAATCTGGCAATAGAGCACTCTCTCGTCCAGGATAGCGGAACTGAGGAACTGTCCTGGGGGGGTTTTGTAAAGGGACTCACTGAGAGGTATCCCCTCTGGTTTACGCCTACTGGAGGCCATATCGTCTACCGTCTCTCCCAGGCCGATATGCTGGCCTGCGTCAAGATGGTGCGAGGAGACGATAGCCACATCTGGCTGTCCGCCGAGCCGAGGAGTGAACAAGGGGAAAGGCTGAAGGACGAGATATTTCTGGCCTATGGGGAGATAGATGAGGTTCTGGCCGCATTCGGCATGAAGGCTCGGCTGGGATGATGGATGGGCGAGGAAGGATGAACGAGGATATCGGGGTGGTCGTGGTGGGGGCGGGACCGGCGGGAAGCTCTGCCGCAGAAGCTGCCGCGACTCTTGGCGTCTCGGTGTTGATGGTTGACAGAAAGAGCGAGATTGGCTCTCCCGTCCAGTGCGGCGGTTTTCTTCCGGAGGCCTCTGAACTGCAAAAGCTGCTGCCCCGCGCCTGCCTGCCTCAGACGCTCTCGGAGATTCCTGAACGCTGCATTCTACATCGCACTCGGTGGCAGCGCGTCTATTCTCCTTCAGGCGGCGCGAAGCAGTTTGCCGTAGCTGGCCGGGTTCTGGATCGGCGGGCATTTGATAGGCACCTCGCAGCCCGGGCCGCTCGCGCCGGTGCGCGGGTCCTTCCTGCTACTCGCGCAAAAATAAATGAGGAGGCTATAGAGCTATCCGGGCGCTTTCGCGGCCTGATTCACCCAAAGGTAATAATTGGCGCGGACGGCCCGCATTCGATGGTGTCGCGCGCCATGAATAATCCGCCGCAGGAGATGGGCATCTGCCTGGAGTATGAGATGGCCGATGTAGAGATCGATCCTGATGCGGTGGAGATGTATTTCTCTGCTCATTTCGCGCCTGGAGGCTATGCATGGATCATACCAACCGGCCAGGACACGGCAAACGTTGGTGTGGGCGTGCGGGCTTCCTACCTATCCGGGCAAAGCCTTCCCGATATCCTGGACAGGTTCGTGAGGGAGCATCCTGTTGCGGCAGAGATGCTGGCTGGAGGAGAAATTCTGGCTGTCATGAGGGGGCCTGTGCCCGCGGGCGGGAGCGTGGCAGCTATCCAGAAGGGAAACATGCTTCTCGCGGGAGATGCTGCCGGGCAGGTCATGGCCACCAGCGGGGGGGGTATCCCACTGGCTGTTGTGGCTGGCAGGATCGCGGGCGAGGCGGCGGCGGGGCATTTGCAGGGCAAGATGCCTCTCGACGATTATTCGTCGCGCATTCGCGATGAGTTCGGAATACAGCTCGCGCGATCTGTCCAGTTGAGAAAGATGGTGGATATGTCCATGAGAAGCGACCGGCTCATGAACACCCTTTTTGCCGCCCTCAGCCCTGCCCAGATAAAATCGGTAATGCGGGCCCAGATACCTGAGATTTTTACCTCTCGCGCATGGCAAAGAGATGGCTCAAATCAATCTGACTGAATGCAAAAGAATTGCCGCGCAAAATAGATTATAGCGGAAGGATGGACTGGCCATCCGACCGATCTGTGTTGTTTATTCTTTCTCTTCTTTGGGGGTCTTGCCCAACAGCTCCTCTATGGACTTGGCCCCGGCTTCCACGACCTTGACGTTAATCTGGCCGACATCGGGAGATATGTCTCTTCCGTGGATGCTCATTCTCTTCTTCTTCCCTTCGGTGGCTGGGTGGTATCCGGTTCCTGTGGATAGCAAGATCTTTCTGCGTTTGGTGCCGGGCAGATCTGCTCTCATGGGAAATCCCTCGCGGTCGCTGCCGCCTGTGACCTGGACTGAGTATCCAGGCATTCCGAGGACATCCCCTTCAATCTTGTCGCCGATTCGTTTTCCCAGAAGCTTGCCCGCTCCTGGATCCTTAAGCTCTACCTGATATGCCTTGCCGCTCTTGGGATCTGAGACTACAACTCTAAAATCCATCTTTCTTCCTCATCAATGTAAACATGACTGTGTTCCTTGAGATCGATGCTCTATAAAACCTTAATCATTTCAGATCGCGAGTAAGTGAGTAGTCCATGAGGATGGATATGGGCGCTGTCTTGATCTTGATTCCCATCTCTTCGGCAGCCACCATGCCATTGACTCCGGCATAAATGGCTATGCCGATCTTTCCTGAGCCCACCGGGCAGCCCAACAGGGGCTCGGATTCGTCTCCGATTTTTATCAGCCCGCCAATGCCCGCGCTCTTGAACTCATCCAGCAGCTCGCGGACCGGGCCTTTCGCTGCAGCCGGGACCTCTCTAACGTTGGAAAGCACTGTTCCAGACCCCTTGAATATGGCATCAGCGACGCGAGTTCTTCCGCGACCCATGAAGATCTTGATTGGGTCAAGAGATGATCCGGCATAGGCAATGAGGTCTGTGAAATCGACAGTCTGCTTCTCCCTGACCTCTGCCAGGCCCGCGAAGCTGGTGAGCACAGGAATGCCCCGTTTCATGAGCATTCCATCCAGCGTTATGCTGCATATCGTTGCTATTCCCAGAGATCCCTTTGGAATCTCCAGAGTTGAGAAGCTCTCTTCTTCATCCAGGATTAACACGCGACGGCTTATGGCATATCCCGCATCATACGCGCGCCCCAACAGATCAAAGACCTCTTCGGAATCTGCCTTGTCTATGATGCTGGTGTTAGCGATTATGTCTCCCCGACCGGTCTTGGGATCAAAGCTGGTTCGGAACATGTATTCTTCGATCCTTGTGTTGACAAAACCGATTCTGTCATCGACGAGAGCGCACCCCAGTTCTCTTGATCCCAGGGGGGTGAGAATCCGACCGCTGTAACCCTTTTTCTTTGTAAATCCCAGTTC
The DNA here is from genome assembly GCA_964518035.1 of uncultured Methanotrichaceae archaeon. GTDB lineage: Archaea > Halobacteriota > Methanosarcinia > Methanotrichales > Methanotrichaceae > Methanothrix. Next base: position 1,075 of record CAZFFD010000080.1, on the reverse strand, counting down.
GTCTAAGATTCGGAGGTTGTAGCGCACAGCTCTCTCTCCCAGGTCATAGCCGCGATTGCCAAGCGAGTCGGAGATAGCTCTTGCTCCAACCGGATTGCCGGCGCTTTCGATGACCCTGAGGATCTCAATTAGCCTTCTCTGGCTCACGCGTTCTCTGGTGAGAAGCTTCATCTCCGGGAATCCTCCGGGAAAGGCCATATATATCTTATGCGGATAACACCAGCCCGGCATATGAGCCGGACAGGATCAGCAGGATATCAACAGATAGGGCCGATTCTGACGCGGGCACACAATGCCATAGAACGATAGTCCCGTGGGGTAGCGGTCAATCCTGAGGGCCTTTGGAGCCCGCGACGGCGGTTCGAATCCGCCCGGGACTACTTCTCACCACAAAGCACTGGAAATGTAGATATATCCGAGCATGTCATGAGGGGAAGGCCAGGCTATTCTTCTGGTCAACATGGATGCCAAAATTGCTCCGGTAGTGTAGTCCGGCCAATCATTTCGGCCTTTCGAGCCGAAGACTCGGGTTCAAATCCCGGCCGGAGCATTCCATAATTCATAAAGTGTTTTTAAGACTGTTTCCCCGTCAGTAGCACATCGTGTATGAATGAGCTGCTGCTGCGCATAAGCTGCCATGATAAAAGGGCCTGCAGGCCGGTCATCTTATGTATATATTAGATCTATTGATATTGATTCCACCCAAAACTCCCGACATATTTATATTCCATAAGCTGGAAGTCCTGAATTGTGCCTGAGCAAAATACTCAAATATTAGCCGAGAAGCATGTGGGTCAGGTACTCCACACGACAAAGCTGTAATATGTCAGCTCTTGCGGGTTTGCATCAAGCAGGCAAGGGACGGCGGATCTTTGTCGGGTGGTGCCAGGGATTTAGGCCTCTGCTGACGGCTTGGATCCTGAGCGTTAATGGTAACCTAAGGAGGTGGGAAAGAAATGAGAAAACTAATAGCTGTTTTGGTTATTATCGCCATGGCCGTAGTAGGCATGGCCGGTGCAGCTAACTATATGTACGAAAAGGCATCGGTCAAGGGCGTAGGATACAAGAACGTAGA
>CAZFFD010000079.1:0-10945 GCA_964518035.1 uncultured Methanotrichaceae archaeon | reverse complement strand
CATTCTTTTCGCTATTTTCGGCGCATCCGCAATGGGTGTGGGGATATTCCCAGGAGACTCTGGGATCATCCACGGATTGGTGGCCCTGGCAACTTTTGTGACTTCATCGCTATCAGCCATTGCAGCTTACAGGCTTCTCGGAAAGCCATTTGCTTATATATCCGCTGTAATAGGTGTATTTTCTTTGATTGTGCTCATTTTGGCTTTATTTTCAGGAGGGCCGTCATTATTCTGGCAGGTCTTTGGAAGAGGCGGCGAAGAGAGATTTATCGCCTATCCGGTGCTTATGTGGACCATAGGTTTTGGAGGCTACTTGATGGGAGCTTCTTCAACGTGGCCTGATTAACAGACATGCTGAAGGATTTCCCTGAAGGTAAGCTCAAAGCACCCCAAATCCGCCCCCTCATCTCCGCAAAGCAAACGATATCCTCTGAAGGGCCGTGGCATTGGCCAGGACCGCAGTTATGACTATCACCATCATCAGCCACGAAGTGTTGAACAGCCCTAAAAACATCCCGGCATAAAGCAGCATGAGCCTCTCAAACCGCTCCAACAGCCCGCCCATCTTCTTAAGCTCCGCCTCGACCTTGACGAGCCCCCGGTGATCGGCATAGGCCCGCACGAACGTGGTCATCAGCGACCCGAAGAAGAGCAACATGAACCAGACCTCATTTGGCAGGCCCAGGTACTCGCCGCGGCCCACGTAGACGAGCAGCCCCAAATAGAGCAGCATCTCCACATACCTGTCAACCACTCCATCTATGAAGGCACCCTTGGTCGTTGATTGGTGGGTCACCCTGGCAACCGTCCCGTCAACGATGTCTATGAAGGCCGAGAGGGAAAAGAGCACAAGGCCCCAGGCGAGCCGCCCGTACACAAGCGCGGCCATCCCCGCCAGCGCCGGAACGAGGGAGAGCACCGTCCAAGCATTGGGTGACAGCCCCAGTCGAGCGAGGCCGCCAGCGAGCCTGTCCGTCTGCTCCGACTTGAATTTGGCTTTAAGCATATTTTATCATTCTCATAAACGCACAAAAATTTCGCTATTTGTGGATCTAAATATATCAAGCTCCACTGAATAAGCCTATTTTAATCATTTGTCATGCCTTTGTGTCTTTGTGCCTTTGTGGTGATCCGAGAAGGATCGACCACCACGAAGGCATGGAGAAGACGCATGGAAAGCACAGAGATCTAAAGTCCCGCGAGGAAGGTCTCAATTCTGTCCAGCGCCTCAATCAGCTCCTCACGAGATGTGGCATAGCTGCAACGCAAAAATCCCTCGCCGCTCGACCCAAACACGTTGCCCGGAACCACAGCCACCTTCTGCTCTCTCAAGAGCCTTTCAGCAAACTCCTCAGAGGAGAGCCCCCAGGACTTGACAGACGGGAAGGCATAAAACGCTCCCTTGGGCTCGAAGCAGTCCAGACCGATGCGATTGAGCCCGGATACGAACATCCGCCTGCGCAGGTCATACTCGTGCCTCATGTGCAGCATCTCCTCCTCACCCTTCTGCAGGGCTTCGAGCCCCGCAATCTGGGCCATAGTAGGAGCACAGAGCATGGTGTACTGATGGACCTTGGTCATGGCTCCCACCAACGCAGGATCGCCGAGCGCATATCCGATGCGCCACCCGGTCATGGCATGAGACTTGGATAGACCATTCAAGATCACAGTCCTCTCCTGCATGCCCTCCAATTGAGCAAAGCTCACGTGATTGCCCGAATAGCTCAGTTTGCCATAGACCTCATCAGATATGACCAGAAGATCGTTCTCGACCACAACATCAGCCAGATCCTCAAGATCTGCGCGGGTCATGATAGCTCCAGTTGGATTGTTGGGATAGCTGAGCAAGAGAGCGCGACTCTTCTCGGTTATCGCCGCCGCTACATCTTCAGGCTGCAGCCGGAACTCATCCTCCAGCCTCGTGGGAACCGTCCTCGCGACCCCTCCTGCCAGAACTATGTCCGGGGTGTAGGCCACATAGCAGGGCTCGGGAACTATTGCCTCCTCACCAGGGTTAAGCGTGGCCCGAAATGCCAGATCAGCGGCTTCACTGACGCCGGTTGTGATCAGTATCTCCTCGGCAGGATCATAATCAAGACCAAGGTCCAGGCGAGTCTGATTGCAGATGGCCTCCCTCAACTCCGGCATTCCCTTGTTGGAGGTGTAATGAGTGGCACCCGACTCAAGAGAATAGATGCATGCCTCGCGCACATGCCAGGGAGTGACGAAGTCCGGCTCTCCGACACCTAATGAGATCGCGCCATCCATCTCGCTCACCAGATCGAAGAACCGCCTGATTCCTGAGGGCGGCATGGCTCTGACAACCTGATTTAGATGCCGGTCCGCGCTCCAGGCGGGTATGCTTTTTTGGCTCAGCTTTTGCTTCATGGGGTTACCACCAATCTATGAGGCTTGGGCTTCTCTGAGAGAATCACGCCGTGCTCCTTGTAGCTCTTGAGAATAAAGTGAGTGCAGGTCGATTGAACACCCTCCAGGGGAGCGATCTTTTCAGCCACGAAGTAGGCTATGTCCTTCATGGACTTGCCCCGAACCGTAACAGATAGATCGTGATCTCCGGAGATCAGCCGCACCGAATCCACCTCAGAGAAGTTTGCGATCCGCTCAGCCACGGCATCGTAGCCCGTCTTGCGCTGAAGTGCTACCTTCAACTCAAGGACGGCGAAGACATAGCTCTTGTCAAGCTTCTCCCAGTTTATCAGTGTGACGTACTTTCTTATCACGCCAGCATCCTCCAGCGCACGGATCTCCTGGATGACATCCGCCTCCGGCCTGCCCAAAAGCGCCGCGATCTCGGATGGAGCAGCTTTTGCGTTTTCAGAAAGGATCTCCAAAATCTCGTTCATGAAATTCTGTATTTACCATGTCCATCCAATTATAGGCTTTGCGCCTGCAAGGGTAATATGGATAATGATATACAATCGAAAGTTATTAATACTCTTATTACAACTGTATTAATATGAAACAGATGAAATGTCCAAAATGCCATTACGGTTGGGAGACGAGGGTGAACAAACCGAAGGCCTGTCCCAGGTGCAAAACCAGGCTGGATATAAAAAAGGCAAAGAGGGCTTAAGAGAAAATAAAATTCACAATATCGCTATCCTTCCATGGATAATGCGTCATCTGATCATTCTGGTCTGCCTCCTCGCGCCTCCCCGGACTGATGAAGTCACGGGGAGGATCTCTCCTGCAAATCGGTCTTTTTCTCAAGACAATATTGCCCACAACTCTATAACAAAACAACAAAAGAACGAGAAAATGAACCCGCAAAAGAGATAGGAAAAAGAAAACAGGAAGACCAAAAGGAAGCCCCGAGCGTGATTCGAACACGCGACCTATTGATTACAAGTCAATCGCTCTGGACCAGCTGAGCTACCGAGGCCTTGGGCTCGACTATTTCACATCTTTACTTAAAGGCTTTGCCCTAGCCGGCACCTCCGGCGAGAGGCCCCTCTCCCAACCGCGCAGGAGAGAATAGTTCGTCCCAGGATGCCGGCAGTCAAAGTCGAAGAGATGCCTCTTCGCCACCCGGTGCAGGGCATCAGCGCATGGCTGCATACCTGCCCCGTAGCCCAGATTGCGACCGATGGCATAAAGCCGGACCTCCTTTTTCGGAACACGCGAGAGCGGCTTTATCCAGGGCAATCCTGCTGCGCACACCTCACCGCGCGCCCCACATTCTCTCTCGCGGCCTTCAAGGTCGCCCTGCAGATATCTGACAAATATCTCCAGGGCCTCATCATCCAGGTCCTCACCTGTTGCAATGATGCTCGCTTCACAATCCTCTGCAGCCGCATATAGTAGCTGCCTATGCCGAGAAAAACAACTCTGCACTGATGCTTCATCCTGAAGGTGAGGCAAGCTCTTGATTACCGTCGTCATTCCGAGCCGCTCAGCCACCAGACAGGCCTCCTTCGAAGTTGGACTGTGCGCCTCTCCCTCATCTACGACGATCGCCAGCAGATCGATATCCCTTCGCCGAGAAAAGAGATTCTTCAGGACATACGCGAGAGTGGCGCTATTTCGTCCTCCGTCCAGGCCAACTGCCACCCTCGCCCCCCGTCCGAAGAGTCCAGTCTTGCGTATAGCCTCCCTGATCTTGCGATTCACATCAGCCTCGAAGTGCTCCCGGCACAGATGCATTCCAGAGTACCTTTGATAGATTACGGCCCTACGGGGACACTTGTCGCATTGACTCAATTCGTCCTAACCCCCTCTAGGCATATCTTGCACCCCGCGGAGCATCAAGCTATCTTGAAGCGAAGCAGTGCCGCGACGCCCCCCAATGAACGCAGCCGGTCTCCGGGCTCAAACTCCGAGCTGAAGATCACCACTCGGCCACGCGCCGTGGCCACTTCGCGCATGATATCATCCATCGACCCCCTCCGGGCCACCTCATCCAGGACCAATAGCGTCTCAATCGCCCCATAGTTCTTGGCCATCTCCACTTCGGCTCTGCCATAGGCGGCTTTTCCGTCTGTAGCGATCTCCCTGAAGAGCTCCTCAATGATCTTGGCCTCGCGAGCTATGCGACTGGACTCAAGAACGCTCTTTACTGCCCCGCGACGCAAAACCTCCTGAAACCCGCTGCGTCCGATGGACGATGTATCATCCATTGCGATCCGTTCAGCGAGGTCAGGGCGACTGGAGTCGATCGCCTTTTTCACATCCTCCTTGGTGAAGCCCGGTCCAGCCAGGATGACCTCCGCGCCGTCCTGCGCGGTCTTGTCTATGGCCTCTACCACATCTTTGAGAAAGCCTGAGCGAGTGTCCTCGCCGCTGCCCTTACCGCTGCCCTGCCTCAGTTCTGCTGCCATCTGCACCCCGAACTGGCGAAGAACTCCAACGGTGGCCTCACCCTCCTCCACCAGGGCAATGACCACTCGCGGGCGAAGCGACTCAGCCACTGCTTCCTCAATTCTCGCCAGGAGGTCCGGCCTCCAATGGTACTTGATTATAGACAGATCGGTGCCGACCTCTATATTCAGAGTATGATACTGGCCTACGTCCATGCCAGACTTGATGATGCCGTGCAGCCGCAGCCAGTTGGAATACATATGAAACTCGATGTCCTCCACCTTAACTCCCAGGCGCACGGTCTTCCGCTCCATCTTCTCCGGGCGCGCCTTGTCGGCGATGGCTGGAACCTTACGGTGAGAGAGGGCGAAAACCAGGTCGCCTCGCGAGATCAGATGCTGCAGATGCCATAAGTCATCCAGCGACTCGGGAAGCAGGGCTATTTCCCCCTCGTCGCCACGCAGATTCTTCTTCAGGACGCGCATGAAAACTACCTTCTAATCAAAAGGCTTAAATCATTGTGTATCGAGGGAGGGTGTCGAGCCGCCATAACTCAGTTGGTAGAGTGTCTGGCTGTTAATTGCGATAGAGCAGTAACCAGAATGTCACAGGTTCGAGCCCTGTTGGCGGCGCATTCCTTTTGGGCCTGTAGCTTAGTCCGGTTAGAGCGCTCGGCTCATAACCGAGTGGCCGCCGGTTCAAATCCGGCCAGGCCCATGCAGCCAAATTATAGTATTGGTTTAGATCTATGGGAAATCCGTCAATCTTTCCACCCAGGCTGACGGCACTATGCAGAATTACTCTGGGGAGCATGAATCTCCATCAGTTGCTCTTTGATTTGATCTTTTCTTCAATCTTTTTATGCCATGAGATGAGCCGTTTTCGCCAATTGAAGTCTCGATATTTGGCTATAGCCTCCCGTCCCAGGATGAGAACTGCCAGCCAAAATGACCAGCAAGGCAGACAGTGCAATCTTTCATTCTGCGGAGAAAGATGAGATGGGGACGAGCAGCAGGCATCCGTAAAATGCGAAGGAAGCCGCGACCAGAGCTATGCACAACCATCTCTTCAGGCTATGAATATCTTTTTTCATTGGAGGAAAGATTTTTTGCATTCACTCCTCTCGTGATCTTCCGGAGAACTCACTCAGAGCCTATAACACGCCGCCAATTTGGGGTTGATCTCTGCTTTCAGATCTTCATCCACTTCGCCCAAAATGCGTATAACAAGAGCTTTCTCCATAGTCGCGAGTTTGTCCAGCATTATAACTGAATCGGATATTAGCCCAGAGAGTGCAAAAGAAGATCTGCATCGTGAAATTAAGACATCCTCCGGCGATGGGATCGAAGGCATGTTTGAGGATATGTAGGCAACTACAATGTCGTACTTGTTTTCAAGAATAACAAGAGCAGGCCTACGCTTAATTGAACTCAAATCTGTAAAAGGGAACGGGACTACGACGATCTTTCCTTTCATCAATAAATGTCAGGCTCTTTATCCACATATTTAGATAGCGCCTGCTGTGAGAGTCTCATAAGCCCTCTGGTGATTTCCCACTCATCGCCAGGCTCTTCCAGATCGTAAGGGAGATCGTTGGTTATGATCCTGCGCACCAAAATCTCACACATGGATATTACTCTTGATTCTTGATATTTAAAGTTTGATCACCAGAGCAGCGGCCTTCATTGACCCGGCCTTCTGGCGGGCTTTCGCAGCGTCTATCTTCCTGGCGCCATCCATCCGGTAGGTGCAGGACCACTTCTGGCTCTCTTTGACCAAAATCACCTTTCTCCCACACCGTCAGGTCGTCCGACCTGAGGGCCTCGGCCTCTGCTAGGGCCAATCTCACGCCTTGTCGCCTTTATGTCTCCGGGCGGACACCTTTAGGGCCTTCCAGTGATCGCTGGCGATGATCGAAGAAGTACTTAAAGAAGATATGCTTGTTGGCCTCTACCGCCCGATTTACAATTTTGGCTATTCGCTATTTTCTAATGGCTAACCAGGGGATACTATAGCGTTCTAGCTCTTGGTTGGTCGCTCTGTGCGTACTTCTATGACTCTTTGGCAGCAGCCGTTTCGGACTGCCACCACAAAAGTCACAGAGCGCACTGAAGACCCACAGAGATTACCCACGCAATTAAATCCGAAATTAAGCCTCAGCTTTCTGCTCGAGCCGCTCTTCTCCAGGCAGTTATCTTCTTGGGGCTGATGCCCGTCTTCTCTGCCAGCACCTTGACCCCTGCCCGGAGCAAATCCTCTCTATTATTGATGCCGACCTGTGTCAGCTTCTCCAGGGTCTTGGGCCCTATGCCGGCTATTGCCTGAAGGCCATCCTCTTTTGCTTTGGCCTCTATCCCGGCCTTGGCATTATCTTTTGGCTTCTCCTCGTCAGGGCCTTTGGCTTTCTTGGCCTGCCACTCCAGGAAGTTGCAGTGAGGGCAGCCTAAATCCCAGGGCCTCTTGCCTTTGTTGATGATGCGGACGTGAAACATGCCGTGCGTCTCACAACGCTTGTCAGTCACAACAAGCGTCCCAAACCTGGGAAGGGGCAGCGTGAACCTGCACTCCGGATAGCCGGAGCAGCCGATAAATCGCGAGCCGCGATGGCCGCGCCGGATGATGAGATCCGATTTACACTTCTGACAGGTGCCCACGATCTTATCGGTTCGCAGCCCATCCTTCAGCGACTCTCCAATTCCGTCGTGGTTTGATGTCAGCTCATCGAAGACAGATGTGAGCATAACCCGGGACTTCTCGACAACCTCGTCCTCCTTGATATTTCTCTCTGAGATCTGGGTCATGTCCTTCTCAAGAGTCTGGGTCATCTCAGGTTTGGTGATGGTAGGAGCATACTTTTGAAGGGTGTCCACAACTGCATAAGCGGTATTAGTGGGTCGCATGGGATTGCCCTGCACATATGCTCTGGCATAGAGCTTGCTGATGATATCATGCCTTGTGGACTTGGTTCCCAGCCCCAGATCATCCATGAGCTTGATGAGCTTGCCCTGGCCGTATCGAGCCGGCGGCTGGGTCTCTTTTGCCTCGACGCTTTGCCCTAAAACAGCCAGGCGTTCGCCTTCCTTGAGCTCAGGCAGTATATGCTCCTCAGCCTTGCTGTAAGGATAATAGTATCTCCATCCAGCCTCTACCAGGCGGGCTCCATTGGCCCTGAACGGCTCAGGCCCGACGTCAACCTTGAGGCTGGTGGCGTCCCAGACACAGGGATCGGCAAGTGTCGCAAAATAACGGCGCACCACCAGCTCATAGATCCTCCACTGGTCCTCCTTCAGCTCGCTCTTCTCTACGGGAGCTGTTGGATAAATGGGCGGATGGTCGGTGGTGGACCTCTTGCCTCTTGTCGGCTGCATCTTTCCCTGGAGAAGCCGCTTGGCCTCCTCTCTGAAAGCGCCTTTCAAAAAGAGACTTGTCAGAGCCACCAGATCGATAGACGGCGGATAGACTGTGTTGTCCGTTCTCGGGTATGAGATAAAGCCGTTTGTGTAGAGCCATTCGGCGATACGCATTGCGTTTGCAGCTGAAAAGCCGATGCCGCTCGCGGCAGAGATGAAGCTAGTAGTGTCAAAGGGAGCTGGCGGCTTGTCCACACGCGGCTTGGTTTCAATTGACTTGATGATGCCAACACTGCCGAGGCGAGAAATTATCCCGTCAACCTCAGCCTTATCCCAGATGCGGCCCTTGGCATGTTGCACCCGAAGCTCCTTGTCAAGATCGACGAATATCTCCCAGTAGGGCTTTGGCACAAAGGACTGGATCTCCCGCTCCCTATCGACGATGAGGGCCAGGGTGGGAGATTGGACGCGACCGACCGACAGGAACTCTTTGCCAAGCCTGCCGGAGGTGAGAGATATATACCTGGTCAATGCCGCGCCCCAGACCAGATCTATGACCTGTCTCGCCTCGCCTGAGGCCGCAAGATCGAAGTCCACCTTTCCGGAATCCTTGAAGGCCTTTAAGATCTCATCTTTGACTATGGCGCTGTATCTGACACGATCGGCAGATAGCCGGGGATTGACCTCCTGGACGATCTTCAGAGCCTCAACGCCTATCAGCTCACCCTCGCGATCGTAATCCGTGGCAATTGTGATTTTATCGGCTTGTTTTCCCAGGGTTCGCAGCGCCGAGACGATCTTCTCCTGGATGGGACGGACAACGATCTCTGCCCGGATCAGCTCCTTGCAGTCCACCTTTTGCCAGTTGTTATATTCCGGGGGATAGTCAACACCCACGATGTGGCCGGATAGACCCAGCACGACCTTGTCATCAAATTGAAATGCCTCAATTCCTGCTACCCTCTGGGAGTGGGGCTTCTCATCGGCTAGGATCTGGGCGATCCTCTTGGCGGCATCGTGCTTCTCTGCAATTATGAGATGCATTCAATTAGGCCAGATATTGCAGTTGATTTAAGTTTTTCCGTAAAAATTACGGCGGAGATCGATCGACATAATTGTTCAACTGGGACATTCAACACGATTATTTAATAATGTTTGGCTGCGAGAAATTCAACTTGCCAGGAGAAATCGCTTTATGCAGATCAATCATCCAATTAAATCAGCAAAACCATTTGCATCAGTAAATATATTCAGTAAGAACTTTTTATATCAGTATATCCATACTAATCGATTATGCTAAATTATATTCATCATTTCCTAAGATCGATACCTATTATCGCGATGACAAAGATTGAGCTGGTTTTACCCTCAGAGAAGATTGTATGAACTCTTATGGAATGCATAGGATCGCACAATTATAAACAAAATTTATTATTTAGTTTAAACTAAAAATTTATATTTATTCTATAAAAGATGGCCTTACAGATTCTTATAAATTAGGTAGTAATAAATATGGCACGCAAAAACTTTAAGTAGCTATTAAGCATTAGGAAACTCGGCGGGAGATTGTAACGAATTGTGATGATGCTGGATATGAGACCTTTTAGCGTAGGCGTTCATATCATCGCTTCGGCATCGCCGTCGTTGCAGTTTTTGCTGCTAAAAAGGTAAAGGAGGATAAAGAACGTGTCTGACAAGATAGACCTATATAGCGACCGCGGAGTTCTTTTGAAGAGCGACGTCGACCTGAGCGCCGTCAGCCCTCTCAAGAACGCGGCCATGCAGAGACTCATTTCTCTCACAAAGCGAACTGTAGCCGTCAATCTGGCCGGAATCGAAGGCGCTCTTAAGACCGGAAAGGTCGCAGGAGGCCGCAGGCAGATCAAGGGACGCGAGCTGAAATACGATGTAGTTGCCAATGCAGGTGCCCTTGCTGATAAGATCAAGTCCTTGCTACAGGTTACCTCTGGCGACGATACAGTCGTCAAGGTCCTCGGCGGCGGCAAACAGCTGCTCGTCCAGGTCCCAACCGCAAGAGTCAACGCTGCCTCTGAGTTCGTGGTAGGATTGACCGGTGCAGCAGCAGCAACAACTGAGGCACTCATCCAGCAGTTCAAGGCCACATTGATTGAGGCCCCAATGGTCCATGCAGCTGTATGGGGCGAGTACCCACAAACAGTAGGCATGTCCGGCGGAAACGTCGCATCTGTTCTCAACATCCCCCAGAACGATGAAGGTCTGGGCTTTGCTCTCAGGAACGTCATGGCCAACCACCTTGCAGCCATCACCAAGAGGAACGCCATGAACGCCGCTGCTCTGGCATCCATTTATGAGCAGATCGGCGAGATGGAGATGGGCAACGCCATGGGCATATTCGAGCGCCACCAGCTCCTGGGCATGGCTTACCAGGGCCTGAACGCCAACAACATGGTCTACAATTGCGTCAAGGCTAACGGCAAGACCGGAACCATCGGCACAGTAGTTCAGTCTACCGTCGCCGCTGCTCTTGAGGACAAGGTCATCAAGGCAGGCAAGAAGCTGCCCTCCGGATATGTACTGTACGAGGCCAACGATGTATCCAAGTGGAACGCCTACTCCGCTGCTGGCGTACTGGCTGCCACAATGGTCAACTGCGGCTCCTTGAGAGGCGCCCAGGCTGTGTCCTCGACACTGCTGTACTTCAACGATATAATTGAGAAAGAAACCGCTCTGCCCGGATGCGACTTCGGCAGGGTAATGGGAACTGCTGTCGGCTTCTCGTTCTTCAGCCACTCCAT
>CAZFFD010000078.1:0-10958 GCA_964518035.1 uncultured Methanotrichaceae archaeon | reverse complement strand
GCATCCAGGACCTCCGGGTCGGCCTTCCACAAACCTCTCTGCTCGGCTTCCAGTAGCCTCCGGCCCATCTCCTCCATGGCCCAGGGGTTGTTCTCCTGGAAGAACTTGCGGTTCTCTTCGTCCATGATGAAGGTCTTTGCAATGTCATCAAATATCCAGTCGTCAACCTCCTGGGTCGTAGCCTCCCAGCCGTAGACGCGACCGACGCGCTTTGAGATGTCACCGGCCCCCTTGTAGCCGTGCCTCTTCATGCCGTCAATCCACTTGGGATTGAGGAGCTTTGTGCGAACGACGCGGCGGACCTCGTCGGCGAGATCCCGAACCTCGACGTGATCTGCGTCTCTTGTGTCTCCATAGTAGGCCTCGACCTCTTTTCCGGAGACCTGCCGGGCAGCTGCAGTCATGCCGCCGTGATTGCCGAAGTAGCAACAGCATCCGAAGAGATCCTTCTCGTCCGTTGTAGTCTTATTGAATGTTACGTCTACGCTCTTCAGTTGCTTGATCAACCGGTCCTGGGACTCCTCGCCAAAGAACCCTTTGCCGTAGGCGTAGCCGTTCCAGTAGATGAATACGTCTGAAAGGTCCTTATCTTTCTTCCAGGCGCTTGCGTAGACCGCCAGGTTCACTCCATTTCCGTAAGTTCCCGGTCGGCTGGCGAAGATCCTTGGAGTCTGGCCGTTCTCCAGATCATGCTTATGCAGGAAGTTCATCTCGACAGGCTCGTCCAGAGCGGCTACTTCTTTGATGGCCTGGTCCATGATTTCGATGCAGTTGTAGAAGCAGTCACGAGTGATTCCTGAGACCCTCACTGTGAGGTCGATCCTGGGCCTGCCCAGATCCTCGATCGGTATCACCCTGTAGCCTTTCAGCTTGCCTCCTTTCCAGATGGGCTCGACGCCGATGAGGTAGAACATCTGAGCCATCTGCTCTCCATCGGCATACATCACGTCTCCCGCCATCCAGAACATGGCCACGTTCTCCGGAGCCCTTCCCTGCTCCTTTCGGTACTTCTCGATGAGGCTGTTGGCCAGCTTTCTGCCTACCATCCAGGCTGCCTCGGTGGGAATGGATGACGGATCAAGTGAGAAGAAGTTCCGGCCCGTTGGAAGAATCTCGATCTTTCCTTTGGTGACAAGACCAGACGGCCCAGGCTTGATGTAGCCACCAGAGAATCCGTGCAAGAGGCTCTCCATCTCTTTCGAGTCTTCTATTCTACTGCATAGATCTCGCACTCTATCCTGCAAGGCAGCAAGATCATCCGAGGCTTTAATCTCATATGCCTGCCGAAGTGCCGACAGATTTCCGCCGTCATTTTCTCTGTCCTTTCCTCCGCCGTTTCCTGAGGCATAATCAGCCATCATGGCGCTGACGAGATCCTGGCCGAGCTGGTCTATAGCCTGCAGGTCTTCGATCCTTGTCGTGACCTCTTTTCCGAGCAACGAGGCGGCGGCCTTCCTAACCTCTGGACGCAGTATGGATCGAACCATCTCTTCCCTTCGTTTTCCCTCTGGAAGCTCTCCAAAGATATGCATGCCGTCGGGAATCTGGGTATTATAGAGCTGAGAGATCTTGTCGTGAGCCCTCTCTAAAATCTGCTCGAAGCTGACACCCTGAGCCGTAAGCTTCTGAAGCTTGATCTCCTTGGCCAGATTGCTCTTCTCCAGGAGGCCCAGTATGATATGCTCCAGCGCGTGGGCTCTTGCTCCATCTGAGACTACGGCTCGCTTGTACTCGGCAATCTTATCTTCAAGCTCTTTTAGCTCACCATAGAGGTCGGAGTCAGTCATGACCGCCTGCATGTGATCGACGAGGACCGCATAGCTCCTCCGCTTGGCGATGGTTCCCTCTGGCGGGTTATCGGAGTTGTAGATGTACAGGTGCGGCATATCGCCAATTCCAATATCAGGATAGCAGTCGTCAGAGAGGCCTACAGACTTGCCCGGCAGGAATTCCAGGTTGCCGTGCGTTCCCACATCTACGATCACGTCAGCTCCAAAGTATTTTTCGATGTAACGATAGGTGGCCAGGTACTGATGAGTTGGCGGAACCTCCGGGTCATGCAGTATCTTGCAGACCTGGCCGTCACAACGTGCTCCAGCGCAGCCCCTTTTCGGTTGGGCACAGACCAGGGCATTGCCGTACTGCACCCCTGTGATCACAATCTTTCCCTGATAGACCATGGCAGCAGGAATGCCGTCCTTTTCCTCGCCTGGCGGACGACCCCAGGCCTCGCTCAATCGATCTCGAACAGGTGGAGAGAGCTGATCGAACCACTGTCGGTATTCCTGCTCGCTCAGGTAGGCCAAAGCGCCTCCTTTCTGCACGATCTCTTCTATCGGTGTCCAGCGAAACTCGGAGATAGCCTTTCTTCCCATGATGGTCTCAATCAGCTCTTTGCCATCCTTTGGCGGACTTTCCAGGGCATACCCGGCTTTAGCCATCTGGTTCATGATTCGAGCTACGCTCTCCAGGGAATCGAGGTGAGCACCACCGCCTACAGACGCCTCCACTGAGACGCAAGGGTTATTGTGCAGGATAAACGCCACTTTTCTCTCGGGCACAGGCTTTTTCTTAAGGGCAATCCAGCCACCGATGCGCCGAGCGACCTTGGAGACCCGATCTGTGAGCGGGACGTGCCGCTCGATGAGAGCTCCATCGGATACTGATTTATCAGCTACTCCTATGATGAGCGGCTCGATCACTCCTTCGAACTCCGGCATGGCCACCGACCAGCCTACCTCGTTGCTGGACAGGCCGTGAATGTCCTTCTCCCACTCCTCTTCCGTTTTATGATAGACCTGAAGGGGATGAAAAACTGGAACATCGAGTTCCGACAGAGAGTCTACAGCGCCACTTATGTTCATGCTGCGAAAGATCTGTTGAAGATTGATGATTGCATCGACGTTGCCCCGGAAGAATGCATTAGTCGCCTCGCCACTTGACCAGGCCCCAAGATCCCTGTCACCCATGCCAAAGCAAAAGACGGCAATTACTGAAAAGCTCTTTTCCAGCTCAGCTATCAGGGCATTGACAACAGCCAGATCCCCATTAGCCCAGTAGGTTCGAGAGAACATTATGCCCACAGTCGGACGGTCTGATGTGCCGTACCACTTCTGGTACTCTTCGAGCGACGAGAAAGGCGCCTCATGGCGTGGATGGTACAGCCCCTGCCAGAGCAGCTCATGAGGTGGCTCATAGTCCAGCTCCAGGGCTAATGCCTGGCGGCAGGCATACTTGAGCATATTTTTGTAGTTCTCGGGACCGCCGAAGAGGACGTATTTGTTGACGGTCGTGGTGACCTCCAGGGGTACGGTAGAGAGAGACCAATGAGAAGGGTCACGCCCAAAAGAGATCACCGGCGTCTGGGGATTCAGGGCGGCAATGATCTCGTCCCAGCAGGCATCGCTTGATGGATGGAGGAGGATAAGCTGCGCTCTATTCAGGGATTCGATACACTTTTCTATCTCTTCGGGTCCGGTGAGCTGGGAGGAGGACCAGGCTTCCAGGTCCAGTCCGACCTCCTTAGCGCCTTCTAAAAGGAGAGGCAATTCGCTGCTCCAGGTTACAGATGCAATTAACATTTCAGATTCTCCAATGATTATGATGCTATTTTTCATTGATATCTCTTTCTATATCAATCCATATTATTAATATTTTTGATAATGATATCACATTTTAGGTAATTTAATAAAAAATTATCGTTAAGTAATAATCCCTTATCATGCGTCTTACTTTACATCAGATATGGCACGCAATCTTTTTAGGTACGGTTACATGCAACGAGACCAATTCATCAAATCCGAGTCCTAATGACGATCTCTTTAATATATGCGAACCAGCTCATTATATTTATGACAAAGGAGAGCAAAGAAGTGACTAGTCCTTTGGACGACATCAGCTGCTACTTGACTGATGAGGAGCGAAGACGTCTCGTTACAAGTCTTCATGATGTCTTGGCTTGGGTAGGTGTGCAACCGCCATATAAACTTCAGATTGATGCAGAACTTCTGAAAGAGGAGGTTGATAAGCTCGATTTGAAGGAAAACATTCCTCAAGAAATAAACGCAGAAAAGGGTGTCATAGATCTGCGCAGCCTGATATGGAGACTTGTTAACGAAAAAAAGCTTAATGAAAAAGAAGAAGCTGAAATTAAAGATCTCATCAATATTCTCAGGTCAAAGGAGTATCAAGATGAAGAGACACTGAAAGAAGCCAATCTTACCTGTCAACAAGCCAGGCAGATCTATGACGAGACAGAATCGATTATCAGGTCTTTATTGGACTTAAAAGAGATTTTAAGCCATAAAAAATCATCTGAATATAAAAGTGACGAAGTGATTAAAAAGAAAGTAGATGAGGTCAGGAGATGGAACGATTACGTTAAAAAGCAGGATCTACGTAGTTGAAGCTCAAAGTTCACCTCACCTCGGAAAAATAGATGCAACTGCTATTGAGCACATTCGGCTATATCAGGACAAGAGCATTTCTCTGAAGATCTGCGTGGCTTTTCAAGTTTCTTGACCAGCTAGGCGGCGATATGCCTTCAGCGAGCCGATGACCTTCCACTTCCGTTGCCCCAGCTTTGCGCCTTCCCAGCAGTGCGAAGTACCATCACCCTTGCATGGGAAGCAATCGACGTAGTGCACTCCGGCGCAGATGACGTCCAGAACCAGAATATGTCACTCACAGCTTCAGAAAACGATGTAATAGAACAAAGCTCAGC
Source organism: uncultured Methanotrichaceae archaeon (assembly GCA_964518035.1). GTDB lineage: Archaea > Halobacteriota > Methanosarcinia > Methanotrichales > Methanotrichaceae > Methanothrix. The sequence goes on along the minus strand of CAZFFD010000078.1, from coordinate 6,235 downwards.
ATGAGAGGAATAGCCCAGGAACGGCGCGACATGTGTCAGACTACCTGTGTGGGGATATCACGCTGCAAGTCCGAGCGTGCAAAGTATTTTCAACTTGCAAGAGAATACCTTTATATGAGACAGTCTATGCATCAAAATAAACATCCAGAACATAAACGGTATTTTAACCAATTCTTTAGTCAGAAAAGCATATTATCTTGTTGAGGCGCGCATGTACGAAATAGTCCGGCGAATGGAGATGGCAGGAGGAGAAATCGTCCTGAATGAGATCGAGGCGCCCAAGATCGCTCGCGTTGCCGAGCCTGGGCAGTTCGTTATTCTCATGGCCAACGAGAAGGGTGAGCGCATCCCAATGACCTTGTCAGATATTAATCCAGATAAGGGGACGATTACCATCATTTTTCATGTGGTTGGCTGGTCTACTGCCCTCTTCAAGTCGATGCAGGTCGGAGACTCCTACCTGAGTGTGACCGGCCCTCTGGGTCAACCTAATGCGGTGGGGAAAGTCGGCCTGGTCGTCTGCGTTGGAGGCGGAACTGGCATGGCCGTTCTCTATCCAGTCACCAAGAAGCTCAAGAGCCTGGGAAACCGGGTGATCAGCATAATCGGAGCGCGTACAGCAGAACTGGCAATTCTGAGAAGTGAGATAGCATCAGTCTCAGATGAGCTTTTGATCTGCACAAACGACGGATCGCTGGGAAGAAAAGCACTTGTGACGGAGATATTAAAGGAGGTCTTGGAGAGAGAGACCCCAGACCTGGTGCTGACCATCGGTCCGGTGATCATGATGAAGCTGGTATCCGAGATCACTCGGCCCCTTAAAATCAAGACCATAGTCAGCCTGGACCCGATCATGATCGACGGCACTGGCATGTGCGGCAGCTGCCGGGTGGAAGTTGGCTGCAAGACCAGACTGGCCTGTGTGGATGGCCCAGAGTTCGACGGCCATCAAGTCGATTATGAGCTGCTCATGATTCGGCTTGCCGCTTTTCATAAGCAAGAGCATGAGTCACTGTTGGCCCACGGCGAAGAGCAGATGTACAAATGCCGATTGGACAGAAATGAATAAAAAAATGCTCAGGCCAGATTAAATTCTGGCCTTGTCTATGGATAGGATTGATTGAGACGGTCCTCAGGTCATCTACGTTCGGTTCAATTAACCCGAGGCATCTCTCCCTGTGCCTGCAGTCCATCTCTGGGTAGATCTTTGCCCATCATGGACTTGGGGCCGGCATTCTCATCGTGGCCCTGTGGAGCGTTTGGCTCGCAAGGGAAGGGCATTTTGCCGTCCATCATGGATTTGGGTGCGCAATTGTTCCTATGTCCTGCATCACCGTTCTGGCCCATAGTTGCGGGACCGGTAAGCTTTCCATCCATCATGGACTTGGGGCAGGAATTATCATTTGGTCCCATTGGGACATCAGGAGCTTTGCAGTCACATGGATCCAGGAGCTTGCCTGCTTCGCCCATAGGCTGCTGATTCTGTGAATTCATTTGCTGCTTTTCCGAGTCTGGCATTGAAAAGGCCGGCATTGCCAATAGGCATGCGGCCAGCAATGCCATCAAAAGCTTTGCGAATTTCATTTTACTAACCTCCACTCAAGACATGCTCGTGCCCTGATGGCTGAGCTGTCTTACAAACCCTGCATTAGGCGAACGATATAAAAGATTATAACCGAACGAACAACTATGAACCCAGATTTAAATCAGGATTAATGTCCAATTACGGTTCTAATTAAAAATTAAACGTTCCAAATAGTCCTATTTTTGAAAAATCCATCAATTATCCAGTAGAATATCTATGTCTGTCAGATTGAACGGATTCGGCTTTTCCTGCTTCATCCAGGAATGTCGCATCCCTGCATACACACGATATGTGAAATGTTGCGATGATCCCGTCTGCGCAGAGCGGGCAGTGGAAGAAGTTAGAACGAGAAGATAGCGCTTCTGGACCGCCTGAAAAATACATATTATAAAAATAGTTTTAAATTCAATTTACATTGCTATGCGCCCATCTCGTGTCCTTCCACCAGTCTCCTTCCAGCAGAGTGGCATTGTAGCCCATGAGCTTGAGGCTGTAGAAGAGAGAGTAGGCCTGCGGCGTGCCGTAGACGATGACAGTTGAAGACGAATCCAAACGCCTCTCGAAGAGGTCCTTCAGTGTATCGGCATTCTTTATCAGTAAGCCGTCATAGATCTTATCCAAAGATAGGCAGATCGACTCATTGCCGAGCCTATTCTGGCCATAGTCTGAGAAGTCCCGCGCATCAAGGATTCGAACATCTGCCTGCCCAAGAATGCTCTCCAGGTTGTCGGGCGTGACAAGCAACCATGGCACCACATGGGCCGTGTAGTTGGCGGGCCGCAGAGATGAAGGAAGCGACGTCTTAGATTCTTCATCTGACGTGATCTTAACTTCCGCTTCTTGGGCCGCATCCAGGCCACCGTCAAGCAGGCTGAGATTCTTGTGCCCCAGATAAGAGAGCGCCCAGAAGACCATTGCTGCATCCTCGGCGTTGTCGCCGTATATGATGAGCCTGTCATTCTCCTTCACGCCAAGCCTGTTCAGCGCCGCCTCAGCAGATGCCGTGTCCAGGAGCCCGTCCTTTTGCAGATCTTTCCAGTAGAGATTTCTGGCCCCGGAAATATGGCCCGCAAGATAATTCTCAGTCGATCTCACATCAAGGAGTATCCGATCTCCATTGGTGATGATGGCTGAAGGGCTTGTGATGAGATCAGGCAGCGCATAGCCGTCCTTGGGATCTGCCTTGGCGGTGGCTGCTCCGCTGCTGCCTGCCTGGCCGTTTTGCTGGTCTGACGCCTGGCCGCCGTTCTGCTGAATTTTGAGCTGGGCCGCCTCATATGCCTCCTTCTTGGCGAGCCATCCATCCAGGTCAGTCCAGTCAGGGCAAGTGGGACAAAACTCTCCTGTCTCAGTTCCGGCCAGAGCCAAGGTCATCAAAACTCCAGAGAAAGATACAGAGAGCAAGCAGAATATCATTGCTGTATATATCGTTTTTTTCAGCCGAATGAATCGGGAATTGCCGCAGCCCATAATTGAATTCACTTCCTTGATCAAGGTATCCTGCCACTATTTCAGGCTTACTGATAGACTGGCAAACTATATATACATCTATTTTGTTCATTGTAGTAATAAAAAGATCTATGATGTACTAAAGAATACATTAGATCTAAGCTTAAACTGGAGAGTGCAAAATTGAGAGGAACATCAATCCGAATGGAAAGGATATTCAATCGCAGAACAAAAAATACAGTCATCATTCCTATGGACCACGGGGTAACAGTAGGGCCTATCCAGGGCATAAAGAGCGTCAAAGCCATAGCAGATGCCGTGGCTTCAGGTGGAGCCGATGCCGCAGTGGTGCACAAGGGTGCAGCTGCTTTCGGCCACCGTGGCTATGGCCGTGACCTGGGGCTGATCATCCATCTATCCGCATCCACGGCTCTGGGGCCGGATCCAAACAACAAGGTGCTGGTGGCCACGGTCGAGGAGGCTTTAAAGATCGGAGCTGATGCCGTGAGCATTCACGTTAACGTCGGGGCTGAGGATGAGAGCAACATGCTCTTTACATTGGGCGAGATCTCGCGCCATTGTCAGGACTGGGGAATGCCGCTTTTAGCCATGATGTACCCCAGAGGAAAAAAGATCAAAGACGAATACTCGGCGGAGTATATCGCTCATGCGGCAAGAGTGGGTGCGGAGCTTGGTGCGGATATCGTTAAGACCAATTACACAGGAGACCCGGACAGCTTTGCCAGAGTTGTAGAGAGCTGCCCAATTCCTGTTGTCATCGCAGGTGGGCCGAGGGTGGACTCTGAGCTCGATCTGCTGAAAATGGTCGAAGGTGCGATATCGGCTGGAGCGCGGGGTGTAGCCATTGGCCGAAATGTCTTCCAGCATGAGAATCCTGCACTCATAACCCGGCGCATCTGCGGAGTGGTTCATAAGGGCCTTCATGCCAATGAGGCAATAGAGATCACCTCAGCAGAGTGATGAAGATCAACAGAGATAAAAAGGTACAGTCGCATTACCTGGATTGATGAACGCAGCACTGCTCCTTTGCCGGGCTCGCCTCCTCCTTTTCTTTTTTTCTTTGTTCGCCCTTTTTTGCCTGTCAGCGGTCTCTTCCGGACAGTCGGATGAAGTTGCACAGCAGGCTCCTCATCTATTGATCTCTTCGGTCTACGGCGATTTGGAGCAGGATCGACCTTCAAGCGTCTTCGTTGTAGTAAAGAACAATGCTTCCGTCTCAGAATCAGTCGCCAATTCTGTCTCAAAAGAGCAGGATGAGTTCGGATTGAATAAAGGAAATGCCCGCAGCATTACGGCTGAGCTTATCAGCCAGGATGACAGAATCCAAATTCTCTCAGGGCCCCAGGTGGCCGGTCTCCTGGCCGGGGGAGAGAACACGACCCTTCAGTTCATGGCTCTGGCGGAGGGCGTGCCGCTGGGGATCTATCCGCAAGAGCTTCGCCTTAACTATTCCTGGCTCTCGGATGTGACTGTTTCTGAGGAGGATGGGACCATCGATTTTATTTTTAATTATATAGATGAGTCGATAGCTCTTCCTTTGCCGGTCTTGGTCATGATGGGGCCGAGGATAGAGCTGTCTGGACAGGAGAGCAGCGTTGCTTCTGGAGAGGATGCGTTATTAGTGATCACTCTGACCAATAGGGGAGACGAGACAGCCCGTGATCTCCAGGTGCAGGCTCGCCCCACTTCACCCTTTTTGATGGTCGAAAATGGCAATGAAAATATGAGCATTTCTCCAGGCGAAAGCATTGATCTCGGCTTTTCCATATTTACTGATGAAAACGCGACTGCCGGATACTATGCTCTTCCCTGCAGCATCACCTACCAGGACGAGCAGGATGGAGAGACAAGACGCGAGGAGGGTTCCGCCCTCGTTTATGTGAATGATCGAGGATATTCTTCATGGCTTGATCTCTACGGCTTTTTGGGCCTTCTGGGTGCCGCGGAACTGGTTTGGTTCGTTCTTTTCCTTCTTCTGCTTCTTCTCCTTCTGGCTGGCGGCCTGTGGCTTAAGAGAAGGCTTCTTCGGAAAAGAAGATGGGTGAGATAATCAAACGCCGATAGGTTGACGCTGATATATTGAGCAAGACGCTAGCCGGAGGTCAGGCGAATGAAACGCTCCTGAGCCTTCTCCAGTATCTCAGCTTCGCCTGGTATGACTCCATTGCGCATGAGCACTTTTCCGTTGACTATGGTCGTGTCCACGCCTCCTGTTATGCTGTAGACCAGATGGGAAATAATGTTTGTAGCAGGGCAGAACCAGGGCTTTTTCAGGTCGATTAAAGCCAGGTCGGCGAAAGCACCAGGGTGCAGGCCCAGGTTTAGCCGGAAAGCCCTCCAGGCGTTCTCCGTAGCCAGGCGCCAGACCTGTTCTGCGGTGAAGGCGGCGGGAGTGTGGTAGGCGTTCTTTTGGACGATGGCTGTGGTCTTCATCTCTTCAAAGAGGTTGAGGTTGTTGTTGCTGGATGCTCCGTCTGTTCCAAGGCATACGTTGACATCGGCCTTCATCATGGTGTTCAGGGGAGCTATGCCTGAAGTCAGCTTGAGGTTGCTCACTGTGCAGCTCACCACATTTGCCCTCTTTTCTGCCAGCAGGTAGCAGTCCTCAGGAGAGAGCCAGACGCAGTGCACTGCTGCAAGGCGCTCGTTTACCAGGCCCAGGCTGTCCAGGTACTCGACAGGGCTCTTTCCCTTAGACAAAAGAAAGCCGTCCACCTCCTCGCGTGTCTCTGAGAGGTGTATGTGGACCATGACGTCATGCCGATCGGCAATCTCCTTAGCCTTTAGAAGCGTCTCCTCCGAGCAGGTGTAAGCAGCGTGTGGGCCCACGGCAGGAGTGATCAAATCGTCACCTTTCCAGCGGCGGATGAAGGGCTCAACCTGAGAAAGCATCTCAGGCAACATATCAAAGACCACTCCTGAGACGAAGGCGCGAAGCCCCATCTCACGGGTTGCTTCGGCGGTGGCATCCGGATAGTAGTACATGTCGCTGTAGCAGGTGATTCCGTTGCGAATCTGCTCCAGGCAGCCCAGCTTCACCCCCCAGAAGACGTCCTCTTCGGTGATTTTCGCTTCAAGTGGCCAGATCTTTTCCTGCAGCCACGGCATCAGCTCCATGTCGTCTGCGTAGCCCCTCAAGAGCGTCATGGCCAGGTGGGTGTGGCCGTTGATGAGGCCTGG
>CAZFFD010000077.1:0-11162 GCA_964518035.1 uncultured Methanotrichaceae archaeon | reverse complement strand
GTAGCATATATGAATAGGTTATATAAATAACAGCCTATTGCAAATTCACGACCGGCAGGTCAGACAGCCAGTTAATTTGGGGAATCACGTTTAAAGATTGTGAAAAACGTAGAATTGTGGACAACAGTCAATGTCTTATTCGTCTGGCTAGCATCCATGAGATTTCTATATAGTACTGTCCCCTTGCCCAGATTATTAAAATATATAATGTACGTATCATTCTTATTACTGTGACTTAAACTTGTAATAAACTCGTTTATTTTGATTTTGTTATCTGCATTCAGCAGCATTTTTCCTGGCCGTTTTAGCAAAAATCCTGCTGCATAGATATCATTGGTATATATAATTGCATTATCCGGCAAAGGATTGTTAGACAGCCAACTGAGTTCAGAGCTGTTCTTCCAGCTGGGCGAATTATATCCCAGTCCTATTTTTGAGGTTTGGAAATAGTCTGCAGAACTATTCAATTGCATTATAAAAATTATTGAAAAAAATAGTATGATAGCTCCCAAAAATCTTCTCTTAATTGAAATATTTTTAATATGGTTGAAAATAATATATATAAATGATATCAGCATAAGCAGAATAAATGGATATACTGGACTTGTCAAGCGATAAGATATCGGATCAAAATCCGTTATCGAGGCCATTATATTTAATGTAGTTAAATAAATAATTGTATATATAATAAATATATGTATTCTATTATGATATTCAAAAGATGTAACTTTATATTCGAGGATGATTATCGCACATAATATTATGATGGTAGCCATTATATATGCGCTATCTTGTTCTGGCAGGATCGCTGCGAAGAAATCCTTTAAAATGGTCCGGACAGTTAAGTCAATATTATAAAGAAATCCATCTGGACTTGAGGATCTCCCACCAAATGGTGTTCCTGTGAGCAGAATGTTTCTGTATATCCATATTGAGATCGGGGTTAACGAGATAAAGCTAAAAATTAATATATTATTCACGCGGTTTTTTATCAAATCCGCCTTAAGAGCAATGGTTATTAGTCCAACTGCAAATAAAGTTATTCCTATATATCTGGTAAGAAGTGCGAGACTTGTTGAAATCGCGCTGGCATAGAGCATGAATTTATTATCTGTGCTGCAGAATATTATCAAGGCCCAAATCATCATCAGAGATAAAAAAATATATATCATCTCAGTCCATGCAAATGAGGTCACTCTTAACAGTGGTGTAAAGACCAAGCTTATGAGGCAGGCAATGCAGGCAGTGAAATTGCCGCCTATCAATCTTCCAAGAAAAAAAATTGGGAACATGGAGAGGGCAAAAGACATAATGGGTATCATTCTAGCAGCACCTTCTGCAGAGATATGCAAATGCATAAGCGCTGCAATCATAATCGGGTATAATGGCGGCCAAGACACCATGGGATAGATGCCTGGGGGATAACCGAGATTTAACCCCCTTCCTGAATAGATGTTCTCGCCGGCTCGAATATATTGGGTTGAATCCTGAGAAAGTCCTGTACCTGATTGAGTGATAAATATGCCTGCTAATAGCGCAATAATAAAGCAAAAGACGCAGAATGATATGATAAAATATCTATTGCTGGCATATGCTTCCAGTCTTTTCTCAATTATTCTGGCACCATCATTCAATTGAATCGCCATTAATCCGGCAAATGCTAATAATATTCTGCCGATTTGTACCGCGTACTGGATGCAGCTCTCGGAGATGCGTTCAAAGTTAATATGATTTGTGAGAAACGATGGAGTAATAAACAAACCCATCATGATTAGGATAGCGCCGATTATGTAATTTGCGTATTTGAAGTCACTCATAATGGATAACCCACACTAATGGATTAATTATCATTGCAGGAATTTATGCTAGAACTTATCCCAATCTTTCACTTCTACATACTTGGGATAGCCACCTGTTTTATATTGCTCGAAAAGCCGTCCCCAGTCATTTTCCATAAATTGGTTTACTATTTTGCCTCCCACGAAAGGATACCATACTTTATCGTGGTAAGTCTCCGATGCCAAAATGAAAAGCCCGAATATCGGCGAGTGAAATAGCATGTTGTGCAACCAGCCTATTCCAAAAGTCTTCTTCCTAAGCAACTGGTCTCCCATTATGATCGGGCTTCTTTTGACCCTAAAACCGAAATTCAGCCGGTTGAAATTATTTCTGTTCATTCCCAGGATCTCCGTTTGCTCCAGGTCGCCGTTGCCCAAACCTCTGTCGTGAGCCATTTTTATATAATCTATCTTCATAGGATCGAAGCCCATGATCTTTGCAGCGACTGCATCTATGCTTACGGGATCGTCGCTGGCCAGAATCACATTGCCGATAAAGGGTTCCATGGTCCTCGGGCCAGCACCATTGCCGCAAACGCACCCGTCCATCGCCGTAAATATGCCTGGATGAATCTCCCGCTGAATCGCCAGAAGATCAACCAGAATCTCATGAATCTTTCTGTGAGCGTGGTGCCTGTACTTGGGAATTAGCCCTCCGAAGGCGTTCTTCATGGACCCGGTGGTGGTGGTGTGGCCATGGGTCTTGACCGTGGGCAAGTGGATCATGTTTCTCCCGATGAACATCTCAGGCACCAGTATTTTGTCGAAGATCTCGTACATCGCCAGCATCTCTGACTTGGGCTTGTAAGGCACCCACTCTACATTCGTAAGGGGCCTGAATTCCACATCGTATTTTTCAAGTATCGGCAGCCACTTATTGTTGTAAGCGCCCTTCCAGGGATGAGTAACCACTGTCTGGTTTTCAACTGCAACAAGGTCTTTGTGGCCTTCCGATCTTAGCGCTTTTAGGACGCCATCAAGCTGCCATGGTGCAGTGGAGCATGCTGGATAGAATTGGGTCCAGGAAAGGTTGAGCTTTATTGCAGTGCCTTTATCCTTGGGTGCTGATTGCCCTATCCCAGCCTGATGCATGAGCTTTCCGTAATCATCCAGGACCGATCCTGGGCTCGTCTTGATCACGCAGACTTTTGATATAGTAAACGCCTTCCTGTGAAATATGAAACGGCTCCTACGCCTACTGCAAACCAGAGTGTGACTGTCCTAATTATTAATGTTGCCGCTACGGTTGTGGATTCGTCGAGCATCATGAGATGACTGGATAGCCCTGCTAGGGAGGCCTCAGTGACTCCAAGGCCTCCTGGCAGCATCGTCAGTGCGCCTGCAATGGAAGATACGGCGTAGGTGAAGGTTGATTCGAAGAGACCAACCTCAACAGCCAGTCCTCGAAATGTGAGGTAAAATGCCAGGCACTCCATGGACCAGGCCACCAGGCTTATCAGGATGGTTAGGATGAAGGGCCTCAGTCTCAGGAGATCTAGAGAACACAGGTAAGCCTCCCTGAGGTTGTCGAACCGCGCAGATATCCTGAATATTTTCAGCATGATAGTCTTTGATCTGAGCACCATCAACATGCACAGGAGCATCGCTACGACCAGGGAAAATGATAGAATGCTGACTCTGAAGACAAAGACTCCGAATGAGGCAAGAGTTAGCATAGCTACTACATCCGTTATCCTGTCCATAAACACTATCGGTACCGTCCTGTGCAGGTCATATCCCCGAAGATCCCGGATCAGCCAGGACTTCCAGATCTCGCCAAATTTGCCTGGGGTAACTGCCATGAGCAGTCCGCTGAGAAAAACCCAGAGATTCTCCTTGAAGCTTATGTCTAAAATGAGCACCTTGAAAAAGTAATGCCACTTCAGGGCCCTCAAAAGGTAGTTCGTGAAGGCGAGGATCAGGAGAATTGGGATATATCCCATGTAAAAGGAGGAGACTGCGGTCAGGACTCTGTCGTAGTCTCCGTAGATCGTCATTACGAAATAAATTATGACGCCTGCGATCAGACCAATCCAGAGGTTGCCTTTCGCCACACCTTCACTCCCTTTGTCAAAGCCAGATAAGCTGGATTGCTCAATCTGCCGCCAATCCGAGTCCTACCTGCCAGAATGCAGGCCCTGGGATCATCTGAGATCTCTGTCCATGCCCGGCCAACCTCGCGGTAAAAATGTGCATCGCTGCCGCCAAGCATTGGTTTATTGCAGGCCTGGCATAGGTCAAACGCTTTTTGATTGAAGAAGCACCTGGAATTGAGAACCTCGATTGCATCTACCTCATTCATAGCTGCTTTGACATTATTGAATCCTTTTCTTATCCTGTCAAAGGGATGAGGTATGGCCGAAATGCCGCCCGATCGTTTTATTTGGGCAAGAACCTCTGGAAACGGGCCTTCTTTGATCTCCTCATTTATGAAGTAGGCAAGAACCTCGCCTCTGTCTGTGGATATCTCCTCGCCAATTATAACCGAAAGCTTCATATGTTCGTCTCTGACGATATCGAAAACCTCCAGTGCACCTTCGATGGTGTTGTGGTCTGTAACAGCGAGGCCGTCCAGCTCGTTTTCTCTGGCGCGTTCTATAAGCCCCTCTGGCTTCATCCAACCGCATTTCTTGGAGTGACGTGTGTGCACATGCATATCGAACTTCACGCGTTCACCTCGTAAAGAGCCACGACTGCAAAAAACGCCCAGAGAGCGAGATTTGCCAGAGAGGCTCTGTCTTTTAGTATAAGCTCTGCCTCGCCACCAAAGTTTTTGAGATAGACGAGCTGCACAAACCGAAAGACACCATAAAATGCGAATGGAAGGGTGATCATCATGTAAACATGCACAGAGAATGAATAAAGAGCATAAGACATCAGTAGCATTGAAACAGATATGTTCAGCAGATTCTCGATCATCTTTTCCGTGTACTGTGGCAGGCAGACTCTGGAATTGCGGGCGGTTAATAGCTCCTGTCTCCTCTTCCCGAAAGCCAGAACAAGCGCCATCAGAAATACGCAAAGAACCAGCCAGGGGGAGACAGGTACGTTGATGGCGATGCTGCCGACAATTGCCCTCAGGACAAATCCGACTGCAACTATTATTACATCTATTAAAGCAAAATATTTTAAATATAATGTATATAATAAATTTATGACTATGTATATTAACTCAAAATAACATAGGGGCCTGTTCACAAAAAATGAGGTCGATAAGGATATAGATAGTAATATGATCGCTGTCAAGAGAGCCGTTTGCGGTGAGAGTGTTCCTGATGCGATCGGCCTATGCATCTTCTTGGGATGGAGTCGATCCTTATCGACATCTTTTATGTCGTTTATGAGGTACACAGATCCTGAGATCAAACAGAACATTGCGAAGGCAAAGAAAGAACTCAGCCACATTTCCAAGCTAAATAGGTTATATGAAAAAATTATGGCGACGAAGATTACCAGGTTCTTGTACCACTGGTGTGGCCGCATCGACTGCAGGATTTCTCTGATCAATATATCGCCTGCATAGCATTTTTTTGCATTCTAATGATAAAGGCACGACGCATGGTCTGGTGGCAATCCTCCAAGCGGGCAATATATTTTTCAGCGGACATGGTGATTTTTGCTTTAATATTAAAACTGTCGGTTCAGGTGATCCTGTATCTCCTGCACCGCCTGGCGCAGCACTTTTTCGTTATCATATTCGCGGGTCATCTTCTCTAGATCTGCCCGCGGCATTAACCTGAGCCTGGTAACCTCATCAGTCAAATGAGGAACCGCCCGGAGGATGTTGTCTACGATTCACACCGTCGCCTTTCGGGCCGCGCGCAGTTTGATCTTAAAAGCCTGCATAGATGAATTTGGTCACTTTGACCGGAGATGCCCAATAGATCAAATTTATAGCTATTATAAGATAAATAAACCAGTAAATGTGCCGCGAGGATCCTATGCGACTCATCCAATTATTATTCGCTATTTTATTTCTGAGCAAAAGCAGAACTGCGATTATTGTGCCACCCACTATTTGATCTATAAAAGTAAATCCGCTAGGAATAAGGAATTTACTTAGGCAATACTCCAAATTATTTAAATTATCAACCTTGAATATAATCCATCCGATGAAAACAAGGTACTGAGTAACCAATATTCCCGTCAGTGATATTATTCGATTTTGTGGAACGCGAATCAGTCTATGCAAGGACAACAGTCCGCCATGGTAAGCACCCCAAAGCAAAAAATTTAATGTAGCTCCATGCCATAGACCACAGGCAATCATTGTGAGCAGCAAATTAGAGTATGTCCTGATGGTGCCTTTTCTGTTACCTCCCAAGGGGATATATAGATAATCTCTAAGCCAGCAAGATAATGAGATATTCCAACGATGCCAGAAATCTTGCGGATTCGTGGCTAGATATGGGTTATTGAAGTTCATTGGGAAAGTGAACCCCAACATCCTTGCGGTGCCAAGTGCAATGTTTGAATACCCGCCAAAGTCGCAGTAGAGCTGAATGCCAAAAGCTAGGGTAGCAAAAATGATATCTCTCGATTGAAATTTTATTGGATTTGCAAAGATGGAATCAACATAGGGTGCCAGGTTATCTGCGATCACCAGTTTCATTATCAGGCCAATGATTATGAGGGTAAATCCATGCTGAAAATTTTCTGGCGTGATCTTAAGACGGTTCTTGCTTTGTGCCAAAAAATCTCGAGCTCTGATTATTGGGCCAGAAGTTATGACTGGGAAGAAGCTCACGAAGAGGGCATACTCAATTATCGAATTTACAGGCAATAATTTCTCGCGATAGACATCTATCACATAGCCCAAAGCCATGAAGGTATAATATGAAATGCCCAAAGGCAGCATTTGACCCGGCACGTATTTAAAGAGTGCCAATTGCGCAAGAACACCAATTAATATAAATGCTAGGATGCTCTCTTTTTTTTCGGGATATTTTCTAAGAGCATGTCCTCCAAAATATGTGATGAGTATAACCAATACCAGAGGCCATACAAATAACTGGGAAGTAATCGAGTAGAAAGCTATGCTCGCTGCTAATAATATAAGAGTTTGATAATTATTAACTGCTGCAATGGCGATTATCAGCATGCAGACGAGTAGATAGTATTCAATGCTGTTTGGAAGCATTTTGGACCTCGATCTTCAATATTTCAACCATTTTGTTTGTTACATTTAGTTTGCCGAGAGAATTTACGTGTCCATGGTCCCTAAATTCCATTGGTGAACATAACGCCTCTAAGTCATAGTATGGGCATCCAACGCCTGTCACTATCTCTCTATAGTTAATCCTGCTCTCATTGCTGATCCAAAATGAACAATTTGGGTTCAGCGGCATGTTGACAATTATAACGTGAATGCCTTGCTCAGTCATGCGTTTAACCATGTATCTAAATGCTTTTTTATTGTTATTATCTTCCAGAGATGCTCTATAAATGTGGTTTTTAAATTCCTCTTTTGTATTATTACAAATAATAAATGTAGGAAAATTCCAATCTTTAAATAAAAAATTTTGGGGTTTATCGTAGTTTATTTGAAAAATATTATTCATATTCCAGCGGCTGGACATGACCATCTGAATGCTTGGAACAAGAAGATATCTTTTATATGCTAACAAATCTAGATAGCTTTGCTGGATTAAACTACGCGCAGTTGAATTGAATAGCTGCAGAGAATATGGGTCCAATTTCACTTTATCTGTTATAAATCCAATACGATTTTTTAGATTTTTATATTCTGTGGTAAAATTATCGTTATAAAATGAATTATAGCTTACGCCGTAGATCACGATTTTTGGTTTGGACCTTAGGAGGCTGTCTAGTTCAACAATCCTGTTCTTCGTATCGGCGCTAATTCCCAAGTTGTACGCCTTGTAGGAATAATTCATCGCTCGTTCAACTTCAGAAGCATTTACGCCGTACTCAATAAAACTGCTTCCAATAAAATATATCTTATTTTCGTCTTTATTATTAGCATAAAAATCAAAATAATTGACATAACGATTTGTTGCATGTAGATATGGATCAATTACAGCAGAAGTTAGAATCTGTATCAAAACACACGACAACAGGATCGCAGCAGCCAATACAGAAAGAGTGCGCAGAATATTCTTATTTGTGTCCATTACAACATCTTCTTTTTGCTTTGATTTCGTTTCGATAGCTCCACGATTTCTTTAGGTGCCAACATTGTCTTTCTTTGAGTAAGGGTCATTCATCATATCCAAAAGGTTTGCGGAACGCATTAGCCAACCGGCTAAACGCATACTCTAATATCAAACCTGTCTGTTCAGGTTATCCCGTATCTCCTGCAACGCCTGGCGCAGCACTTTTTCATTATCATATTCGCTCACCATCTTCTCCAGATCTGCCAGCGGCAATGACCTGAGCCTGGTAACCTCATCAGTCAAATGAGGAACCGCCCGGAGAATGTTGTCTACGATGCTCACTGTTGCCTTTCGGGCCGTCCTGGAGAGGGGATTGAGGTCTATGGCTATCACCTTCTTTCCCATTGCCACCAGAGCCTCGCAGCGGTCGCCATCTTCGAGAGGTATGAGCACCACGTCGGCATCGTAGATTCCGCCCTTCGTCGCCAGTGCTCTGGCATGATCCAGGCCCGGAACCGAGGCATCAGGTTTTTCCCCTAAAACCGTTGCAGCTCCCTTTTCTCTCAGTAGGTCCGCGATCTTTTTCACCCTCTCCTCGGAACGGTGGAAGAGGTTGACCTCCAGCGGGATTTTTAGTGCTGCAGCCAGGGCCACCATCTCCTCAGGCACAAGAGCCGCCACATTGCCGTTTACGCTCAAGGCCGGACGCCGTGCAAGAAGCAGCATGGCAGCAGCCGCTCTGATAGCCGACTTGGCCGATGAAGTGGTCTTCTCGCCGATCAAGTAGTCGAAGCACTCACCTCTGCCCTGGGCGATCAGCCCCTGGCTGCTGGTGTAGCCTCTTTTCACGCCCTCGGCCACGCGCTCGCGTGCTACAAGTGACGCATATCGCGGATGGGATTTGGGAATTTCAGTCAAGATTAGCACCTCTCTGTGAAATGGCAGTAGTATGAACCTCTCCGAACTCCTGCAAGGCAGCAGCTCCGCCCCAGGAAAATACTGCGTCTCCTAGCATTATCATGCTGGCGAGACCTCCAGCAGCCTCCACGGCCTCGATGGCCTGAAGGGCCCAGTCGCTGGCGAGGCCAGACTGCAGGGTAAAGCTCTTGGACAGGCGCATGAAATTGGCAAACGTCGGCTTCTTCAAGAGCTCTTTCAGGGCAGATTCTCCGGCGGAGTTGACTGACTTCATCACATTCGCGTCAGTTAGTACCTCTTTAGTGGAGATGGGGCCATTTACCACATAGCTGATGGCAAGGGGTGGTACTGGTATTCGATCGATTATTCCCTTTCCCGGCGCACCAGGATGAAGTCGTACTACGAGACCGCCTGAATTTTGGGCTATGACGTCTCCTAGCCCCGTTTTAAGTGTGACTTCCGCTTCATGAGCTACTGCCGCAGCCTGGTTGGCTGTGAGACCCAGTTCAAAGCAGGAGTTCAGGGCGTATGCTGCACCCAGGGCCCCGGCGCCGCTTGCTCCAAAGCCCGCACCAAAGGGCATCTGCAGCTCGGTTCTAATCCGGACCGGGCCTGCTCCTCCAGCCAGCCTTTCGGCTACGAATCTGGATACTGGGGCCTCAGATATTACGCCATTGAGAAGGATCTCAGTCTCATCTATTTCCGGAGCGGGTTGTATGGCAGTAGTGGACCCTATCGAGAGGCAGAGGCCGGCGCCCACTGAGCCGGACAGGAGGGGATCATCTTTTCTGTGGGCTCTAAAAAAGCCTGTGATGTGAGATGGGACCCAGGCTTTTGAAAAGCTCATAGAACCTCCACCAGAGAATCGATGATCGTCCTGGCAATTTCGCTCTTCTTTCCGGAAGCCTCCCGGCGGTGCCCCTGGCGGTCTATGATGATCACGCGATTGTCGTCGGTGCCCATGCCGCCTGAAGAGACATCGTTGGCCACCACGAAGTCGAGTCCCGTGCCCTGCATGGACCTCTCTGCCCTGGCCAGCAGCTCCTCATCGTTGACACCGGTCTCGGCCTTGAAGCCCACGATCTTGAGGTGTGGGTAGGCCTCTCGGACAGTTTTTATGATCTTTTTGGTAGGCTTGAGGCGAAGCGTCAGCTCCTGGCCGGACTTTATCTTCTCCGCCTGCGGGTTCAGTGTGTAGTCGGCCACAGCGGCAGCACTGATCAGGGCGTCGCAGCCTTTCTCGATCTCGGACAGGACCGCATCTAGCATCTGCTGGTTGCTCTCTGCATAGATCTGGCGCACAGGAATGTCCTGTGGGAAGCGGTGAATGATTACCACCTCAGCACCTCTTCTCCAGGCCTCAAGGGCCAGGGCCACGCCGGTCTTGCCTGAGGCCCGGTTGGTGAGGATTCTGATGGGGTCGATTGCCTCGGCGTTGGAGCCGCTGGTGATGACGATCCTCTTACCTGTCAGGTCGCGGGGGCCGAGAATCCTCTCCACCTCTCGCACAACTGTGGCGTTGTCTGCGATCTTGGCTTTGCCCTCCTCCAGGCGGGGATCGATGAGCAGGACGCCAATCTCACGCAGGGTTTCCAGGTTCTTTAAAACCGCAGGGTGCCGGTACATGGCCTCGTGCATGGCTGGCACGACTGCTACCGGCTTGCCGCTTCCTAAGGCAGTGGTTGCAAAGGTCGTCACTGGGGTGTCATCGATTCCTGTAGCAATCTTGCCGATGGTGTTGGCTGTAGCCGGGGCGATGAGAAGGAGATCTGCAACTCCCCCCACACCGCAGAACAAGACGTGCTCTACCTTTCCGGTTATCTCTCTGATCACTGGGTGGACTGTCGCATACTCAAGTGCGTATGGGTGCAGTATCTGTTCTGCCGCGGCGCTCATCACAGCGTGAACCTCCGCGCCGCGCCGGATCAGGTCGCGAATGAGGTCCACCACGCGCACAGCTGCGATGCTGCCTGTGACTCCTATTACTATGGTCTTTCCCGAAAGGGTATTGCTTACTGAGCCTGTTATATCAGAGGGCATGGTCGTCCTGCTGATGTGTGCAGCTACTAAAAGATGGCTCTTTCCCTTCCTGGTCAGCGGCGCCGGTCGAGCGCGCCTTTGGGCCTGGTAAGCACAAACCTTATTTAACAATTCAATCGAGGGACTATGCCGTGCCGGGGTGGCCTAGCTGGTTAGGGCGCGAGACTCATAGGGTAAACACGATTATTGCGCGCTTCCTGAGGCATCTCGAAGTCGCGGGCTCGAATCCCGCCCCCGGCACCTATTTACT
>CAZFFD010000076.1:0-11475 GCA_964518035.1 uncultured Methanotrichaceae archaeon | reverse complement strand
ATGGTCAGCATAGCCATGCTAGACGACCTCATGTTCGCGTTTCTCCCAACGATTCCTTTAAAGACCATGCTAGTAAAGTAACACCCCGTGAGGTCTGCGCCCGATAGGTCGGCTTCATTTAAAAAGACGTTCTCGAGTCTGATGTTGCTCATCTTTGCATTACTCAGATTAGCTCCGGTAAGATCTGCGTAAGCCAGGTTTGCATTCTTCAAAGTGGAGCCAGATAGATTGCCCCTGACCAAATACGCCCTTGTGAAGTCTGAGCCGGTCAGGTCGGAATTGCTCAGGTCGGCTCCAAAGAACTCAGATCTGGTGAACTGGCATGTTGTGAGACTGCTGCCACTCAGATCCACCCAATTCATTTTGGCGCCGATCATGTTGGCTCGGGTTACATATGCACCGTCCATTATGGCAAGGCTTAGATCCGCACCGAGAAGTCTGGCTCCATCGAGATTGACATCAGTCAGATTGCACCTGCTGAGCATTGCACGGGTTAGATCGGCGTTTCCAAGATCACAATTCGATAGATTGGAATCATCCAGGCGAGATCCGGGTAAATTTGCGCCTGAAAGCCTGGCCCCAACAAGGTTGACTCTGCGCAGGAAGGCATTTTCGAGGTTTGCATTGGAGAGGTTTGCTTTCGTGAGATTGGAATCATCCAGACGTGAAGCCACAAGATGTGAATCAGAGAGGTTCGCATTGCTTAGATCGGCACGGGTCAGGTTGGCAAAATTCAGTGTTGAGTTAACGAGCCTCGAGCCTGAGAAATTAGCTCCGGAACAGCGCGATTCAGATAGATCGGCCCCAGAGAGATCGGCATGTATGACGGAGGCATTGATAAAGTTCGCCCCGACCAAAATAGCACCGGTCAGATTAGCACCATTTAATTGGGATTTATGGAAGGTGGTGCGAATCATGAATGCCCTTGCTAAAGATGCTCCTGTCAGATTTGCATAGCTGATTTTCGCCGCCCACAGGCTTGCGCCATTCAGTTTGGCATCAACCATAGTTGAATTATCCATCATGGACTGATCCAGATAGGACGCTGACAGATCAGCTCCGGTCAAATTTGAGTAGATCAAATAGCTGACGGGCAAATAGGCACCTCTCAGATCGGCTTGGGATAGGTCGGAGCCGGGGAGACTGACTGCAGGCAGGTATGCTCCGCTGAGATTGGCTCCAATGAGCTTAGCATTAATAATAGTGGATTGGATTAAATAGGATCTGCTGAGATTCGTCTTGCTGAGATCAGATCCATCCAGGTCAGACTGATTCAAATCCGTCCCGGACAGATCCAAGCCGCTCAGGTTCTTGCCAGCGAAATTGGAACGCGATTGGAATGGCTGATTGACTATGATGCTCCCTTGCGGAATATCCGATAGACTGATATTGAAGCGTCGCAGTTCCATCAGATCGAACATGTAAGATTCGGGGAGCTTTTTTATTACCGGGATATTGTCCGCTGACTCCCCACGCAGGATGGAAAGGGCCTGCTCTGAGGCCAAGTCACCTTGAACAGGGCCACTGGTGATCACACCCCCGAGCACTCCAAAGCCCATGTAGACGTCTCGCGTCCCATAAATCGGAACTGAACTTGCGCTTCGAAGAGTCCACGCGCTCTCCTCGTGAGTTAAGACCCTTCCATCACGATCACGATTATAATTCAGGAGAAGGAGCAGGCTTCCTGGCGTGAGAGTTGAAGCATTCCGTTGCAGCTCTTCCACCGTCATATTATCCCAGACGACAAAGCTAACATTTGAGAGAAAATCAGGAAGAGTCTGGTTCACGATCTCCATATTGGCCTTGCCGGTAGTTGTACGGTCGTTTACTATTACGATCTGCGACGTTCTTGGGTGCAGGTCGAGCATCAAAGAGATGGTGCCCGGCAGATCGAAAGCTTCCACTACGCCCGTAAAGCCGTTCTTGCCGGCCAGCATCTTGTCCTCGAAGAAATTGACTCCGCAAAAGACCACAGAGGTTTTGGCAAATAGAACGTCCCTATTGGACAGAAGAAAGTTTAGGGCATCGTCATCCGAACAAATTATTACATCAAAATGGTGATCCTTGTATTTAATTTTAAATGATTCCTTCAATTCAGCCAGGCGAGCAGCCGTTGGAGGCTGTTTCTTGGTATCCATGTACTCGAAGGTGAAGGCTGCAGAGGGATAGTACATGGACAACTGATTCTCAATCTCGTTGCCAATGGAATCAGTCCAAATTAAGCCAGGATTATAAGAGGCCAATATTAATATTTGTTTCACATTATTTTCTTCATTTGCGAGGGAATTCGCGATAAACGCAGATATTAAAATAAATCCAATGATTAGCTTCAATGCCGTGGATAGGTGGCCCATATATTTACTCCTTTTTATCTGTTTCACATATAATACTATTTATACTTATTACTTGTTTGGATTCTTTCAGTCATCACTACACAGGCACAAAAATTGAGGAAAGGTTATCGATAAAGGTTCAAAAAAAAGATTAAGCCTCGGACGGGATTCGAACCCGCGACCTCGTCCTTACCAAGGACGCGCTATACCGGGCTAAGCTATCGAGGCAACAACAGCCCCGTTGTGCTCACCATTCAAGAACCTTTCGGTAGGAACTGGATGAGAAGCCGCCGTAGAGACAACACTGGCAAAGGCGCAAAAAAGGAAAACATGCAGCTATCTGCTGCGTTTTATAACCGATTCATAAACGTCTTCAGTGCTCTTGGCGATGCGATCCCAGGAAAACTCGCTATCAATCCTGCTGCAACCCGCACGCGCAAGCCTTGTCATCTCCTCCGGATTGGACAGCAGCCGATTTATGCACCAGGCGATTGACTCAGGCTGAACATAGGCCAGGAGGCCATCCTCGAAGTTCTTGATGATGCTCACCGCTTCCGTCGCCACAACTGGTTTGCAGGCGTCCCAGGCCTCCAAGACCACCACACCGAAGGGCTCGTTTCTGCTGGGAACGCACATGAGATCACAGGCATTAACCAGCTCTGCCTTCTCGGTGCTAGAGGTGTACCCGAGGAACCGGCAGGCTTCCGCCACACCAAGCTCGCGAGCCCTGCGTTCGCAGTCCGACCTCATGCCCCCTTCTCCCATGAAGATAAAACGGGCATCCGAACGATTTCGAAGGATTCGAGGCACCGCCTCCACCAGCAGGTCAGGGCCCTTCTGGATGCTCATCCTGCCGCAGAAAAGAACCAATGGTGCCATCGGATGAATGCCGTACTTCTCCTTGACCCGTCCCGCGTCCAGACCGCGCCTCATCTTTCCGCCGATGATGCCGTTGGGAATTACTCTGATCTTGTCCTCAGGCAGGCTGAAGATCCACATCAGTTCGTCGTACATGCGCCTGGTGGTCACAATCACCATAGAGGCCTCATAGCAGCCCCACCACTCCCGATGAGAGATCTCTTGAGATATGCCGTAGCCGAAGTTATTTCCATTCCGGCCCCACTCAGTGCTGTGCATGGTGAGAAAGAATGGCAGGCCATAGTCCTGCTTGATTCTGACCAGGGCAGGCACAGGATGCCAGTCATGGCCATGCACAACATCGAACTTTCCGAACAGCTTTTGCACAGCACCAAAGCGATCGTAAAGGGCATCGCACATCCGGTTCATCTGAGCCAAGATATCCCCAGAGCTGTCTACGTCTACCCTCTGGTAATGGACGCCGTTTATCTTATCATAAGAATCAAATTCGCCTCTGCGCGTAAATACATGAACCTCATGGCCCCTTCTGGCCAGCGCTTCAGAGATCTCTGAGACACACGGGGCCACACCGCCAACCTTTATCGAGTACAGGCTCTCCCAGGAGAGCATTCCAATTCGCATCAATTCACCGGTATAATTTTCGCCTTGCAGGCGACCTATCTGTGATCCTCTATCGGTACGATATTATCAATAATAGGATGGGACGCAAGATAAATAAGTCCTCTCATAAGTCCTCTCACGATTTCTTGAAACACATTAGGAATGGCAAAGGGCAATTAATGCTATTCGGTATGCCTGATAATTGATGAACCTTTCGGCACCGTTGCAGCTTTACAAAAATTGCCTCAGCTCTTTGGCTGCGGTCTCCGGTGCATGCGTGTTGATGTATACTCCGGTCCCCTTCTCAAAGCCGGCGATCCTGGAGACGACCGGTTGAATTCGGATATTGAGGTGATAGCAAGAAGGCAGCTGAAATATCATGCAGTTGTAGGAGGGGTCATTCAAGACGGATCGCAAGGCCCCTAAAGCTCGCTTCAGCAGGCGACCCAGGCTATTTCCCTCGTCTTCGCTCATCTCTTTCAGGGAAGGGAAATGCCTCCGGGGCAAAATCCAGCACTCATAAGGTGCCTGGGAATAGAAAGGTGCTATGAGAAACCAGCCCTCGTTCTGGTCTATAAGCCTACAGGAACGGCTCTCTTTCGCCACAATATCGCAATAAGGACAGGATGGGGCCAAGCTGCTGATGACCTGCAGCTCCCTTTTTATCAGCGGCGGAATAATAGACATAGCGATAAGCTGAGAATGACTGTGAGACATAGAAGCTCCTGCCTCCCGTCCCCAGTTCTTATAGACAGATACGTATTTCACATCATTCATGCCACTGTAGTGGACATAGCGATCCCGATAGACTGAGATGAGCTTTCCTAGATGCACTTCACTGAAGTCCGCGGGATTCTCTTCGTGCCTGGGACTGTCCACAATTACCTCATGGTAACCCTGCCCAGGCAGGGCCGTCCAGTCTGCACTGACAGGGCCTGGGTCAGGGACCAGTGCGGGAAAGACGTTGGCAAAGACCCGCATCTGCCAGCCGGAGATTCTCTCTGGTCCGTCGGAGTAAACGCCTTTTTCAGTGTAGACTGCATCTGCAAAAGGAGTCATTCCTTCGTTTCCAGGACAAAACGAGCAGATTGCTTCGCTCCCTGCCCTGGGCTTTCCCGCCCGGAAGTCAGTCGGCCTCCTCTTGCGCTCTTCAGCTATGATGCAATACTCGTCCAGAAAATAGTGCTTTCTCAGCTCCGGCATAGGCTCGCTCCGGTCATCAGGCTATCTCCCTGTAAATGGCCAGGGTCCTCTCTGCCGCCTTTCTCCAGGTGAACTCCTCCTGCGCCCTCTTTCTGGCGTTCTTTCCCCAGGACGCGAGCTTCTCCGGGTCCTCTAAGGCCAGGTTTATTCCCCAGGCGATATCAGAAGGGTCCCGAGCATTGACATGAACGCCCGTAGGCCGCTCTGCGGCGGGGTTGTCCACGATCTCAGCGAGACCTGATGTGCCGGCTGCGCCCACAACCGCAGGCTTGCCCATAGCAGCGGCCTCCAAAGCAACGATGCCGAAGGGCTCGTAGATGCTCGGAAAGACGCACAGGTCAGCGAGAGCATAGTGGAGACGCTTCTCCATAGGATCGAGAAAATCAGTGACCAGAGTCACAGATCCATTGCCCTGACGCTTCGCCTCTTCTGCCGCATATCCTTCTAGGCTGCCTCTGCCTACCACGAGAAGCCTGGCTTTGTCGTGACAGGCTTTGACCCGCGGGAAAACAGAGAACAGCTCTCGCACGCCTTTGACAGGCTCAAGCCTTCCCACGAAGAGGATGATGATGTCATCCTCAGAAAAGCCGTATCTCTTTCGGAGAAGAGCCAGATCCTCCGGGTTGACCCTTGCGGGACTGAAGAAATCAGCATTAACACCATGATAGCATACAGAGATCTTCTCGGCGGGTGTGCCCATGCGTGTCATCTCCCGTTTCATGGCCTCGGATACGGTGATGACGCCGTCTGCCACCTCACCACCCCTCCGTTCCAGGGCCACGATCTGAGGATTGGGGTTGTCGGAACGCCCGACCTCCAGGCCATGCACATGGTAGATCAGTGGTACGCCCTCCCTTTGCACTGCCATTCCACCTAGAAGGCCCAGCCAGTCCTGGGCCACACAGAGATCAAATGGGCCGTTGTCCATTATGCACCCGGCAGAAAGCTGATTCAGGCTTATGAGATCCTCCAAGAAGCGCAGTCCATCTCCCCAGCTCAGGGTTTCCTGGGAAAAGAAGACATCAAGGCCGTCTCTGAGGGCTACGGGATTCATCCGGAAGACCTCAACGCCGTTCATGTCCTGATAACGAGCTAAATCGCCATCGCCCAATGTAAAAACCGAGATGCTTTCACCTATTGAGACCATCTCATGGGATATCTCGTCCACGTACACGCCCAGCCCCCCAAAGATTCGGGGCGGGAACTCCACGCTTAAGTAGGCAATTCTCATTATGCGATCCCCCAACCTATGCCACCAGATTCCTATAATACTCTAGAACCGGCTCCTTCCAGGAAAACTGCCTGGCTAAGGAGAATGACTCCTCGCAGAGCAGCCGGTATTTTACCTCGTCATCGAGATAGGTCCAGGTGAAGTAGTCTAAAGCCAGAGCGTAATCCAGCACGGTCTCCTGGGGATGGGCTTCGATGTTGTCCACAATCACCACTCCACCCAATCCCGGCACCCGGCGTTTGACCCTCTTCAGGGCATCGCTGTATCCCGCCGACCGGCTGACGATGCTGGGCGTTCCCTCACGACCAGCCTCGAGAGCTGTGAGAAGGAAGGGCTCGTACTGAGACGGAAATATGCCTGCCACACATCCGGCCATGATCTCGTCCGCAGACATGCCAAGTCCACCATCGTCCGGTCCGACCCATTGGGGATAGAGCATGGCAGCCACCATCCTCTTGCCAGATATCAGCTCTTGCTCGTCCAAGTCCCTCTCCATGATCATGTTCTCCAGGCGGATCTCCTCACCAACCAGGACCTCAGGCGTAAGGTGGATTGGAAATCCCTCAGGCACCTTCTCTTTGTCTTTGGGGCCGTGGGAGGCGATGAGGAAACAGACAACCCGCGTCTCCTCTGCATGACGCTGTCCGGTCAGCCTGTGCTTGAGCAGGTGATCTTGGAGCATGAGGGCATCGAGGAGCTGATGGTAGCCTTTGTTTTCGATCTCGATTCTGGAGATGGTAAAGACCGGAATGATGTTTTCCATCTTCACGCACTTGCCGTCACAGAACTTGTAGAGGTTGTCAGAGAGAAAATTTTGAATCTTATGCCTGCAGCGCTCTTTTTTGTCCCAGTCGATCTCCTCAGTCTCCACATCGATTCCGTTTCTGACTACTATGCCCTTCATGCGGTAGAAGAGCATAGCCTCTTTCATCGTCGAGTCGCCCACAAATGTAACGGCATCGGCATATCGAGCAAGGCCCTCAAGTGCCGCAAATCCCAGAGGCGTTCCAGCTTCCATCTTAGAGTCGTTTTTGGCGACCTTCAAGAGAGACTTGTAGCCCGCAGTTCTGCCTGGAACGGTAGCGTGCAGCGTGCATGCGGTTCTGACGGCAACGCCAAGCTTTTTCAACCTGGCTGCAGCATAAAAGAGGCCGAACTCGTGACAATGAAGCGAGACCCTCACCTTGGGCATCACTGATTTGGCAAACTCAGAGACCGCCCGATCTGCATACTTATTAGCAGCCTCATCCGGGACGTGAGCAAGAGCCCGCACCAGCTCCGAAACAGCGTAGGAGAGGTTGAGGTAGTGGTTGTATTCCCAGCCGTAGTGGGCTCTCTCAAAGTTCATGGAGTCCAGGCCCAACAGGTCAAAAGCTTCAGTCTTGATGGCGTTGTTGAGAGTCATCTCCTGATCCTTCCAGCGCACCATGTGGGACTGATAGTAATTGGTGTTGAAGAGAACGTAGCTGATGGGCACGCCGTCCACTATCCGTTCAGCAGTTGTAGTCTCGATGCCGGCAGCATTGAGGTCCCGGATCACCCGCTCAAGCTCCGGGCCCGCATTCAGCTTCCCGAAACCTGTGAGATCGGAAATTCGGTTCTTGCCGGTGTTCCAGTCTGAGCCCGATGTGGGGTAGTTTGGGCCGGCCACCAGGATGTGCAGGCCACTTTCGATATCTTTGTGCGCCACCAGTCGAGCTAAGGTGACCGCCTCGGCGTCAATCACATTCCAGATGCCGCCCATCTTATTTGATGCCGGACCAGCTTCCTCCCCGGCCAAAACCATCCATCTCTCAATCATCACATGCACCTTTTGTCACACCGTATGGCTCTCTCAGCTCTCAGGGATAAGGTGAGAGAGAGGACACGGCGATTCCTTCATCGGATATGTCCAGGACTCGAATGCTGTTGGCGATCTTTGAGCCACGCATCTTCATAATAAATATCGAACGGATGAGGTTGTTGCCAATGCGCTCCCGGCTTAACATTGTGGCCGAGTCCGCTCCGTACTCCAGGAACTGGTTGGTGCCAAAGGCAGTGCCTATGGTGACGACTGCCGTCACTCCGCTGGCCCGAATGACTCCGAAGAGATCGTCAGTGAGAGAGCGAACCTTGAAGGGAGCCTCAACCGCCATGAAGAAGGCTGTCAGGTCGTCGATAAATAACCTTGCAGGCTTCACCTCTGCCAGTTTTCGCTCGACCAGCTTTCGGAAGTTTATGAGAAACTCGACAGGATCAATATCGATGCTCTTTTGCAGACGCAAGACCGGATCGGTGACATCGACTATGGACAGTTTGCCCTCTTTCTCCATGGCCGAGAAGTCCCAGCCAAAGGATGACATCATCTCTCGCTTCAGGTATTCTGAACTCTCCGAGGGGGTGATTATCATCCCTTTCTCGCCCGCATTGATGCCATACTGGATGAACTGGCTGGCAAAGACGGTTTTGCCTGTGCCTGATGATCCGGTGATGGTGTTTACAGTTCCCTTATGAAAGCCTCCGCCAACCAGCTCATCGTATCCTGGTATGCCCGACTTGGACCTGGGAAAAACGCTCCTCTGTGCCGCCAAAATCAACCGCTCCATCATTGCTTATGCACTGCAATTTGCAGCGCCGGATACCTTTTGTCTCTCGACTAAGGTAATTAGGTCTTTCGGTTACAATGCGATAGAGTGTAGCACGGGCAAAAAAATATAAATGATAAGCAAGATACAATGAATGGATTCAAGAACAAGCCATATATTGAGGTAGAGATACGAAGTCGATTGCATTCATATCCATAATTGTGCTGCTTGTGCTGATACAAGTAATGCCGGAGATCTCTTCAGGGCAATCATCGACACCTGTCCCGGCTGATGTGATCCTTGCCAAGATAAGGTTGGGTGAGAAGGTAAACTATGATCACATCGTTGTTACCGGGCACCTCAGCTCCGATCGACTGGCACTGACTGCCAAGCAGATCCTGCGCATTCCATTTGAAGTGAAAGTGGGGCCGTTAGATCGCCCAATCACTGCAAATTCCTCGATATCAATCACAAATTCATGGATTGCGGGCGATGTAGATTTCAACAACATGATCTTCAATCGTCCTGTCAGCTTCAAAAATACAGTGTTCGCGAATAATTCATCCTTTAGAGGCTGTCAATTCAACGGAGAGGCAACATTCACAGGTTCTGGGTTTGGCGGGATCGCCGACTTCCAGAAATCCCGGTTCCTGGCAAAGGCAGACTTTTCCCGGGCGGTATCATTGGGACCGGCAATCTTTTTTGACACCCAATTCGATGATAGTGCGAGCTTCAGCCAGAGCGACTTTTATAACATATCATCCTGGTGGGGCGCCAAATTCGCAGGACCCGTTAGCTTTTCAGGATCCTGGTTTAATGATTACGTCGAGTTCATTGAAACTCAATTTAGTGCAGAGGCCTCATTTGATGAGGCTCATTTCCTGGGACCCGCTTATTTCTCAGGAGCAATCTACAGCAGCCTTGCCACCTTTAATGGAACTCGATTTGAAATAGAGGCCACATTTATGGATGCTGACTTCGCCGCACCAGTTGAATTCACAAATACCGTCTTCAACGGAACCATTGGATTCAGCTCGGCTGAATTCAAGGAGATAGCATCATTTGGTGAGGCTCAATTCAACAGGTCAGCCATCTTCAATGAATCAAAATTCTATAAGCCTGCAGAATTTTCCAGATGCAGGTTTGGCGACTCTGCCGACTTCAGCAGTTCTCAGTTCAACCAGGACTGCAATTTTAACGATTCCACCTTATCAGGCCTGGCAAATTTCCAGGGAGCCAAATTCCTGGAATACGCGGATTTCAGCGGCACCCAGTTCATGGACGACGCCAATTTCAGTTGCACGATGTTTGATGGGCCGGCAGATTTTAGCCGATCCATGTTCGATAAGAATGCCAGCCTATTTGATGCCAAATTCCAAAAGAATGCACACATGGAAAGCTGCAGGATTGGAGATCTCAATTTAACGAAAGCGAGATATCCCTGGATATTCCTGCATTGGGACTCCATAGGCAATTTCGAATCTGATGAAGACGCCTACTGTTGCATCTTGAAGAACTATGACAACCTCGGCTGGCTGCAAGACTCAAGGGACTGCAGTTCTGAGCTTAAAAGAAAAAGAGCAATGAATAAAAAGATCGGTGCAGACCGTGAGCTATGAAGACGACCAAACGAAAGCGAATGTGGGCTTCAAACATAAAGCCACTCTAAAAAAGCCGAAGCCCTGGTACGAAAACGCCTTTTGGGGTCCATTAGCGATTGCAATGATCGGAGCCTTTATCGCCGCATCGGCGCAAATTACAGCAACGATTTTGCCTATCACCTTTGGACCTGCAAATCTCTGCGACTTCAGCATCACGATCTATCCTGGAACAGACAACATCCTTGTCTACAACAATACAGGATCAATTAACATATCGGAGAGCATCATTGTTTCAGATCTGCATAAGTGGATCAAGCCCTACAGGCATCCTGTTTATGTCAAAGTGGCATCCCCCCTCCCGTCGGGGGTGGTAGTGTGCCTTCAAAACAAGGCCGGCACATTGCCATTAAACATTGTTATGAATATAAAAATAAATAATAGCACATTCGAAGCAAAGGAGCACGAAATAATTATCCAGGGAATAGGTGAAGACGGATTGACGCGCAACTGTACGTATTTCCTGAATTTACAGGATAAAACCACCACGAAGAGCGAGGAGTTCCGCGTATACAGCAACAACCTGCCAACGGGCGTGATCTCATATCCTGATTCAAATGAATTAATGTATGTGGACCCTATCGGCAACAGCCTAACTCGTAGCCAGTATATTGCCAAGTACCATATCGACCCCAAAGTCGAATTGGATAATATCTACGCCCGAAGGGCTATAGCTGACAATTTTGATACCTTAGCGCGCCTGATATCCCAAAGAGCCGAAATGGACGGAACAGCCGCCCCAATTGCTGGCAGCGACAATATGGAATCTGCAGCGGACATCGATTATAGGTCCGACAATCCATATCAGTAATCGAACAACTGCGCCTTGCCCAAAGACAGCAATAGCGGGACCTTCGAATATAATGATGCCATGCTACCCCGTCAATTTAATTATACAGCAGAGAACACATTTTCGATCGACAAAAGCGTTTTAATGAAGAAGATGTGTTTGTATCCCACATTCCGCACTTTCAATTCATCCTATAGTAATTTTCGCATTCCTGGCC
>CAZFFD010000075.1:0-11476 GCA_964518035.1 uncultured Methanotrichaceae archaeon | reverse complement strand
TGATCAATAATGTCTCATTTCGACCATCATCTTTAATTTCAGTATTTACAAGGCTATTTCCATGAGCAAGATCGGAAAGGCGATCAGATTGGAGCGAATCTTAGATCGCAAAACACATAGAACGGTTATTGTACCAATGGACCACGGGATATCTGTAGGCCCCATCGCTGGCATCACGGACCTGCCATCCACCGTTGACAAGGTGGCAGAGGGCGGTGCCAATGCGGTCCTAGGGCACATGGGGCTGCCGATGCATGGTCACCGGGGATATGGGCGCGATATTGGATTGATCATTCACCTTTCAGCATCCAGTTCTCTGGGTCCTGATCCCAACCACAAGGTTCTGGTGACTCGTGTAGAGGATGCCATAAGAGTGGGCGCTGACGCTGTCAGCATCCATGTCAATGTCGGCGCTGAGGATGAGGCAGAAATGCTGCACGATCTGGGCAGAGTGGCTCGAACCTGCGATCTCTGGGGCATGCCTCTCATTGCCATGATGTATCCTCGCGGGCCTAAGGTCAAGAGCGAGCACGGCGTGGAGTACGTCAAGCTTGCAGCCAGGATCGGCTCAGAGCTTGGAGTGGATATCGTCAAGACCAATTACACAGGATCGCCCGACAGCTTCCGGGAGGTTGTTGAAGGCTGCAGCGTGCCGGTGGTCATTGCCGGCGGACCAAAGGTGGAAACAGAGAGGGATCTGCTGCAGATGGTCTATGATGCAATCAATGTGGGTGGAGCGGGTGTTGCCTTCGGCAGAAACATCTTCCAGGCCTCCAATCCCACTCTTCTGGTCAGGAAGCTGTGCAGCGTCGTTCATCTGGGCTATACCGCAGAAGAGGCAGAGAAGATCGTCCATTAGGCGATCTTCTAACTTATTTTTATGAAACAATGATTCGGTCTGTTTCATGGTACGCTTTGCATAAAGCATTTTGTCCGACCGCAAGCTATATCCACTTATTCGAATACATTACAAAGCATGAAGTCCGTAGCTCTTCTTATCATTGCATTATCCCTGGCAACAACAGTCCTGGCCGCAGGTGAAGATGCCAATTATTGGCTCGCCCAGACTCAGAGCGACTACCAGAATGGATCTTACTCTCTGGCAGTGCAGGACATCGACGAGTACCTGGCAATCAAACCTGACGATACCTGGGCCTGGAGCTTCCGGGCCAATATTCTGCTCAAGATGAAGAGATATAGTGAGGCAGTAGACAGCTTCGATGAGCTGATCAAGCGGGACGGGTCCAATGCTCAGGCCTACAACGACCGTGCTCTGATCCTATCAGGTGGCATGAGACAGAATGATGAGGCGCTGGAATCCCTGGAGAAGGCCTTAGAGATCGAGCCAAAAAATGCCAATTATTGGTTTAACAAAGGCATCATTTTGGAGGCCATGAAGAGAAGCGATGAGGCACTGCAGGCCTACGAACAGGCGACAGCTCTGGATCCATCTCTCGAAAAAGCCTGGTACCAGCAGAGTGTAATTTTGGCGATGAAGGGCAGCTACGACTCGGCACTGTCAAGCCTTGACAGAGCAATAGATCTCAATAGCCAGAATGCCGATGCCTGGAACACCAAGGGTTTGGTCCTACTGGATCAGAATCTCCCTCAAGAGGCAGAGGTTTGTTTCGAGCGTGCGGCAGCAATTGTGCCTTCCAGCCGGGAATTTCAGGATAACGTAAAGAGGGCTCAAGAGGAGATGGAAGCGAAGCCCGATAAGGTTATTGAGTTCAACAGCACCACTTAATGGACGAATTGTCATTATCATTTTTAATTATTATTGTTATTATTTTTTATTGTTTTTTTATGGTTTATGCAATAAGTAAAAAACCGTGGTGCTTCATTCTTTGACCAGACCTTTTAATCCGGAGATTATCCAGAATGCGAGGCCCCACAGAGTCAATATTGTTATTCCCATCAAGTCCACCAAAATACCTCATTATTAATGATGTGTTATTAGCATAAATATTTTGCCATTGCAGCGAAGGGGCATTCTGAGCCCTCTGGCCCATCTGGCGTAAGTTGGAGCAGGTGAAAAGTGATATTAACCGCAAAAGCATGGTGCACCCAGTAGTATCATTTCTATCAATTCGATGATCTAATATATTCAGAAGTCCAATATTATGTGATGGTGTTTCGTTATGAGGTCTATCTTCTTCATCGCGCTCTCGGCTCTAATGCTCCTGTTCTCCGGCTGCATTCAGCCTGAAAAGCCTGCTGTTGTCCTGGAGAAAGAGGCCACAGAGGCCTGGCAAGGGGATGGCATCCTGGGTGATGGCGAATACTCTCGCAGCATGCTCTTGCAGGGCCCGGCGAGGCAGGGATATAGCGGCGGAGATCTGGAGGTCTCCTGGAAAAATGATGCAGATTTTCTCTACCTGGGACTGAACGGCAGCACCGATGGCTGGCTGGCAATTGGATTTGAGCCTTTAGAGTGGATGAAGGACGCGGACATCATCCTCGCTTACATCGAGAACGGAAAGGCGGTGGTGCTTGACGAGTACTGCACAGGCAACTATGGCCCGCACATTGAGGACACGATGCTTGGCGGCACAAATGACATAATCGAATCAGGCGCCAGCAAAACGGATGGCCGCACTATAATCGAGCTGAAGAGGAAGCTATCGACCGGCGACAGATTCGATAAAGCCTTCGTGCCCGGGCAGGCAGTCTCCATCATCTGGGCGCTCTCAGGCAGCGGAGACGCGAGCCTCAAGCACAATGTGGCCTACGGAGAGGGCATTATGACTCTGACCGACGCGAAGAAGGCTGTTGAGCCTGTTGCGGTTGCTATGAAATTGACCTCTCGTGAGGAGGATGGAATCATCTTCATCTGGGAAGAGGAGAAGATGGCACGGGACCTTTACGCTTCCCTTTTCAGGAAGAACAATCTCACCATCTTCCAAAGTCTCTCTTTGTCGGAGCAGAGTCATATGGACCAGGCGAAGTCAATGGTTGATAGATATGGGCTTGTCATCCCTGAAAATGAGGTGCCAGGTCGATTTGATAACGAGAGCCTGCAGATGATTTATGACCGGCTCCTGGCCGAGGGATCGTCCTCGGATCAGGATGCACTAAAGGCGGCTGCAGCTTTCGAGGAGATCAGCATCATTGACCTGGAAAAGGAGTTGTCTATTGCCCATGCGGAGGATCTCAGGGTCGTCTACCAGGGACTCCTTGCTGGTTCCAGAAAGCATCTGCGCTCGTACGTTTCCGATCTGCATGATATGGGAATCGAATATGCACCCAGGTACCTTGATCTGGGCGAGTTCGAGGTGACCGCAAAAGCCGGGTAGAATTTGATGGGCCTTTTGGACAACCAACTATGCCAATTGGATCATACTGCGATTGGCCCTGCATACTCAGGCAAAAAACTATGGCCGCCCAGGCCACCAGCATTTTGCATGCATCGAATTCAAATCCCCGTTCCATGATCACGGCGGTGTGATTCAGAGCTGTTTTTCGAGGATGCTGTACATCTCTCTTATGGCCGCGGCCACCGGCCCACCGGCCTCCACCACTGCCCGCCCTGTGACCATTGCCTCTGCTACAGAAGGATGGTAGGGAAGCCTTCCTGCAACCATCACGTCTCGCTCCTGACAGAGGTTTTCAATGCGCCAGGCCGCCTCTGGGTTGAGGTCGCATTTATTGATGCAAACAGCAGTATTGATGCCAAAGTGATCGGCCACATCAAGAATCCTCTCCAGATCATGTTCTGCCGTGATGGTGGGCTCGGTGACCACCAGGGCCAGGTCAACTCCAGTGAGCGATGCTATCACCGGGCA
Source organism: uncultured Methanotrichaceae archaeon (assembly GCA_964518035.1). GTDB lineage: Archaea > Halobacteriota > Methanosarcinia > Methanotrichales > Methanotrichaceae > Methanothrix. The sequence goes on along the minus strand of CAZFFD010000075.1, from coordinate 7,691 downwards.
GCCGATGCCTGGAGAGCCATCGATCAGAACCAGATCCAGCTTTTTAGATGCGGCCAGGACGCGAGCCATCTCTCTTACCATGGCTACCAGTTTTCCTGATGCTTCCTCGCCGGGGAATAACTCGGCATGAACCAGTGGGCCGAATCTGGTGTCAGATATGTAGGCATAACCGGCCAGGCTTTCGGTCAAGGCCACTGCATCTGCCGGACAGACCAGTCTGCAGACGCCGCAGCCCTCGCAAAGGGCGGGATTTACCTGGAAATCGCGGATGGCTTCAAATCGGCAGGCTTCCTGGCAGGAGCCGCACTGGGTGCATTTCGAGCCGTCGATATAAGCTCTCTTAATGCCAAAAAAATCGTGACGCTCTACTACTGTTGGCTGCAGGATCAGGTGCAGATCGGGTGCGTCTACATCGCAGTCAGCATAGACCGCTCGACCACGAGCTAAGGCTGCCAGAGAGGCAACCAGAGAAGTCTTGCCGGTGCCACCTTTGCCGCTCACCACTGCGATCTGCTTCATGATATCGTCTCCTCGATTTTGCGGACCATTCCGACAAACCTGGCCTTCCACTCCGGCATCTTCTCGGCAAAGATCTCACCGTGAGAGTAAAGCTCTGCGATCTTCCGATCCAGGGGAATTTCCATAAGCAGGGGTATGTTTTTCTTCTCCAGGTACTCGTAGACCTTTTGGTCTCCCATGCCACTCTTGTTGACCAGGACCCCCCGCGGGATATTCATCTTCTCCAGCACCTTGATGGCAATGTCCAGATCGTACAGGCCAAAGGGAGTGGGCTCAGTGACAAGAAGGCAAAAATCGGTGCCTCTCACAGATTCCACAAGGGAGCAGGAGGTTCCGGGCGGACAGTCCACAATCACCATCTTGCCCCCTGCTTCATTCTTTACGGCCTTTATGAGCGGAGTCGTCCTAGCCTCTCCTAAGCCCAGTTCTCCCCAGATGATATCCAAGCCATTGGATCGGGCGCGAAATATCTCTCCGACAGAACGTGAGCCATCGCTGACAGCCTTCTCAGGGCAGATGATCGTGCATGCACCGCAACCATGGCAGAGCTCCGGGAACAGTAGAACTGTCTGCGGGAGCACAGCCAGAGCGTGATAGGCGCAAACTTCAGAGCATTTGCCGCAATGGGTGCACTTTTCCTCATCGATGACCGGAACGGGAACATGGCATTCTTTCCTCTCCAAAAGGATCCTATCCGGAAAGAAAAGATAGGAATTGGGCTCCTCGACGTCGCAATCGGCAATTGTCACCTGTGTACCATCAAGCGATGCCAGAGAGACAGCTATGCTAGTGGCGACCAATGTCTTGCCTGTGCCGCCCTTACCGCTTGCTATGGATATCTTCAAAGCATTCCCTCGAATTGAGGCCTAATGTTTGTGATCTTTGCAGGCATTGTCCATGTCGGCGCGGGCCAACATCTCCGCCCGCCAATCATCGATGGCATCTTTGACTGTGCCTGCTGCTCCCACGAATACTTCAACGCCCCCCTGGTTGAACATTGCTACCGCTTTGGGCCCCAGGCCGCCTACAATCATAACCTGTACACCTGCTGCGAAGATGGTCTCTGTGGGCAGGCCCGTTCCGCCCATGTGCTCGCTAACGTTCTGCAGGACTTTTATCTCTCCGCTATCCAGATCTATCATGGTGAATGTCGGAGCCCTGCCGAAGTGCTGGCAGATGGCTTCATTCATGCCGCCCTCGCCCATGGTAGGAATGCATATCTTCATTGTCCCTGACCTCCTCTGCCTCTGCTGGCACCTGATGCGCTTGCAGCTCCCTGGCCGCTGCCGCTTGCTGCACCCGCGCCTCTACCACCACCTCTTCCTCTGCCTTGACCGCCGCCTCGTCCAGCTCCCTGCCCCATTCCGGCATGGGCCTGTACGGATGGAGCAGCGATCTTGGTGAACTCCCCTCGCTTAAATTTTTCCACAACGTCTCTGACACTTCCGCCACTCTGGTGCAGATAAACATCGATATTGGCAGCGGAGAGGGTCTGCATGGCATTGGGGCCGATGTTTCCTGTAATCAGGGCTGTAGCGCCTTGTCTGGCCACTTCCTGGGCCGCTTGTATGCCTGCGCCGCTGGTTGCCATGACGCAAGAGTTGGGAACAGAATTCTCGCTCATGCTGTCCAGGTCAACTATCACGAAAAAGGGGCAGCGTCCAAACCTGGGGTCCATAGGGGCATCAAGGCCCGATGCTCCTGCTGTAACACATACCTTCATCAAAACCTCACTAGCTTTTATTTTATTCGAATACACCGCAGCTTGCTGCGGTGTGTGCCGTCGTCATTATGCGTTCAGAACTGCTCAAAGCACAATTATGCTTATATGCGATGTTATATTTAAAGCATTCGGATTATTGAATCTGATTTTTCTCTTCCATCTGATCATTGACCAGTTCCTCCAATGTTCTTGCTTGGGTTTGAAATGTCTCCACTCCGGCTTCGGCGAAGGCATAGCCCGGTCCCTTGTCGGTGAGGTTCTCTCTACAGAAAATGACGTCCGGTTTATAAGTCAATAGAAACCTGGCAATCTTCAGGCCTTTGCCCTTGGCCAGATCCTTGTGAGGATTGGCAATGATCTCCTGCTTGGCAAGCTTCATCTCCTCCAGATCTATCTCAACTATGGCAAAATAGGGTGACTCGCCGAAGTGCTCTCCTAGTGTCCCCTGTGCGTCCTGAAGAGCAGCAGCGTATCTATTGCGTCTTTGCTTTCTCGGCTCGTAATGAATTAGCACGCGATCCACATGAGGAAACTCCTTACGAATCTCTGCCTCAATGCGCTGGCTGGCCAAATGCGCTCTTCTAAGATCAGTTATTCTGAAGATCAGGCTGGCCTGCACAAAGAGGTAGCGCCCAGAGTTCCTGGCTATCAGTTCTTCAATATCGGCTACCTCAGCAGCATCCATTATCAGAGCGCGAATCTTTTCCAGAGTTATTGCATCCACAGAGGCGTCCAGGAGCACGCGCATGCCGGCCACAAGAATCTCCCATCCCTCTTTGACGATTACGAGGGCGATAATCGCAGCTGCGATCCTGTCCAGAGGGAAGGCAACGCTCTGGGCAATCATGGCCAGAAAGACCAGTGATGATGTGAGAACATCAGCCTTATGCTGCACGCCGTCTGCGATAAGGCTGGGCGATCCAGTCTGCTTTCCTACTTGGATCTGATATCTGCCGAATAGATAGGGAAGCGGTATGATGGCGGCCACGACATAGAGAACAAATCCTGGGTAATCGATGGGTTCTGCTTGCCCCAAAATAGCTTCCAGGATGATCTCGTAGGCGGTGAGAAAAAGCAGAACGGAGATTGCAATGGAGGCAAAATTCTCCACCTTGTACAGTCCCAGTGGAAAGCTCAGGCTTCTCTTCTCTGAGATCTTCAATCCCAAGATAAGGGCAATGGATGCCAGAACATCAACCAGAGTATGAACGGAATCTGCTTGTAGCGCCAGGCTTCCTGAGAAGGCAAAGAGGAAGAACTTGATCCCTGCTAAGGCCAGGTTGAATAGCAGTGAATAGATGGCAACTCTCATCACCGGGTGAGTTTGGGGGGGTGGATTTGCAGAGGGATCAATTATATGCACAGCAATGCCTCGAATGGTGCTGTTTTTGGCGGTATTCTCTGCTCAGGACTGGGAAAAAATATTATCCCAGCGACGGTTCTAGCCGCGGATTATGGCGTCGTATTTTTCTTGGGGGAGGTACTCGGGGCGGTATTCAAACCCTTGCCTTTGCAGGTTATTAACAAAGGCCCGCAGATGGTTTTCTGAGCCGCGCACAAGATTGCCGAAAACCAGCAGTATGTCTTCTTTATCTGTTTGGGCCATGCGCTCTTCCAGATCGAGAATGTCTATCTCCTCTATCGCCGCCCCAACCCGCAATGCCTCTTCTGCTGAGGAGCTTCCCCGGCTCACCAGATCATCGTAAAGCGCCTGAAGTTTTTCGTTGGAAAACTCTCCTGCTCTTTTTGTTGGATCGGGCAGAGAGTACCTCTCCAAAAGCGTGTTGACGGCTGCTTCATGGGTCCGCTCCGCCTGGCCGATATTGTCAAAGACACGCAGGTTCCACTTCTCGTTGAGGGTTTTATAGACATCTCCCGCCAGCTTCTCCTCTTCGACCATGAAGAGCAGGCCCTCTTTCTCTATGGCAGTCAATTCCTCGGAAGGTCCTTCGGCCAGGGCCATGCCGAGAGCGCTGTTATTAACCTCACTGGTATAGTTCTCCTTCACCATGAGCAGATCCTGATCGGAGGCATAGGCCGCGCTTATGGCTGATGCCAGCAGCAGACTAAAGCTGGCCAAGAGTATCATCTTCATCGTAAATCACCGGATATCTATCATATTGTAAATAGTAATATTGAGAGAAATTATTTAAACCTATGTATTCGCGATTCCTCAAAAATTTTCCATAAGGCCAAGTCCGATCATCATTATGAAAAATCCAGCTATGATTCCCATATTTGTGAGGTGCTCATTGCCATATCTATTCGCAATGGGTATGAGCTCATCAAAGCAGATGAAGACCATAATCCCGGCCACCAAGGCCGATGCTGCTGCCAGGGTCCCGTCATTGAGGTAAGGATAGAGCAGAAACACGGCTAAAATCGCGCCAAGCGGCTCGGCCAGGCCGGCAGCAAAAGAGAGCAAGCAGGATTTTTTCCGGTCGGATGTAGCGCAGTAAAGGGGAATGCTGCAGGCCAGTCCCTCTGGGATGTTATGAATGGCTATGGCTATTGCCACAGGCACTCCCATGCGCAGATCTGCCAGGGAGGCCAAAGCCACAGTCATGCCCTCCGGTAGATTGTGAATAGCGATTCCTATTGTGATCATTATCCCTCCCCGATAGATACGGTCGCATTGAGAATCCAGCTGTCCGTCTATGTGAATATGAGGAATCAGATGATCGATCAAAAATATGAAGATAAGCCCGCACAGGAAGAAGAGATTGGCGTAACCTAATCCCAGGACGGCTTTAGCGCTAAAGAAGAGGTCTACAAAGCCCACGTAAATCATAACTCCTGTCGCAAATCCCAGGCTCAATGAGAGGTAGCGCATATCGGGCTTTGGGATGAAGTAGGCGATCAGGCTTCCAATGCCGGTAGCCAGGCCGGCAAAAGTAGATAGTGCCAGAGCTATTAGGATATTATTCTCCACAAAGATTCTATAGGATACAAATATATTTTAATTTACTGCCCGAATTGTGCTCATCACTTATGGTTGGATCATATGGCGTCATGTTTAAGCTATCAACGACTCGAATAATTGTCAATGCTGCAAGCCCTCAGAATAACCATTGTAGTCGAGAACTCCGCTGCCATTAGCAACTCTTCTGTATGGTCCCAGCACGGCCTGTCCATCTTCTTGGAGCTTTGCATCGGCCCTGAGATTATGAGGTTGCTCTGGGACACGGGCGCCTCCTCAGAGGTGATGCTGCATAATGCCGATGCTTTAAATATCGACCTTCATAGTCTCGATATGATATGCATCAGCCACGGCCATTATGATCACACGGGTGGTCTGATGGGCGTCTTGCAGCGCAGGAAGAGCAGAGTTGCCATACTGGCTCATCCCGATATCTTCGCGCCAAAGCTAAAAGCCCGGCCGACTCTCAAGTTCATAGGCCTTCCTTTCAACCGAGCAGAGGCTGAGGCCGCTGGAGCGATCTTTCTCGAAGCCCGGGGTCCTGTCGCAATAGCTCCGGGGCTAACGACCACAGGTGAGGTGCCACGGATCGAGAGCTTCGAGAAGGTGGAGGGATTCTGGACTGTTAAGGATGGGCAATACTGCCAGGACATCATTCCGGACGATCAATCACTGGCCGTCAATATTTCGGGCAAAGGATTAGCAGTCATCGCAGGCTGTGCTCACTCAGGAATCATCAATACCATAAGGCACTCCCAGAAGATCACAGGAATCGAGAAACTCTATGCAGTGATTGGAGGCTTTCACCTCATGGATGCGGATGAGGGACGCATAGAAGCTACGGCAAAGGCGCTGAAAGAGCTTGATCCAGTGATCGTCCGGCCGGGACACTGCACAGGACAGAAAGCGGTCTGTCGACTGCAGGAGGTTCTGGGCGAGAGATGCAGGCCTCTCGCAGTGGGAGACTCAATACAGCTCTGAAAGGAAGGTGGATAAGAATGATAGCTTTTGGACCCGTGCCCTCCCGGCGACTGGGGAGAAGCCTTGGAATAAATAACATACCCGCTAAGATATGCAGCTATTCTTGCGTCTACTGTCAGGTGGGCAGAACATTGCAGATGCAGGTCAATCGCCATCCTTACTACTCGCCACAGGAGATCTACGAGGATGTGTTGGAGAAGGTGGACAGCTCGAAAAGCATGGGTCTGGCCATAGATTACCTCACCTTCGTGCCAGATGGAGAGCCCACCTTAGACATAAACCTGGGCCAGGAGATCGATATGCTCCGATCCCTGGGCATCAAGATCGCTGTGATAAGCAATGCGTCCCTGATCTGGTTGGAGAGCGTGGCTGAAGATCTGTCAAAGGCTGATTGGGTCTCGATCAAGATAGATTCTCTGGATGAACGAACCTGGCGGCGCATGGACCGGCCTCATCGAGCGCTGCGGCAGGAAGCCATTTTGCAGGGCATTTTGGATTTCTCGAAGGATTATAAAGGCATGCTTGTCACAGAGAGCATGCTTTTGGCCGGCATAAACGACGACTGCAATTCTCTCTCGGCCATGACAGAATTCCTGGAAAAAGTCAATCCAGCCATTGCCTATATCTCAGTACCCACCCGGCCACCAGCGGAAACATGGGCCACAATTCCCTCCGAGGAGAGCATTTGTCAAGCCTATCAGATATTTTGCTCCAGGGTGAAGCATGTGGAGCTTCTCGTGGGATATGAAGGAGATAACTTCGATCTTACAGGCAATGTTGAGAGCGACATTCTGGCAATTGCCGCCGTTCACCCAATGAGAGAAGCAGCGATCAGAAAATTGTTGCTGCAGGCCCAGGAGAGTTGGACGGTTGTGCAAAGGCTGATCGATCAGGGCAAGCTTGTGAAGACCGAATATCAGGGCAACGATTTCTATCTGAGAAGGCCTCAAAGGCTAAGCTGAAAAAATTCGGAGCACAGTCGTGAACTACCGCGCCGTTCAGGACGCGGTAGTTCACACTCATATGAATCGATCATGCGACTGTTCGCAACCTTTCAATCCTCTCTTTAACTGAGCGAAGCTCTTCTTCCAATCTTCTGGCAATCTCCTCCAGATAGCTCATTTCTTCAGCTGGCGTGAGCTGGCGAGGGATCCCATATGTGGCGGGCAGAAAAGCCTGCCTGGCAGCATAGCCGTGTACCATTCGCATTCCTTTGCCGCAGCACCCATACCAATGCGCTCTATTCGCCCCGGAATTCTTCCACCAGGGTCCAGTGCAGTCTCCCCAAGGCATTTTTATTTCACCTAATTACTAACTTATGAGATAATATACTTAAATATTTCTATAGGGCAAGCTAGAAATACAGGCTCCTACTAATGGGTCGTTCATGTGTCCCTGTCGTGGAAGAAGAAGGGGAAGACGCTGGATATCGGAAGTTCCTTCAGTTCGCTGCTTCATGCCTGAGGGCTGCCCCAGGATCGAGGCCATATCCATGACTCTGGAGGAGCTGGAGGCGGTTCGTCTGGTGGACCTGCTGGACCTGGACCA
>CAZFFD010000074.1:0-11572 GCA_964518035.1 uncultured Methanotrichaceae archaeon | reverse complement strand
CGCTGTCCCCAGAATGGATTCCTGCCTCCTCGATGTGCTCCATGATGGCTCCAATGAGAACATCGTGGCCGTCAGAAACTGCATCCACATCGATCTCAACAGCGTTTTGCAAGAAATCATCGATCAGAACCGGATGCTCATGTGAGACCCGCACAGCCTCGCGCATGTACACATCAAGACCTGCCTCGTCGTAGACGATCTCCATGGCCCGACCGCCCAGAACATAGCTCGGCCTCACCAGAACGGGATAGCCAATCCTTGCAGCAACAGCCTTTGCTTCAGCGGGAGAGTAGGCGATTCCTGCATTGGGCTGGGGGATGTTCAGTTTGGTCATGAGGGCATTGAACCTCTCCCTGTCCTCAGCCAGATCAATGCTGTCCGGGCTCGTTCCCAGTATCTTTGTCTTCAGCCCCCTCCGGGCGATCTCATTTTCCAGAGGTATGGCCAGGTTTATGGCCGTCTGGCCGCCGAACTGGACGAGAACGCCGTAGGGTTTCTCCTTTTCGATGATGTTCATGACGTCTTCAAGAGTCACCGGCTCGAAGAATAGCTTGTCCGATGTATCGTAATCTGTGGAGACTGTCTCAGGATTGTTGTTGACAATGTGAGCCTCAATCCCCTGCTCTCTCAAGGCCATCACAGCATGAACTGTGCAGTAATCGAACTCAATTCCCTGGCCTATCCTGATCGGCCCGGAGCCCAGAATCAGGACTTTCTTTCGGTCAGATGGCACCAGCTCACACTGAGTATCGTACGAGGAATAGTAGTAGGGAGTCTTGGCAGCAAACTCGGCTGCGCATGTGTCCACCATCTTGTAGGTGGGAATGATTCCCAGGGAGATACGCATATCAGTTATCTCCTCCCGGCTCTTGCCAACGATGCGGGCAATCTGCTCGTCTGTAAACCCGGTGCGCTTCGCCTTCTTCAAGACCTCAGCATCTAGCCCCGCTGCAATCTCCTTTTCCATCGAGATGATGTTCTCTATCCTGTAGAGGAAATAGGGTTCAATTCCAGTTATCTTGTTGATCTCCTCTGATGTCATTCCCCTCTTCAAGGCCAGGTAAATGGCAAATATCCTCTCGTCTGTGGGATTAGCCAGAAGGCCACGAACCTCTTCATCAGTCCATTCTGTGTACTTTCCTGAGTACCCCAGCTCTTTATCGATATCAAGGGACCGGATGGCCTTCATGAGCGACTCCTCGTAGCTCCGTCCGATGGCCATGACCTCTCCAGTGGACTTCATGGCGGTTGTCAGAGTCTTGTTGGCCTTGACAAATTTGTCGAAGGGCCAGCGTGGAATCTTGGTGACAACATAATCTACAGTTGGCTCGAAGGATGCAGGCGTCTCCTTGGTCACATCGTTTCTGATTTCATCCAGGGTCATGCCTATGGCGATCTTGGCAGTCACCCGGGCGATGGGGTATCCTGTGGCCTTGGAGGCCAGAGCAGAGGATCGGGATACACGGGGGTTGACCTCAATCACCCTGTACTCGCCATTTTTGACAGCAAACTGGATGTTGCAGCCACCCTCAATTCCCAGAGCCCGGATGATGTTGATGGCTGCACTTCTCAGCATCTGAATCTCCTTGTCTGAGAGGGTCTGGATGGGCGTCACCACAATGGATTCGCCGGTGTGAATGCCCATAGGATCCATGTTCTCCATGTTGCAGATGGTAATGCAGGTGTTGTTCGAGTCCCTCATCACCTCATACTCGAGCTCAATCCATCCGCCCACGCTCTCCTCCAAGAGAACCTGGCTGATCCTGGACCTCTTCAGCCCCAGCTCACAGATAGAGAGCAGCTCCTCACGGGTATGAGCAATTCCGCCGCCTGAGCCGCCCAAAGTATAAGCGGGCCGGACAACCAAAGGCAGACCCAGCTCCTCCATAACCTGTAAAGCCTCATCAAGATTGTTGACTGCCTTACTCTTCGGCACTGGCTCGCCAACCCGCTGCATAACCTTCTTGAAGAGGTCGCGATCCTCCGAATCCTGAATGGACTTGATGGACGTGCCCAGCACCTCGACGTGGTACTTCTCAAGGATGCCCATCTCCGCCAGCTCCGATGTGACATTCAGGCCGGTCTGGCCTCCGATGCCGGCAATGATCCCGTCGGGCCTCTCCTTCTCGATGATCTTGGCAACAATCTCCGGCACAAGCGGCTCAATGTAAACCTTATCTGCGGTGTCCGGATCGGTCATGATAGTGGCCGGATTGGAGTTGACGAGAACGACCTCAATTCCCTCCTCGCGCAGTGATTTGCAGGCCTGTGATCCGGAAAAGTCAAACTCCGCGGCCTGACCGATCTGAATGGGACCGGATCCTATTAGAAGAACCTTATGAATATCTGTTCTCTTGGGCATCTTTATCGCCTCCCGGCTTTTGTCGCCCTGCCATTCATGATTTTCAGTACCGATCCAAAGAAGGGGTCTTCTGTACAGAGGGGTCCGGGATTGGCCTCGGGATGGTACTGGACGGCTAGAACCTGGAGTTTCTCGCTCTTTACTCCCTCCACAGTCCCGTCGTTGGCATTGAGCTGGGTGATCTGCAGATCAGTCCCCTCAACCGAGTTGGGCCGGACTGCGAAATTATGATTCTGAGAGGTGATGTAGACGATCTTCTTCTCCAGATCTTTGACAGGCTGGTTGCCTCCGTGATGTCCGAATTTTAGCTTGAAGGTCTGGGCTCCGAGAGCCAGGGATATGATCTGATGCCCTAGACATATCCCAAATATGGGGACCTGTCCTGCGAAGTGCTTAACAGCATCAATGGCCTCATAGGCCCTCTCCGGATCGCCTGGGCCATTGGATAAGAAGAGAGCATCAGGCTTTGTCGCTTCGATCTCAGAGACGTTTGCATGAGCCGGCAGCACTGCGATATCAAACCCACGACAGGAAAGGCTTTTTAATATATTTCTCTTGATTCCCAGATCGAGCATGGCAATCCTGGGACCACGCCCCTCAATTCTGTATGGTGCCCTGCATGTCACATCGCCCAGAAGATCCTGAGCAGAGATGTCTGCCTGAGACCTGGCCATGGCCACCACATCCAGATCCTGCACATCGCTCTTCTCTCCGACAGCGATTGTTGCTCTCATCACTCCCAGGTCTCTGACCTTCAGCGTGAGCATGCGGGTGTCCACTCCGCATAGACCCGGCTTGCCCTCATCGATGAGGAACTGATTGAGAGTCCTCTTGTGCAGGTGATGCGTTGGCCGATCCCAGTATTCGCGGCAGACTACCGCCCGCGGCCACATCTTTTCCGACTGAAAATCGTCACCGTTGATCCCGTAGTTGCCCTGCAGAGGATATGTGAACATGAGCATCTGTCCGTGGTATGAGGGATCTGTCAATGCTTCCTCATAGCCGGACATAACGGTAGTGAAGACCAGTTCACCCGACACAACGCCGGGCGCACCAAAACCGATACCTTCCAACCTTGTACCGTCTTCTAACCCTAAGACCCCAATCATAGTATCGGCAACACAAGATGCTAAGTCACCTAAATACATTTCGATTATCACCATCTTTTTTAAGTTGGAGACACATTCCGAATTCATGGAAGTTAAAGTGCAGACTACAAAGAGCCCCGATTTCAAGCAGGTATATGCAATAGGCGCAATCGGAGGCCACAGCCCTTACGACTTTCGAATCGCCTTTTACAATGACTCACCAAAGAGCATGCAGGAGGATGGAAAGAACGTGACGATCATGGAGCGCAGGATCGATACCGAGATCATCCTTTCGCCCCTGGCGGCAAAGGAGCTCGCCAACTGGCTTTCCGAGCACATCAAGGATTATGAGAAGCTCTTTGGCGAGATCAAGAGGCCTGGAGCGAGCCTGCATCCTAATCCCGACCCGGCTAAAGCGAGCGACCCGGCTGCCATCCAAGGATACATGTGAGGCCTCTATGAACAATAAAGAGAAGGTTCTGCTGCATAAAGGCATAGACAAGATCAGGCAGGCGAAGTTTGAGGAGGCCCTGGAGATCTTCGAGCGGGTGCTCGCCAGCAACCAGGCGATCCCGGAAGCCTGGAACAACAACGGCGTAGCCCACTACAGCTTGGGCCACCTGGATGAAGCCATGAATTGCTACAATCGTTGCCTCGCCTTAGATCCTGAGAACCTTGATGCTCTCCGGAACAAGGCATTCCTGCTCCGAAGCCAGCGAAAGCTCGATGAGGCGCTGGAGGTCTACGACATGGTACTGCAAAAGGGCGGCGACTCCATTGACATGGAGGCCACAGCAGTAGTGCTTACGGGTTTGGGGAAGCTGGACGAGGCCTTAAGTTGTCTGTACCTGGCCTTGGAGAAGATGCCCATGGATCGCCTGGAAAACGAGATTGCTGCAGTAAAGGCCCTGATGGAAGAGAGAGGCATACCCATTCCAGGAGAGAGAATATCGCCCGCGAATGCACCAGCAAATGCACCTGGTAACGATGGAGGTGTTGGGCCTTGAAGAGCTTTATAATGATAAATATCGAGCCGGGGATGGAGAAGGCGGTCCACGACAGCCTGGAGGCCATCAAAGACATCCGGGAAGTAGTTCCTGTCTACGGAGAGCACGACTTCATTGCCATCGCTGAGGTACAGAGCATATCCGACTTGAACCGAGCTGTGCTGAGCATAAGGGAGATCAACGGCATCACTTATACCCAGACCATCCTTGGCATGGAGTTGAAGTTTTAGTTAATGCCTTCTCACCAAGGCCCCAGGCCTCTTGCACCTCTTTATCTGGCGGTCTTTGTGGCCGTGCTGGGATTCTCGCTGATAGCGCCGTTCTTTCCTCATTATGTCATGGATTTCGGCGCATCCTATTCCATGTTGGGAGTAATCGTCTCCGTCTACGGTGCGGCACAGCTTCTCACACAGATTCCAGTGGGCCGCCTGTCTGATAGGACCGGCAGAAAGAAGATCCTGCTCTTAGGCCTGGCCACGTTCTCAGTTTTGCCTATCCTCTACATATATGCCGAGAGCGCCTATTCCCTCCTGTTCATCAGGACTTTAGGCGGAATTGGAGCTTCAGCCGTCTGGCCGATAGCTATGGCGCTGATCATCGATCAGGCCGAAGCTGGCAGCAGAGGGGCGGCAATGGGCTGGTACAATGCCTCCTTTTTTTCGGCTCTGGCCCTGGGGCCGCTTTTAGGCGGAGTGCTTTACGACCATTTCGGCATAAATGCACCGTTTTACCTCTGGTCTCTCTTGGGGATAGCTTCATTTTTTATGATTCTCTTCCACGTAGCAGAACCGAAGACCACCAAAGTGCAGATGAGCTGGACCCCGCAGCCGACAAGAGAGGCGCTTATCGCGCATGGCTACAGGACGACCTTTCTGGCCTGTTCATCCGTCGTCCTCTGGGCAGGGGTGGTAGGAGGCTTCAACTTTACGATGCTTCCAAGCTTTGCCTCAAGCCTTGGCTTCAAGGCCACCGACGTGGGGATAATTTACATGGTTTACGGAGGTAGCACGGCTCTCTTCAATGTCTACTTCGGGCGTCAGGCCGACCGGGGAAATAGGAAGATGCTCATAGTAGTCGGCTGCCTGGCCGGGGCCGTGAGCTTTGCCTTTCTCTCCCTGGCCGACGCACTGCTCACGGTCTCAATTCTCTTTGCCGGGTTAGGAATGGGTTTGGGGATGGCCGGGCCGGCGGCTGCAGCTCTGATTGCCGATACCACTAGCGTCTCCAGGCGGGGCGAGGTTTATGGAATCTTCAATACCGCTCGCATGGCAGGGGTAGTGATCGGGCCCCTTATTGCCGGATCCACTGCAGATCTGCATGGAATTCTTGGTGCGGTCTATGTCTTCACAATTCTGGCTACAGTAATAACGCTGGGAACGCTTGTCGTCCGAGAGCCAAAGCGATAGAGCCATAGCGATACTAGTAGCTCAGTCGCGAACCCAGATCAACAAAAAAAATATGGGCAGCTTTGCCGATGATCTCTTGAGTTGGCCTTTGGCCAGCAGCTCGACAGTCTCTAAAGCAGTCCAGGGGTGTTCAAGGTATTCCAGGAGCCCTGATTGCCGATTCTCAGAGAGGACTGGCTCTGGGCATACTTCAGGTTGTTCTCCAGATGTCCTCCAAAGGTCACCGGAGCTGGTGATAGAGATCCTGTGCTCTTGCTTCCGATCTGAACTGTGTTTGTGTTGTTTGTGAGCTGGACGGGAATAGCATCGGAGTAGAAGCTCTGGCCGAGGAGTGGGAAATAGGGAGCTTTTACAATATCCAGTATTGATGTGTCCGCAGCTTTGAAGAAGACGGAGGGGGTATAAGAGCCCATCTGGAAGAACATGGGATCATCATAGGTCCACATTGTTGCCAGGCCTGTTGCTGACAGCATAAGGATAACTGCCAATGCAATTGCGTATTTTATCATAGTTTTCTCCCCCTGACATCCGTTGGATTTAAACTTATGCCTTCAAGGCGTCTGCCAGACGCCATTGGAATAGACTCTCATCGACGAGCCTGATCTGGCGATTTCTATTGTCTTGGACAGATCTTTATGTGTTCCTATCCACCAAGGATCTGTCGGATAGCTGACGATATAGCTGGGTGGGTAGTAATAGAAGGGCTGGGAATATGGCCAGGGAATGCTGTAGGTCGGCAGGTAATAAGAGTAATACGGATAGTTCGGGGAGAGCATACTTGCATAGCTGTAGATGGGACCCACGCCAAGCCAGTCCCAAGAACGACCGGAGTCGGCAGTGCCTTCTGCGCTTTGGGCTGCACCTATAAAACAAACCACCAAGAGCACGAGTAGGGCCAAGACGGCTGCAATTTTTGTCATGCTTATAGAATTATGGACTCAAATTCATATAAACTTTGTCATCAACTAAAATTGCAAAAAACGTAAAGAGATGGCAGTCCCGCCATCTCCATTGGGCTCGTCTCTTTCTCTATCGCGTTTTTCCGATGACTGCCACCTTCTTAGTAACAACCACAACATCGTTTCGCAGTTGGTAGTCCTGGCCCAGAGCGCTGTCATAGGCAGTAGCCGGTGCGTGCTTTCCGTCTCTTACATATGCGAAAACCTGGTAGCTGCCCCAGTCGGTTGGAGCACTCTTCCATGTCCACTGGTTCTTGGAAGACCAGTCCTGTACTATCTTCCAGGCGTTGTTAGTTGACGGGCCCTTCAGCCAGAACTGGTAGACAATCGGGTCGTTGTTGGCGTCAGTTGCCTTGGCAGTCCATTTCACCGTGGTCCCGGCACTTTGCGGGCTCGACTTGTCCGCGGAAAGCGCTGTCAGCAAGGGCAGATCGTTCACCTTGAGCTGGTACTCTGCACCTATAGCGCTATCATAGCTCGTAGCAGGGTTGTGCAAACCGTCCCGGACGTAAACATAGACGGAATAGGCTCCGCCGTCTTTGCCGGAGCTGGTCCATGTCCACTGGTTCTTTACAGACCAATCCTGAGCTACCTTCCAGGCGTTGCCGGTTGACGGGCCCTTCAGCCAGAACCTGTATTGAATCGGATCCTTGTTTGCGTCCGTTGCCTTAGCCGTCCATTTCACAGTCGTTCCAGCAGTCTGCGGGCTCGACTTATCTGCAGAAAGAGCCGTCAGCTTGGGTGGCTGGTTGACGGTAAGCTGATAGAGGGCACCCAGAGCGCTATCGTAGCTGGTGACCGGATTATGCGATCCGTCCCTGGCATAGACATAGACCGAGTACGACCCGGCGTCGTTGCCGGATGTGGCCCAAGTCCACTGGTTCTTGACAGACCAGTCCTGAGCTACAGTCCATGCATTCCCGGTTGATAGGCCTTTCAGCCAGAATCTGTAATAGATCGGCTCGCGATCAGGGTCGCTGGCCGTAGCTGTCCACTTTATGGTCGTGCCTGCACTCTGAGAGCTGGCCTTGTCCGGCTTGAGGGATATGAGTGTTGGCGGCTGGTTAGGTGCCTGCAGGGTAAACAGGGCTCCTGCGTCATCGTCCCACCCTAGAGCACTTGAGTGCAGGCCGTCGCTCACCTGAACCTGAATCTGGCTGGTTCCTGCGTCGGCAAGTGATGTGGGCCAGATCCAGGTCGGATCTGTGGACCAGTCCTGTGCCAGTGCCCAGGCCCCTCCGGTTCCCGGACCTTTTATCCAGTATCGGAAGAACACTAGGTCACCCTCCGGGTCGTTGGCAGATGCCTCCCACCAGACGGTAGCGCCGATTGGTTGAGGACTGTTCAGGTTACTGGCCAGGCCAGTTATGGTCGGCGGCAGGTTGATGTTGATTATGGAATATTCAGCGATATCGTAGTCGTCTGCTCCAGCCGGTCCAGAATGGCTGCCGTCTCGAACCGCCACCAGGATCTGGCTGTAGCCGACATCGAATGAGTCCGTCCTCCAGATCCAGCGGTTGTTCTTGCCCCAGCCGGTCTGGTCCATCCAGAATCCGTTGGTTGAAGGCCCACGCAGATAGAACTTGTACTGCAGGGGATCTCCTTCCGGATCGCTGGCCACTGCCGTCCACTTGACCCAGCTTCCCGAATACTGGGGGTCCGGGCGATCTGAGTAGAGCACATTGATCCGCGGCGGCAGGTTGGCTGCAGTCAGCTTGTAGGCCAGGCTCTTCTTGGCGTCAGAGCTGCTGATGTCAGAATGCTTCCCGTCTCTCACCCAGACCTCAACCTGATAATTTCCGGCCATATAGCCGATGGTGCTCCAGCTCCAAACAGATCTCGTTACATAGCCTGTATCAGACTGAACCTGGCCGCTGGTTGGATCCCGGATGATGAACCTGTACTGGAGAGGATCGCCTTCAGAATCAGTGGCCTTGGCAGTCAGAGATATGGACTGGCCCACCCTCTGCGGGCTGGCGGGAGTTGCAGTCAGTGCCGTTACCACGGGCGGTTGATTGTTATTCTTGTTGCCGAAGTTGATCTCTTTGTTTTCTCCCTTCGCCAGAGCAAAGGGAGCAGAAACTCCGCCCGCCGGAGATGTCGCAGTCCAGCCGCTCTGCATGACCTCGCTAATCTGGTAGCTTGCAGGGTCCAGGTTGGTGAAGCTGTACCAGCCTTCTGCGTTTGTAGTTGTGGTCAGAACTGCGCTCGTAGCCATGTTCTTGAGATTTATGGTCCAGCCGGAGAGGCCGGGCTCGCCGTTGTTGACCCCGTTGCCATTGAGGTCGTTGAACTTAACGCCCCAGATGGAGGCCTTATCCGGTTGAGACTCCAGCTTGTTGCCGAAGTCCAGATTATTCTTGCTGCCCGGCAGGTTGACCCTGATCGACTCTGCGGTGGTGAGCACCCAGCCCGTTTGTGACAGCTCGCTGACCTCGTAGACGCCAGGGAATAGGTTCTTGAATGTGTAAGCTCCATTGGCATCGGTTCTGGTCTTGGTCAGGATGATGTCTGGAACTGGTCTGTCTGCAGATCCAAGATATGTGAGCACCATCTGCCAGTTGGCTATTCCCGGCTCACCAGCGTCCTTTATGCCATTTCCGTTGAGATCATTGAAATTGACTCCAGATATGCTGGATTTGCCTGCCACTGGAATGGGAGCTATGACCACCGATTTTGATGAAACGCTGACTACGATTGGATCGTCCACCTCATATGTTCCTGGGGCCAGGTTGTCGAACGTGTATGAGCCATCCTCGGCGGATGTGATGTTGGCAATCTCTATTCCGTTTTGGGCCAAAGTCACTCGTTGGCCGGGAATAGCCGGTTCATCCGAGTCCTGTACCTGGTTCTCATTGGCATCATAGAACTTGACACCAGAGATTGTGAAGCTGCCCTTGTTGCCAAAGTCCTTGCCGGATACATCGGCATTGAGGAGATCCACAGAGTAAGAACCCTCAGCCGGGAGGCTGACTGCCCAACCATCTTGAGAGACCTCTCTCAGAGTGTATTTGCCCGGAGCCAGGTTCTTGAAGGAATATGAGCCATCCTGGCCGGTGGTGGTTGCGTTGATCACGGCTCCGTCCTTGGAGAGCTCGATGTTCCAGCCTGCCTGGCCGGCTTCGCCCGAATCCCGGATGCCATTGCCGTTCTTATCCAGGAAGCTGATTCCAGATATTGCCCAGGAGCCGTGATTGCCGAAGTCCTTGCCGGATATGTCTGCGTCCGACAGAGTTACGGTGTAGGAGCCATCTGTCGGTGCTGTTCTCACCCATCCGGACTGTTCGACCTCAGTGATGGTGTATGTGCCAGGTGAAAGGGCCTCGAAGATGTATGATCCATCTTTTTCGGTAGTGGCGCTATTGACGGAGCTGCCATCCTGAGAAAGCTGGATTGTCCAGTCTGCCAATCCCGGTTCGCCGTCGTTGATGCCATTGCCGTCAAGGTCATTGTACTTCATGCCGGATATGCTGAAGGCTGACAGCTTATTGGCAAAGTTGATGTCAACGACATCTGCGTCCAGAAGGTCAACATTTTGGGTTTTGCCATTGACGGCAGTCCAGCCTGTCGGCAATTCCTCGCTCACCGTGTAGCTTCCCGTCTTCAATTGCTCGAAGCGGTAGGTCCCGTCTTCCCGGGTGAGTGCTGAGACATCGCTGCCGTCTGTTTTGGACAGCCGGATGGTCCAGCCGGAGAGTGCTTCGCCACCGTCCATGATGCCGTTTCCGTTCTTGTCATCATAAGCCGCCCCGGAGATGTTCAATGTCGGCTCGCTTATGGTAAAGAATGCTACAGCCTCGAAATCAAAGCCATCCTCAGTCGCGTGCTTGCCGTCTCTGATCTGGACTTTGACCTGGCTCTCCCCGACATCCGCCGATGAGGTCTTTTGGGTCCAGGAATTGCCGGCACTCCAATCAGATGCAGTCTGCCAGGCACTGCCTGTTGACGGGCCGTTCAGCAAGAAACGGTAGCTCAGTGGATCGGAGTCAGCGTCGTTTGCATCAGCCGTCCAGGTTATGGTTGTGCCTGGGATCTGGGGGCTCTTGACGTCTGCAGAAAGAGAGTTTATGACCGGGGTCTGGTTCTCGGCAACAGGTGCCGGTGTAGATTCTTCGGTCTCATTTACTGGCGTCTCAGTTGTTTCATTCTCCATGACAACCGGTTCGGTTATGTTCTCTGCCGGAGGTTGTACGAGGTTGTTCTGCTCAGGCGATTCCTGTTCTGTCTCATTCTCCACTATCACGGTTTCATTCTCGACTGCTATGGGTCCCTCTTCCAGCTTGATCTCGGAAACAGGGGCGAGGATGGTGAAGTCCTGGCTTATGCTGCCGCCTTCTCCCTCTGCGCCCTCATGCTTATCATCCTTGGACTGAACTGTGATGGTGCTGGTTCCAGGCTCGCTGGCATTCCAGGTCCACATCCCCTCAGTCTGCCAGTCGGTGACAGCAGTGCCGTTGACCAGGAAGCGATAGAATATCGGATCGCCCTCTGCGTCCGCAGCCACCGCCGTCCAGGTTACTGCAGATCCCGCGACCTGCGGGCTGTCTTTGTCTGCAGAAAGCTCGCTCATGACGGGAGCATTGTTAATGACGACAGGCGCGACAACCTCGAAGCTGGCGCTCTTTGAGCTGTCTCCTTCGGGATTGTGCTTGCCGTCTCTGACCTTCGCAATAATTGCATGCTGGCCGATCAGATCTTCGGCTGCATTCCAGACCCAGACTGGGCTCTCCGCCCAATCCTGGACGACCTG
>CAZFFD010000073.1:0-11602 GCA_964518035.1 uncultured Methanotrichaceae archaeon | reverse complement strand
GGTGGCTAAGAATCCCCCGGTTTATTGGTGTGTTTTCATGGAAGAGACACAAAGGCACAAAGAAAAATTTATGTCTGAGATCTCCACGCAAACCCACACAATTCAGCGAAGAGCCCTCTTTTTCCAGGGCAAAGATGATAAAGCCCCAGAAACAAGCTGCAAGGCTCAATGGGAATGAACCCTGAAGATTTTAATGTCGAGCTGCAGACAGGCAGCAAAAATCGCTACATAGTCCTGCTGCTCGTCCTTGCCGGCGTCCTGATGGCAGTGGTTGACGGCTCTGTGGTCAGCATAGCTCTTCCTACCATCACGGAATATTTCAGCGTCAACATCGGCGAGTCGCAGATGATCATGACGGCATACCTCGTCACCCTCACGAGCCTTCTCCTGATCTTCGGAAAGGTCGCAGAGCGCGTCGGAAAATCCCGGCTCTTCATGCTTGGAATTGCCGTTTTCACCATCAGCTCCTTTGCCTGCGGCATGTCCACGAGCCTGTACCAGCTCGTCCTCTGCCGGATAGCCCAGGCAGCAGGAGCCGCCATGATGTTCTCAATCAGCTCTGCAATCGTCTTCCAGTCATTCCCGCGAGGCGAGCAGGGCCGGGCTATGGGCTACATCGGAGCGACTGTTGCCATCGGAAGCATCATGGGACCGACGCTTGGCGGCGTTATTGTGGAATACCTGGGCTGGGAGTACATATTCCTCATAAACGTGCCAATCGGCGTAGCTCAGTTTCTGCTCTCCTCCCGCTACCTGAAAATCGAGGAGAAACGATCAGAGAGCCTTGACGCAGACTGGATCGGAGCCACAACCCTGATAGCATTCATAGTCTCGCTCATGGCCCTGCTGGGATTGCTCGCCAATAGCTTCACCTTCCAGCCAGCGGTCGCGGCCCTTGCCCTGATCTTTCTGGCCTCTCTGACCGCCTTCATAATTACAGAGTCGAGGCATAAGACGCCAATACTGGACCTCTCCATCTTCCGCTACCGCATGTTCGTCCTGCCGTCCATCAGCATGATCATATTCTTCGTCTCCAATCTCATGATATCAGTGCTCGGACCATTCTACTTCGAGGGAGTGATGGGCTACACTGCAGCTCAAGTGGGCCTGATCTACCTCATCGTCCCGGCAATCATGGTCGTCGGCTCGCCGGTGACCGGTTGGATCTACGACAAACACCAGTTCCGCTTCCTGGCCGCCCTCGGAATGCTGATCATGGCCGTCTCCATGATGCTGCTCGGATACCTGGCTCAAAACACGGGCTGCGATCCGCGGCTGCTCCTGGCCACATTCGTCTTGAGCGGCATAGGAGCCGTCTTCTTCCAGAGCCCAAACAACACCGAGATCATGAGGGCTCTGCCAAAATCCAAGATCAACACCGCCTCAAGCTTCACGGCCACAATTCGAAACCTGGGAATGGCTCTCGGTGTGTCCTTTTCTGGAGTTCTTGTCTCCATGCAGCTTGCGTCAGCGGGATATCACGGAACTCTGGGACAGGCCGGGCCGGCTCTCTTATCCATGACCATAAGCAGGGTGATGATCCTGGCTGGAATGCTGTGCATAGTAGGAACAGCGGTCTCAGTTTACAGAGCAACGACCTCAGCCCAGTTCTAACTGGCAGAGGCGATGAATGGAAGGGTTTAGCGGAAAAGGTGGCATTCCTTCGAAAAATGCATGGTACTATCCCTCAAGGATGCCGTCCGGCAAACGGCAGAAATGCCGCCGCAGTTTCTGCCCTCGCCGGATCATTTGGCGTCAACGAGATTGAAGGGATAAAGGCCTCATTGCTTCTCGGCATGAAGCGCTTTGGCCTTCTTTCCTTCTTCAATCAGCTCCTTGACCTTCTGACCACCTTTATGGCCGATGGCTTCATAAAAATCTCTTCCGTGCGTTTGGGCGGTCTTCATGCCTCCTTTTCTGCCTGCCTCCTGAACTGTCATCGTGCCCTTTTCGTCTCTTTTGGATTTCCTCTTGTCTTCTGCCATTTGCATCCCTCTCCTCTGCTTATCAATGAAATTTGAATACTATTTTGCTGTATTTCCAGCACAGCCGATCAACCTGGATCAGATTTGCAGATTTCATTGTATTCACAACATTAGTGATATATTTCAAGATAAATTTTAGCCGATCGCCGCGATTATTTTACGAACTATCATCTTGATATCTCTTATTTCTTCTTTCAGTTATTTATGTTTTGCGCCCTGCCACATTCGGAATCTATGATTTGACAGTAATACAAATTTTAAAAATAGATGCCGATTTCAGATCAACAGCTTCAAGACACTTCAACATTAAGGTTAATCAAATAATGACCGTTGATATTCTTGGCTGACAATCAGGTCCGATCAGATACAGCTTGACACTATCATTTGCTATCCGGACTGCAGCTCAGCATCTTTCTGTCCGATTCTGGTGACAGTCATCTCTTTGACCAGAGCTTTGGCCATCTCCCTCAGCCCTAAAACCTCTTCAGCCCTGAGGATATCCTCCCTCCTGGCGCGGGTCATGGGCTTCTTGGGCACAGCAGTGCAGGATTTGGTCTCTTCGGTGATCCCGTAGGTCCCGACATTTCGAGCCAGATCCACGATCTCAGTCTTGTCCAAAGAGATGAGCGGATGAAAAACCGGCACTCCTACTGCGGCCTGCTCAGCCAGGATGTTGTCAGCCGTTTGAGAGGCAACCTGGCCCATTGAGTACCCTGTGACAATTCCAAGGCACTCTTTCATCTCCATGACCTCAGTGGCAATGCGATACATCAATCGCCGACAGAGAACGCATGTCGCCTTGGGGTAATGAGCTGCAATCTTCTCGATACCCCTGCTGATGGGAATGGTGATAAAATCAATCTTCCTGCCAGATGTCCATTCAGCTAGGACCTCAGCGCACCTCGTGCACTGCCCAATGGCATCGGCATAAGGCCGGGAGTCAAAATGCAGTAGCACTACAGGACAGCCCCTCTTCATCATCATCCATGCGGCGACGGGCGAGTCAATGCCGCCAGAGATGAGGACCAGCATAGTTCCCTGAGATCCGAGCGGCAGGCCGCCGACACCCTTCACGATGTCGGTAAAGATGAAGGACCGACCGCGCCTGGCCTCCACATAGATCTCCATCTCGGGCCGATCCAGGTCTACCAGAGAGCCGGTGGCTATTCTGACTGCATCTCCCACCACGCGGCCAATCTGCTCGCTGGAAAAGGAGACGCCCGAACGCCTGGGCCGAATGGCAAAGCTGCAGGGCTTCTTCAGGAGTGCCAGCTCCACTGCTGCACGGCTGATCTCATCCAGCTCAGAGGCTACAGTCTGAGCCGGACTGGCTGAGACTAC
The DNA here is from genome assembly GCA_964518035.1 of uncultured Methanotrichaceae archaeon. Lineage (GTDB taxonomy): Archaea > Halobacteriota > Methanosarcinia > Methanotrichales > Methanotrichaceae > Methanothrix. Next base: position 8,276 of record CAZFFD010000073.1, on the reverse strand, counting down.
TCCAAAAACTCTCGCGATAATCTCGCTTGCCAGGAGATCAGAGGTGTGGACGAAGATCCTGCCCTCGCCCCGCTCCATCCTGTGCTCAACGCCAGCCTTCTTCAAAGAAATAGCTATATTGCCGGCTAAAATGCGTTCCCAGCTCTGCCTGGTCCAGCTATCTTTTAGTGTGATCTCCCCGTAGCGAACTAATACTACGTCCTGGGAGATCATGTTCTGATTTGAGTGGCCTTCGCAGATCTCTTTATCTTCTTGACCCTCGAACCTGCTGCTGTATATCTCTGCATCGGACCGGGCTTCTTGTGGGTGGTCTCAGCCTTGGTAACCTGCCGAACCTGACCCTTTCTGCCCTTGATCTTAACCCATTCTATGCTTCCAGTCTTTCCCATGTGATGACCCTATAAAAGCAGGATTTAAAAAGCTTGTGATTAGCAAAAGGCTTTTAAGGACAATAGACCAGTAAGGGCTACTGCCTCGTGGGACAGTGGGGTAGCCTGGTCTATCCTCGAGGGTTTGGGACTCTTGGACCGCGGTTCGAATCCGCGCTGTCCCACCAATTATTGCTTTTTGTTTTCAGTGCCAATTCAGATTAAAACGACCTCATTGCAGGAGCGGCAGGCCTTTTCCAGCTTTGAGGTATCAGCACCAGGAAAGTGATCTATGAGACATATCTCGGCGGGCTTTGCTCTGGAAAAGAGCCTGGCCAGGTCGCCGTGATAGACCTCAATCTGGCTGGCGCCGCGTGCGCTGGCAACCAGCACTGGGTCTGTTCCAATTGCACAATTTGCCTCTTCCGGTTGAAGAATCTCATCGATTCCAAGAAGCCTTTTATTGACCTCCAAATTGAGCAGCACATTTTGCACAGCAGGCTGCCAGGCATCATTGAGCACCACCCGTCTCGCCCCGGCCAGAACGCACATCAGCCCCAGAGTCCCTGGACCCGATAGCCCATCCACCACATCGCGAAGCTTTCCCTGAAAATATAGCTGCTCTAAAATTCTCATCTTGGGTGCGTCTTGCCTGGAAAACTCAATATGAATCAGAGATTGATTCTTGTATATCACAAGCTCGCCCAATAGGCTGGAGACGACATCGGCACGCATGTCGCAGCCGGCCAGGAGCACATTCTCCTGCGCCATCTTTTTGGCATCATGAACTCCAGGTACGCCTCGGCTCAAAATCACCCCCTTGATCTCAGGAATCTCCTGAATCATGGCCTCTGCCGCCTTTTTGCTGTATCGCTCACCTATTATTATCAGGCTCTTGGGCCCGAGGCGGGGCGAGTAAGCCAGAGGATACCCCACATCAATCAGAGGCGATCCCACGCTGCGCAGCCCCTCATCCTCGTCGCGCAGACCAAATCTCTGAAGCAGTCTAAGTGCATCGAGCATCACTGCATCAAGGGTGGCTCTGCCACAGGACTTGCACGGTATAATCCGTTCCGGCAGACTGCCCAATCGAGCAGTCTTGCTCAAATGTAGCTCCGGAGCACAGCCAGGGCAGGCGAGATATCTCGTATCAATCCCTGCTAAGACCTCCTCGGCTGACCTAATGCAGTCGCTTTTGCAGACTGGGCATATCATCAACTATCCCGTCTCCTGGAATGTTTGGCCATCTGTCAGGATCGTTTATCACTTTTCCTTTAGAAAGGTTTGTAAATAAGAAACTCATTAAGGCGGCGAAGGTGGTTTTGGACATGGCACAGAGAGGCATTAGGGAGTACGATGCGAAACGTTTGTTGGCCAGAATCCTCCCCGAGTACCTCAATGAATTCTCCTACAAAGGCGAAGTCGCCCTTGTGGGACCTGAGACGGATCTGGAGGAGCTGGCATCAACTCACCCCTGGCTGAAGACTGCCAGGCTTGTTGTCAAGCCGGATCAGCTCTTTGGAAAGAGGGGAAAACACGGGCTGGTTCTTCTGGACGCAGACTGGGACCGGACGAAGAAGTATCTTAATGAAAACATGGGCGCAGAGGTAGCAGTGGGAGGCATTACCGGCAAGCTATCTCATTTCTTGATCGAGCCCTTCATACCCCACGACGAAGAGTTTTATGTGGCCATAAGCACAGACCGCGATGGCGACAACATATTCTTCTCGATGCAAGGCGGCGTCTATGTAGAAGAGAACTGGGATAAGGTAGTCCGATTTCATGTGAATGTGCTCGACGGGATAGACAACCTGGATATTAAATCCAAGCTGCCAGAGAGCCTAAAGGATAAAAGCGTCGCTATAGAATGGTTCATCCGAGCTCTATGGCGGTTTTATGCCGAGACGGGCTTTGCCTATCTTGAGATCAATCCCTTTACATTCAGAAACGGCTCCATCGTGCCCCTGGATATGGTAGCCAAGCTCGACGATGCAGAGGAATACTGGCAGAGGAAACGCTGGGCAGGCCTTGCCTTCCCGGAGCCCTTCGGCAGGAGCCTCTCCAAAGAGGAGCTGTTCATCAAGGAACTTGACTCCAAGACGGGTGCCTCATTGAAGCTTACTATTCTGAACCCATTGGGAAGGGTCTGGACCATGGTTGCCGGAGGCGGTGCTAGCGTGATCTATGCAGACACCATCTGCGATCTGGGGTTCGCGAAAGAGATGGCCAACTACGGAGAGTATAGCGGCGATCCCAACACCGAGGAGACCTACTACTATACCATGACCATTTTGGACCTGATGACCCGCCACAAAGACTCTCGCGGGAAGGTTCTGCTCATAGGTGGAGCCATTGCTAACTTCACCGACGTGGCCAAAACCTTCAAGGGAGTGGTCACGGCTCTCGAAGAGTACCAGCAGAGGCTTCAGGAAGCAGGCATCAGAATATATGTGAGGAGGGGCGGCCCCAATTACGAGCAGGGCCTTAAGCTCATGAGGAACCTGGGCAAAAAGCTTGGCGTGCCCATTGAGGTTTACGGGCCTGAGACGCATATGACCAGAATTGTTCCCCTTGCCCTGGAGGGTGCACAACTATGAGCAAGACCGCGAGAAAGGATTACGTTCTCTTTGATATGGGCACAAAGGCCTTCGTTTACGGCTATCAGACCAATGCCATTCAGCGCATGCTGGACTTCGACTACATTTGCAATCGTCCTGAGCCCAGCATCTCCGCTATCATCAATCCCAACCGAGCAGGGATTCACAAGGCTTTCTGGGGAAAGAAGGAGATCATCCTGCCGATGTACAAGACCATCTCCCTGGCGGCCAGAGCTTACCCTGAGGCCGATGTGATGGTCAACTTTGCTTCTCACAGATCTGCCTTCGAAACCACCATGGAGGCACTGGAAGAGAAGAGCATTCGCATTGTAGCAGTCATCGCCGAGGGCGTGCCTGAGAGGCAGTCGCGCATAATGAGCGCCACGGCGAAAAAGATGGGCAAGATTGTCCTCGGACCGGCTACAGTCGGAGGTATGACTGCAGGGGCTTTTCGCATAGGAAACACCGCAGGGACCATCGAGAACATCATAGCATCAAAACTCTACCGGCCTGGTTCAGTCGGATTTGTCTCCAAATCAGGAGGCATGCTCAATGAGGCCTTCAACATCATCTCCCGAAATTCTGATGGCATTTTCGAGGGAGTGGCAATTGGCGGCGATCGTTATCCCGGATCGACAATGCTCGACCACATCCTGCGCTACGAGGCCAATCCTGCGATCAAGATGATTGCATGCCTGGGCGAGCTTGGCGGTGAGGACGAGTACCGGATCATCAGGGCTCTTCAGGAAAAGAAGGTCACAAAGCCTCTGGTGGCCTGGGTGACGGGCACATGCTCGCCGGTTCTTCCCGCGAGCGTTCAGTTCGGACACGCGGGTGCTAAAGCCGATACAGAGAAGGAGACCGCTCAGGCCAAGAACAATGCATTCCGCGAGGCTGGAGCATTTGTACCGACCTCGTTTGACGGCTATGGCGATACTGTTCGCAAGGTCTACGAGATGCTGGTGTCCACTGGCCGCATTGTTCCATTTGAGGAGCCTGACGTGCCAAAGATCCCTGCGGATTTCAGCAAAGCGCTGGCTTCAGGTGACATCCGAAAGCCGACTACATTTATCTGCACCATATCTGATGACAGCGGCGACGAGGTTCTGTACGCCGGAAAGAGGCTGTCGTCAGTACTGGAAGAGAAGATGGGCATCGGCGGGGTCATCGGACTCTTATGGTTCAAGAAGCATCTGCCTGGCTATGCAGCCCAGTTCATTGAGCTTGTCTTGCAGATCGTGGCCGACCACGGGCCGGCTGTATCCGCAGCCCACAACTCAATAGTCGCTTCGTGCGCCGGAAAGGATCTCATCTCATCGCTATGCAGTGGTCTCTTGACAATCGGGCCGCGTTTCGGTGGAGCCATCGACGATGCCGCTCGTGAGTTCAAGAGGGCTAAAGAGACCGGCATGACTCCTGAGCAGTTCGTAAACGACATGAAGAAGAGGGGCGTCAACATTCCTGGCATCGGCCACAAGATCAAGAGCACAAAGAATCCTGACAAACGCGTGCAGCTGCTCATAGCCTATGCTCGTGCGAATTTCCCGAGAACCGATCTGCTCAATTATGCTTTGCAGGTCGAGGAGCTGACCACGGCCAAGAAGGGCAACCTCATACTGAATGTGGACGGATGCATCGGAATTCTCTTCCTTGACCTGATGAGCTCATGCGGAGCCTTCAGCAAGGCAGAGATAGATGAAGTGGTGAAGCTTGGCTACCTCAATGGTCTCTTTGCTCTGGGAAGGTCCATCGGCTTGATAGGCCATATCCTGGATCAGAAGAGGTTGGGCTCAAGGCTCTACAGGCATCCGACGGACGACATTGCTTACATGATGCCTTCAGCAAAGGATATAGAGTGCAAGCGTTGAGCTTATGAGATAGGATCGCCTTTTAAGCCCTGAGGCGGGCGAGAATGGCGATTGGGACGATAAGCCAAAAAATTTTTTCGCGGGCCTCCGGTTCCGCCAGGATGGTGGAGCCGGGGGAGATCGTTGAGGCAGGCGTGGATTACGCTATGTCTCATGACGGCACATCGGTTTTGGCCATCCGGGCTTTCATGGAGATGGGATGCGATAGGGTTTGGGATCCTGATAGGATTGTAATCCCCTTTGATCATATCGTTCCAGCCAACAATGAGACTGCTGCAGAGCTGCAGAGGGAGGTGAGGGCCTGGGCAAAAGAGCAGAAGATCACCAACTTCTTTGACTGCGGCCAGGGCGTCTGCCACGAGGTCTTTCCTGAGAAAGGGTTTGCTCTGCCTGGTCTCCTGCTGGTTGGGGCTGACTCTCATTCCTGCACCTACGGGGCCCTGGGGGCCTTTGGCACCGGAGTAGGGGCTACGGATATGGCCGAGATCTATTCGCGGGGGAGATTATGGTTCAAGGTTCCGGAGACCATAGCCATTCGATTGACCGGCTCCCGTAAGCCCAATGTATCTGCCAAGGATATCGCCCTCATGGTGATAGGAAAGCTCGGAGCTGATGGGGCGACGTACAAAACGGTGGAGTACATCGGCCCGGCTGTCGAGGCCCTGAGCATCTCAGGGCGTATGACGCTGTGCAACATGGGTGTTGAGATGGGAGCCAAAGCCGCCATAGTTCCACCGGACAGGAAGACGGACCTTTGGCTTTCTGGGCGAACGCGTCAGGCTTACCAGCCAGTGCATTCCGATCCAGGTTCTTATAATTATGAGCATGAGTACGACATCAGCGATCTGGAGCCGCAGGTTGCGGTTCCCTTCCGGGTGGACAACGTCCGGCCCGTTTCCGAGTTAGCGGGTCTGCCTGTTGATCAGGTATTCATAGGCACATGCACCAACGGGCGGCTGGAGGACCTGGAGGTGGCGGCGCGGATCTTGAGGGGCAAGAAGGTCCGTGTCAGGACTCTGGTCATACCTGCCTCGCGAGAGGTCATGATGCAGGCGCTGCAACTGAACGTCATTCAGACCCTGGTTGGATCGGGTGTCATGATCGGCACGCCTGGATGCGGGCCATGTCTTGGAGCGCACATGGGAGTCCTGGCAGAGGGCGAGGTCTGCGTCTCCACGTCCAACAGGAATTTCCCAGGAAGGATGGGAAAGGGGGGGCTCGTCTATCTGGCGAGCCCTGCCACTGCTGCGGCCTCGGCCTTGAATGGATGCCTGACTGTACCGGAGATCAAATGAGATTTGATTTACATGTGCATTCCAATTGCTCAGACGGCCGGGACGAAGTCAGGACCATCCTGAGGGCTGCGGTCAAGCGAGGTCTGGCCGGGCTGTCCATTACCGATCATGACACTCTGCAGGGCTCTTTTAGGGCCCAAAAGATCATTCGGGAGGAAAAGCTGGACCTTATTCTCATCCCCGGAGCAGAGGTCACAACATCTGAAGGGCACCTGCTCTGCTTGGGAATAGAGGATCTACCGCCCCGCGGGAAGAGCCCTGAGGAGACTGCAGACATGGCACGCGAGCAGGGTGGAATAGCAATTGTCCCTCATCCCTATCATCCGTTCAGGCACGCAATCGGGCGGGTACCGGACTGTGATGCCGTAGAGGTCTACAACTCCAAGCACCTCTTCGGCATAGCCAACGCAAGAGCCCGGAGGGAAGCAAAGAAGCGCCATCTGCCAATGGTCGCCGGGTCCGACTCTCACTTTGCGGCGACGGTGGGACTAGGAGTAACGGAGATCCCGGCTTCGGACGCTGCTGAGGTTGTGCAGGCCATACGGGCAGGCAGGACGTTGGTTATTGGAAGGCGCACGTCGCCGCGATATTTCATCGGGAACACGTTCCAATCGATCTACCTGATAGTGAGGAACGGAGGAAGGAAAAAGCGGAAGAGATAGATTGCGGGAATGAGACAGAGGCCATAAAGTCGGATCTTCACCATTTCCTATGGCTAACCGGAGGTTACTGTAGCTTTTGAGTTCTTGATCGGTCGCTGTTTGCGTTCTCTATGAGCTTTGGCGGCAGCCGGTTACAGACTGCCACCACAGAGTCACAGAGCGCACAGAGAACTCACAGAGGCTAACCATAGAAACCCTCGAACCCTTTCGGTGCCCATCCCATGTCTACTCCAGCTTGCCGCCGTCCTGCTGCCCCAGCGCGGGACCACCCCGGCTTGTATCCCGTGCTGTTTAAAACGGCCCGCCAGTCGAAGTCGCTGAAGCTCTGGGGCCTGAGGGGGATGTAGGTCGGATTCTTCGTGCTGCCGGAGCGGGTTGGAAGCGAGGAGATCTCTGAGGCAAGAAGCCCCTGGCCTCTGTGAGTAGGAATGAACCGAGCTGGCCTAGGGCAGGACTGCTTTTCCCCGTTGCAGGTGACTGTTGTGAGAAAAGGCCAGGGCTTTTCCCCGCCCGGGTTCAAGATCCACGATTTACGCCAGAAGCAACGGAAACAGGAGCCGGTGGGAGATTCCGGCAAAATGCCAATAGATTAATATCATTAGCAGAGCAATAAAATATAAGGTGAATTAGCGCCTATGTCTACGGTAAAGCTCGATGAACAGGGCAGGATCATGCTCCCAGCCGATTTGATGGCTAGGCTAAAAATGCATCCTGGAGATGAATTCGTCATAGGTGAAGCTACAGACGACTCGATAATCCTAAAAAAGAAGGATCTTAGAACCATATTAGAAGGCGTCATAAAAGAGGCACAGATGGTAGATCTCGATAAGCTGGAGCGGGACGTAGAGGAAGAGGGCAATAGGATTGCACGCGAGAAGTATAAGATTTTTGCTGGACACTAACGTCTTCATAGCCGCCTTAAAAAGAGGGTGGACAAAGACCTCTGAACTGGTTTTAAGACTCATTGAAGGCGAGGAAGATCTCATCGCCAATGATGCTCTCATCGGTGAGTATGGGAAATATGCAGGAAGCCTCGGAGATAATGGTCGATTCCTTTATGATCAGCTTCTTCAAAAGGTAGTTGTCTCAGAAATCTCAGATGACGCCATCGCCCAGTGCATGCCGTTCTTTCCAGATGGACAAGCAGCGGATGTCCTCCATGCGGCAACCTGCCTGAGTGCAAGAGGAACTCTGATATCAAATGACCGGCATTTTGAGAAGGTCCAGCAAACAGGGATTATCGAAGTCTGGACTATATCAGAGGCTATCGCCAAATTACTTTAGTTGGCAAAACCAAGTACCTCCGAATACGCCGACGGTGGCCATGCCAGCAGCCAACCGGCACAAGGCTCGTCAAGCGGATTTCTCTTGAACCATTCCGGCATCCATCCCATTTCTACTCCCGCTCACCGTCGTCCTGTTGCCCCAGCGCGGGACCACCCCTGCTGTATCCCGTGCTGTCTAAAACGGCCAGCCAGTCGAAGTC
>CAZFFD010000072.1:0-11736 GCA_964518035.1 uncultured Methanotrichaceae archaeon | reverse complement strand
AGAGACTTGCAATCCTGGTTAGCCAACCTAAGCTTGAATGTTATCGTCCTAAGCACGGTCATATATGCAGGTGATCATAATGTATAATTGTTTTGGTCAAAACTCAAGAGGTGATAAGCACGCGCTTTTCCCCACCCTAAAGGATGGGGTCTGCCCGCTGCTACGAAGATGAAACATTGCACAGCTCTAATTATAATGCTTTTCATCTCTTGCTGCCAGGCCAAGACCATGATCGTCGATCCCGGTGGATCAGGTGATGCCGATACTCTCATGGATGCAGTCCTTCTGGCCGACAGTGGTGACTCTATTCTAATAAAGCCTGGCAATTATTTGGCGACCACTGTGGACAAGAGCCTGACCATTTCCGGCTCTCCTGGCGTAGTTGTGGATGGGACCCTGGTAGTTACCGCTCCTGGATGCAGGATCTCTGACATAGAGATCGCTAAAGGGTCCGAAGAAAGCGATGCCGCCGTCAGACTTGATTCATCAGATAATCAGCTCTTACGATGCACTGTGTCAGCAATCGCGACGGCGGTTGTTGTGACTGGCGAGAACAATACGATTGCGGATAGCCGCATCGATTCACCACAAGGCATAGAGATCTTCGGCCCAGAAAATAAAGTACTCGGAAGCGAGATCTTGGGCGGCACGGCCATCAGAATCAATCGGACCTGGGGCGGGATGGTATCAGGCTGTCGGATATCTGCCACAGAGGGCGTGCTGATTGAAGACTCCGCAGGTAACTCGGTTATCAACAACACATATGCCGGAAATGGATTGGGTGTCGTCCTCACCAGATCTGCCCGCGATGAGGTATCTCGAAATAACCTCTCTGGCGGCCTTGTGAGCGGCATAGACGTTGTTGATAGCAGCAACTGCAACCTGACAGAAAACGAGATCTCTGGCGGCCAAATCGGCATAAGCCTCCGAGGATCAAATGGCTGCAACGTCTCCGAGAACGTCTGTTTGAAGAACGAGAGAGCTGGAATATTCCTGGATTCAGCTAGCGGTAACTCAATTGTCGGAAATCATCTTTCCAAAAACGGCAATGGCATTCTCTTGCAGGGTTGTTCGGAGAATCGTCTCGTCTCCAATCAACCGTCTCAGAACACTTATGGAATCACTCTGCGTGGCTCTATGGGAAACACCATGCAGAAAAATATTCTTCGCGGCAACTCCTATAACCTGCGAATTGAGCCAGGCCAGGGTTGGTCGGACTCATCGGATTATGATTGCTTTATCCAGGACATAGACGAGAGCAATCTGGTTGACGGCAAACCTGTTTATTATCTGATCGGAAAAGCAGCTCTCTCTGTGCCGAACGAATGCGGCTTTTTGGGGCTGGTGTCCTGCCGAGACATTCGCGCCGCCAACCTGACCATAGCAAATAGCAGCGTGGGAGTTTTGTTAGTTAATTCCAGCAACTGCAATATACAGAACAGCAGCATATCCTTTGCGGAATCGGGATTTTTGCTGGAAGACTGCATTGCTGCCGTCATATCCCAATGCAGGGTGACAGAATGTAATACTGGATTATCTGCAGATGGATCATCCAGTTGCCTGTTTGCCGACAATGCTGTCAACAATTGCCTGGCAGAAGGATTCAGAGCGGACGGATCACAGGGCATGGGGATCATAGGCAGCAGAGTCCTGTCCTGCCAGACGGGCATAGCCCTTCATAGCTGTCGGCTTTGCAGAATTCAAGGCTGCAGATCCGAAAAGAACATTGAGGAGGGCGTGGTCCTCAGCAAATCCAACAACTGCACTCTCATAAAAAACATTGCGTCTTCCAATGGCTATGGAATATCCCTCATGGGAAGCAATTCTTGCCTCCTGCAGGACAATAATGCGAGCGCAAACGATAATGACGGCATCTCTCTCCAGCAGCTCTCGGATGCCGATCTCCTGAACAACACAGCTCTCTTTAACGGCCAGGGGATCTTTATCCAATCATCCAACCGTCTTGCCATCCGGGGCAATGCCATTGGCGAAAACAGCCGTTTCGGGCTGCGCATGAGCAGCTCTGAAGGATGCAATGTCACTGATAACGATATTTACGAAAATCAATTTGCAGGGGCAAATTTGGTGGACTGCACCAACAATCTGCTCTACCATAATGTCTTTAGGGATAACGGCATCCAGAACGCTGCAGACAATGGACAGAATCGATGGGATGCTGGTGCTGATGGTGGCGGCAACTACTGGAGCGATTATAGGGTATCAAGCAGTCTTGCTGACAGCTCGTATCAAGTCGCCGGCGGCCTTCTCGATCGCTATCCATTTCAGGTGCCGTGGGAGTGGCTGTAATGGATCAAAGAGATCTGGAGCTTCTTAAGGTCGCCCAGGATGGTGTTTTATTCACAGAGCGGCCCTATCAGATTTTAGGGGAAATGGTTGGCATGAGCGAGCAGGAGGTCGTAGATCGTCTGAGGGCGCTTCAGGATGAGGGAATAATTCGGAGATTTGCGGCCACCATCGGCCACAGGGCTCTGGGAATTGTGGCCAACGCCATGATAGCCTGGAGGGCTCCTTCTGAGGATATAGAAAGGGCCGGCGAGCTGCTGGGAAGCGTTGACGAGGTAACTCACTGCTACGAGAGGGCCACAACCCCAGACTGGCCTTACAATCTTTACACTATGGTGCACTCCACAAGCAAAGAAGACTGCTTGGATAGAGCCCGTCGCCTCTCACAGCTGTCAGGCATAACTGAGTACCGCGTGCTCTTTAGCGAGTTTGAATACAAGAAGACCTCTGCCAGGATCTGATCGAGTAAAATATGGCTAATCATGGTGTTAATGACCGGGGATCGCATAGGCCAATATTGCCGCTTTTCTTGGATTTGAGGACCAGGCTGGTTGTGGTCTTCGGAGGGGGGGCGGTCGGCGAACGCAAGGCAGAGCTGTTCTCCCGCCACGGACCGGTAAGGGTTCTCTCTCGCGACTTCTCTCAAGGCCTGTTGGATCTTGCGAAAGATCAGAAAAGACAGATAGAACTCTTGAAGTGCGATCTGTCCAATGGGTTTGATCAGCACCTGAAGGGGGCATTCATCGTCATACCAGCCACCAACGACTCGATCCTGAATCGCGCCATAGAAGCAGAAGCCAGCCGCCAGGGAATTCTCGTCAATAGCGTGGATGGCGCGGGGGATGTGGTGGTCCCTTCAGTCCTGCAGAAGGGCTCGATCGCCATTGCCATCACTACTGAAAATCCGGGGTTGACCAAATACCTGCGCCTGCGGCTGGAGGATGAGCTGACTGAGAATCTCTCGGAGATGGCCCGGTTGCTCAGCCAGATCCGCAAAGAGAACAAAGAGCTGGTGCCTCAGCAAAAGGATCGGGGCCGCATAATCTGGCAGATACTCAGGGACGAGGAGGTCTGGAGACTCCTGGATGTATCCTATGAAAAGGCCTATATGAGGGCCCGCTCACATGTTGGCATTGATGAGCGAGATAGCCTCGATGCTGGTGACCCACCGCAAGGCCTCTATCGACGAGATTGAGCATGCGTGGCATGGAGATGTGCCTACACTTCTCAGATGGGTGGCCTCACAGGATAAGGTGGAAGAGTGTGCTGTCCTCAAGACCTGCAACCGTGTCGAAATCTATATCGTTAGCACCCGTGGCGAAAAGGTTCTCTTCGACCTGGCCAAGAAAGCGCGCGTTTCCTCTCGCATAATCGATTTTCATGATCACAATGAATCCCTGCTTCACCTCCTGCGCCTGGCCTCAGGCCTCGAGTCCATGGTCATCGGCGAGGACCAGATACTCGGTCAAATTAAGGAGCTTGTGCAGATCGCTTCTAGGGAGGGAACAACCGGCTGGATGCTGGATACGGCCTTCAAGAAGGCAATTGCTGTCGGAAAACGGGTTAGAAAGGAGACCAGCATCAACGAGAGGTCCGTGTCGGTGGGCTCAGCAGCTGTAGATCTGGCTGAAGAGATCCTTGGAGAACTGACGGGAAAAAGCGTCCTGGTGATTGGGGCTGGAGAGACCGGGGAGCTGATATCCCGGGCTCTTTTGACCAAGGATCTGGGCTCGCTGACAGTCACGAATCGCACCTACAGCTCAGCCCAGAGTCTGGCAGAATGCCTGGGTGCTCATGCCGTGCCCTTTGAGGAGATGAAGGATCGGCTCAAGACTGCCAATGTTGTCATCAGCGCCACATCGGCTCCGCATTATATTCTGCTCAAAGAGGACATCGCGAAGGCAATGGAAGGTCGTACGGATAAGCTGCTGATCATCGATATTGCCAATCCTAGAGACATAGATGAGGCAGCGTCTGAGCTCCCGAATGTCGAGTTGCACAACATCGACAGCCTGAAGAATATCAGCAACGAGAACATGATGCAAAGGATTGTGGAGGCCAATCGAGTTGAGGCCATCATCGCCGAGGAGATGCAGCTTCTTGTTGCCAAATACAAGAGAAAGCAGGCTGAAGAGCTTTTGGCCCGGCTTTACTTCAAAGCCGAGATAATCAAGGATCAAGAGGTCAAGCGGGCCATGAATAAGCTGTCAGCCAGGCATACTCTGGGCGAGGTCGAGCAGAAGGTGCTGCAAGACATGAGCCATTCCATTGTCAACAAGATATTTTCCGAGCCCACCAAGGCCCTCAAGCAGGCAGCCGAAAGTGGGAACACCGATATCCTTAACGCAGTCTGTGAGCTGTTCTGTCTGGAGGAGATTAAATGAGGCGAATGAGGCGTCTGAGAGCCCCTAAAATCCGGGAGATGGTGGCCGAGACCCACCTATCATGCAATGATCTGGTGCAGCCCATATTCGTGGATGAGAGAATAACTGCGCCGAGAGCCATCGAGTCCATGCCAGGCCAGTTCCGACAGAGCCTTGAGAGCCTGCCAGCGGAAGCCGGTGCCCTGGAGGATCTGGGTGTGCCAGCAGTGCTCCTTTTCGGCCTGCCGGCCCAAAAGGACGAAGTGGGATCCGGTGCCTACGACCCCCACGGCATAATTCAGAAGGCAGTGGCCGCTATCAAGGAGACCACCGGCCTGATAGTGATAACCGATCTATGCCTTTGTGAGTATACCAGCCACGGCCACTGCGGCCTGATCAGAGGTGAGAAGGTCCTCAATGATGAGACTCTGCCACTGCTCGGCGAGACGGCTGTGAGCCAGGCGGCAGCTGGCGCTGATATTGTTGCACCCAGCGGCATGATGGACCACATGGTCAGGGCGATACGAGCGTCACTGGACTTGGACGGATATGCCGACACACCCATCCTCTCCTATGCAGCCAAGTATGCATCCACCTTCTATGGGCCATTCCGTGAGGCGGCTGAATCCGGGTATGCCTGGGGCGATAGGAAGGGATATCAGATGAATCCTGCAAACTTCGCTGAGGCGCTTTGGGAGGTTCAGCTGGACATAGAAGAGGGTGCAGATATGGTCATGGTCAAGCCTGCCATGCCTTACCTGGATGTCTTGCGGGCTGTAAAGGATATGTTCGGCATGCCTACAGCTGCCTATCAGGTCTCCGGCGAATATTCGATGATAACCGCGGCAGCCAGACAGGGATGGCTTGATGAGAAAGCTGCATTCCTGGAATCCTTGACCTGTATCAGACGTGCTGGGGCAGACATGATCATCACTTACTGGGCAAAGGAATACGCCCGACTCGGCCTGTAATTCGGTTTAGCTTGCAGGATTAGCCTTTAGGGATTGCGGAGGACGAACCGATAAGGCTCTCCACCCCCCCTACTGTAGAGGTGAGTTCACATGGTGAGCTCAATGGTTCTGCCCTGGGTTACGTCCTGCTCGCTCACATTCAGATCTATGGTCTTCAGCTCATCTTTGTTTCCGGAGAAGACCAGATACGGGGTGGTAGCATGGCATCCGTTTCTGTTTTCTGTGGAGTAGGGCACTCGTATCTCGAAGGCACCGCTCTTGATCTGGGCCTCATTGACATAAATGAATGGCCTTCCCTGATTGGAGGTCATGTTCAGAAGGGCTCCGACCTTCTTATCCGGGTTGGCCCGGACCCTTATCAGTGCACCGGGAACATACTCGAAGATCTTGACCTCGCTTTTAGCCGGATTATCGCCTAGGAACGTCTTTGATTCATGGATCAGCCGGAAGTGGCTTGTCCCAGCACCGTCAAAGAGATAGAGCCTCGCCAGGGTTGTATTGAACAGCCTCTCCTGTGGTATGATGGTGTATGTAGTGCCATCGTCCTCTGCTCTCATGTAGCTGCCGATATCCTCGTTGGCCCATTCAGTGACCGCAGCAAGTTTGCCGTAGATCAGGCCGTAATCAGTAAGGATGTACCTGGATTTCCTGGCGTCAAGTATGGCTGCAGCCTCTTCTTCGCTCTCAGAGAGGTAGAATTTGGCTGCATCCTCCCAACCGACCTGGAAGTTGTTGGCGACAACAGGTCTTTCGGCCAGATAGAGCACCCAGTTGCCGTAGTCCCACCAGCTCATAACGCTGTACTCCGGATTTTCCTTGGGCGAATCAAAGAAACTGGTGGCGTTGCTGTTCTCTTTCAACCAGGCGAGAGACTCCTCCCAATCTCCTGCAGCGGCTGGTTGCGCGCTTTGGGAAAAGTAGATGGTATTCCATGCAGTAGGCAGGACTAGCAGCAACAGCAAAACGGCAGGCAGCATCTTGGAATGTCTTGCAGACCCAGTTGGGGCTGCATCCGGCGCATCATCCTGATGCTTTTTGCCTAATACCTCAAGCAGATAGACAAACAGAATGCTAATCAGCAAACCCATTGAGACCGTTGAGATGTAAAGGAACCTTGACTGCCCAAATGTGAGCGCGATTGTGACCATCGCCCAGACCAATAGCATAATCCGGCCCTGTCTTATGGCACCGGTGCTTTTTCGAATGAAATTAATGGCTGCGGCAATGCCGGCTAAAGAGAGCAGAATATTCAAGCCGAGAGCAGAGGACGCTACCTCTGTGAATGTCTCATAATCGTAGATGAGCGGCTCAGCCTCGCCGATCTTTCCAATCATCCCTCCGCCCCAGATGTACTCCATTCCGGTCTCTATCATTGCACCTAAACCGAATAACCCGCCGGAAAGCTTTGTTGTCAAGGCGAATAATACACCTAAGATCAGTAAGCTCAGTGGAAATGCCTTCCAGGTAATTCCTCTCTTCATGATAATCATGGCTATGGCAAACATAACGCCAATAGCGACAATCATCGCTCCGGTTCCCTGGAAAGATGCGCGGAGCCAGTCGGTATTTGCAAAAGGTATCTGCAGGACAAATGCTATCGTATAGGCAACAAGCAGCAACGTCGCAGTCTCTTTGCTAGATTTTCTTTCTTTTGTGTCCAGTGTCATCTGGACTGCTGCATAAAGCGTGAATATTGCCAGGTAGATATCTGCTCCCTGCCAGGTATATGCCAGGGCAGCCATGGCCACCCCTGCGGCAGAGGCAAAGAGGAATTTTTTATCGCTTCTCTTTATGGCCAGGATCAGGAAGAGGAGAATGATGAGGGAGAGCAGAACCTCAAGGCAGTGGTGGTCCAGGGCAGCAAACATAGTATACAGGAGAAAGTCCGGTGCAAGAGCAGTCATAAACGCTGCTAAAAGCGCCGTTTTATGGTCGAATAGCTCCCTGACAATGTAATAGATTGCCACAATTGCAATGATGCCGATGATTATTGGAACAAAGGATGCCGCTATCTCAACTCCCGATTTGCTGTGCTGGCCGAGAGCCACACACAGCGCCGCTGAGATCTGATCTAAGAGCGGGGGCCAGGTTATTTCGAATCCATGTGGATAATTCAGGTAGCTGTCAAACCATAGTGTATTTGGAAAATGCTGTGCCGAAAACAGGATCCTTCTCATATGGTAATACTCATCGTAACCCGGAAGAATAATGCCGTTTTCGGAAAATGAGTTCCTTCCTGCAAACAACCTCAGCAGGAGGCCAAGAATTACAGCTGCAAAAAGCTCTGCGGGCTCGCTCCTCTTCCCTCGATCCATGAGGATCGATGATTGTGCTGAATATAAAAGTTTTTTGCAGCATTAATATTTAATTATCTATATCCTCCTGCCAGATCTGATCGCTATGCTGGCTGTCATCAATATCTTGGCTGTCAAAAATCATCAGCTCGAATACGACTGCATCCTCCCTGACCTCCGTTCTTATCCCGTAGCTCTCCTCGATCTCCTCGAATATTTCTTCCTGCATATCCAGGCCGTGTTCCAGCTCGTAGCCTTCTATGTCCTCCAGGGAGAATCCGTGGTCAGATACAACACCGGCCTTTATCTCCTCTAATGTATCCAGTTGCTCGACCGCGGCCAGGATGATTATGAAGCCATCAATCTCATCTTCGACAGAGTCGATATTGAGCTTGAACTCCCAAGGATCTTCTGCGATCGTTATCTCCCTCTTGTTCTTCAGCTCCTCAATTATTGTGGGGGTGATCTGCAGATCTAGCTCAACCTGATGCATGGCGGCAAAGAGGGGATCGTGGGCCAGCGAAATCTCATCGATGATCTCTTTCCAGATATCGTAGGTCAAACCGAACAAGTGGAAATCTCCTTTTGGATTATTATGTCCGCTCTTTTAGCTTCCAATAACGGGCAATCAATGATTTTCAAGGGTATTCAACCTTTTGAGATCTGAGACGAATTCTTCCATGAGATTTCTGTTTCTCAAGACTGCCGCGGGATGATATGTGACCAAAAAGCGGTCCTGCAATATCCTGCCACGAAGTGCTGCTATGCCCTGCATGCCAAGGACAGCTCGTGTCGCAGTGTTTCCCATCAGGCAGATGATTTCGGGATTCACGATATCGATCTGAGCCTGCAAATAATGGCTACATGAGGCGATCTCTGGCTTCTTCGGCAATCTGTTTTCCGGGGGTCGGCATTTGATGACGCTGGTTATAAATATCTCAGCCCTCACGAGCCCTGCCTGCTCAATAGCTCCATCCAACAGCCTTCCAGCCCGGCCCACAAAGGGCTTGCCAGTCATATCCTCTTCCTTGCCAGGTGCTTCACCTACCAGCATAATCCTGGCAGGTGCAGGACCTAGGCCTGGCACAGCACGATTTCTGTTCTGGCATAAAGGGCACAAGCGGCATGCATGGATTTGCAGGTCGAGTGCGGCAAGGTCATCCTGGTTCATGATGATAGTCATCTTTCTAGTCATTGATAATCTTTATTTCTGGAAAACGAAAGGTTCTTATCTGCTAAAAAACCTGTAGCCACAAGAGGAGGGCATGAGATGCAGTTTGCAGAGTGGACTTATCCCTTGAGGAAGTTTGACGACATCTATTACACAATTGAGAGGATCGTTTACGGAAAGGGTGAGCTGAAGGGCTTCACCACAGAGGATATCTATAATAACCTGAGAGATAAGCGCTTTTTCCTGGATGCTCAGGATCTGCACAGATATCTGCTGGACAATGGTTCGAAATATAAAATAAGAAAGATCGATGGTGTCTGGGAGCGCTACTATTAGCTGATGTTTTCAGCAACTAGCGCTTTGTCGAACCTTTTTCCATAAAGTAAATATTCCGTTCGTCGGTTCCAAGCTCAACGAATCTGCCAGTGGCAAGGATGCTATGGCTATGTTTGAGCGTGGCTACTCTTACTCCTGGTGATACAACCGATTCTGGGGGGAGGATGACATTCTCGCCTATGACGGCTATTAGTTCCGTGTCCATGCCGTTGGCACCCAAAACGCTATGCTCCTCGATGATTGTGTGTCTGCCTACAATGCTCTTATTGATGCTCACCATATGCTGAATACAGGCAAAGCTCATGATCATGCTATCTTTGATATCCACATTGCGTTCGATGAGGCTCGTGTGTCCAATGTGCGAGTTCTCGATGGTCACTCCCCTCTCGATGCTACAGTTTCTGCCTATTGAGACGTTGCCTATGAGCTGGATATCGCCTGATGCCAGCAGCGGCTCGACCTTTGCAAGGGTACTGGGATGGATCCACTGATTGGGCTTATAGTGGTACTTGCGGTCGAAGTGTCGGACGGCACCGGAGAGGCAGTCCATGGTTGCCTGGTGCAACCGCTCTGGGGTTCCTATATCTATCCAGTATCCTTTGATCGGATATCCGTAGACCGGGTAGCCGTTTTCCGTCAGATACGGAATCAGGTCTCCGCCTATGTCGCGGGCGCGGTCGCCCATCTCAGCCAGAACATCGCGAATCTTTGGAGAGAACAGATAGAATGCGGTATTGATCATTCGGCTGGGCTCGCTGCCAGGTTTCGGTTTTTCCACAAATCCCCTGATTCTCATGTCCTCGTCCAGCCGGGCTACTCCGTACTGGGATATGTTCTCCCCTGGTCCCAGTTCTTTTAGGGCTACTGTGAGCAGGGGGTGGTGCTGTCTGTGGAAATCGACGAAGCTCTTAAGATCGATATCGATGAGGTTGTCGCCTGAGACTACCAGGAGGTCGTCATCGATGCCATAATAGTTCATGCAATAGCGCAAAGAATCGGCGCTGCCCTTGTCATCGTAGAGGGGCTGATAGCTGAAGTCCTGGTGATCGGCAATCCCCAGACGCTTAAAAAAGCCCTCTCCTGCCTTGAAGTAATTGCTCAGGTTAAGGGTATTGCTGGCTCCTTTGCTTCCAAGGATAAACCTTCTGCAGCCCTGACTGGCCAGAACCCGAAACAGGTTGGAGATGATGGCTGTATCGCATAGTTCCACCAGCGGCTTGGGCTGATCTAATGTTAGCGGATAAAGGCGGGTTCCTGAGCCACCGACAGTGGCTATGACCTGGGGAAACATGGCCGTCTGCTTGACTTGCTTAAATATTAAGTCTGTCGCTTAATCTTCATTCTGTATATGTGCTCAGTAGCCGCGCATGATCTTCATAATGATACGGGCGATCATGAAGGCTAGCAAGAAGAGGATGGCGTAGAAGGCAATGCTCATTATGTCCATGTGATGTTGCTGGGAGTTTATAGTTTATAGATTTGACTGCGAGCCAAATGCGTCTTCAGAATGCAATAGTGCAAAGTCCCGGTGCTGAACCGTTGGGGGTGAGCTTGCAGATCTTCTCGCCGATGCCTACCTCTACGTAGCTGCCTCTTGGCTTGGCATCGAAATCATGGGTTGCCAGGTAGAAGGCCAGGTCATCTGCATCCATGTGGGGGTCATCGAATGATGAGATTGCGGACTTCAAGTCAGTGAGGGTGTCTTTCGAGGCACTGACTGCAGGAGCCGCGAGAATGATCATAATCAGGGCGAGACATATTGTGCAGACTTCCTTCCGGGCCATACTACCACGTAACCTTTAAAGAATCATATAGACGATTGCGTACAAATTGGGCTTATATTGTGCATAAACAGTACAGCAACAGCTATCTATTCAAAAAGGCATTTTCGTTCTATTGATACCGATCTCTTACATGATCTTATCATTTACCCTTTCTACATCAATTCCCGCCTGCTCTAAGAAGTCCAAGGCTGTCCCGTCCGGGTAACTCTGCTGGTAGACCACCTTTATCACACGGGCATTGATCATCATCTTGGCGCAGAGGATGCAGGGCTGGTGTGTGCAGTAGAGCGTCGCTCCCTCGATGCTGATGCCGTGCAGCGCTGCCTGGATGATGGCGTTTTGCTCTGCATGAACTGCCCGGCACAGCTCGTGGTGGGTGCCGGAGGCAATGTTCTCGCGGGCGCAGCCCACAACGTCGCAGTGGTCAAGGCCCGCAGGAGCGCCGTTGTAGCCGGTGCTTAAAATGCGCTTGTTCTTCACAAAGAGCGCGCCCACATGATTGCGCAGGCATGT
>CAZFFD010000071.1:0-11986 GCA_964518035.1 uncultured Methanotrichaceae archaeon | reverse complement strand
GGAACTCTTGACTTTTCCATATTATAAAACTCAAACCTATTAGAGGGTCACGACCCGATTGTAGAGAAGGGGATGAAATAAAACTTCGGGCCGCGTCCAGTAGATTATTAGAAGCACTTGGTCAATAGTGGCCGAAAATGCCTAACGATGCCATGCTGATGATGTCATCCAGCATGATTTCATACATCAAATTTTCGCACACCTGTTTGTATCTCAAATGCACAAGTGCGGACCGCATTTCAGGAATGCGAAAGCACAATTGAGCTATTGCTCTCTTTTCCTTCTTTTTACCAACACCTTAAATACAAGTCATCCCATGAACCATTCCGATGCGGGCTATGAGAAAGACGCTAATTCTGTTTCTAATTTTTATCATATCCAGCCTCGCTGCCGCAGATATGCCGGCTTCATTCTACCAGGCCATGAGCAACGTGAGAACGGAAGACACCATTTGTGTCAAGAACTACGACGCTGGCGCGAGCGTCACCGAGTCCTACAAGGATTTCGAGCACCTTGAAAAGGAGACCGAGATCATCAGCCGCTCCTACAACACCTCAAACAACAATGAAAGTGACTACACAAGGGGCAACGCCTCTCTGGAGGTCAATATCAACTCCAATGTCATAGGAAAGGCTCACGTCGCCTGGCAGTCCAAGGAACTGATGCCGGACTTCAATGGCCGCCACGAAAAATACGGTTACTTCACCGAGGACCTGACAGGAGTATTCGACATCGAAAAGTTCATCCAGCTCTGGTCCAACAGCACACTTGACTCTGTCAAGCTGAACTGGCTGCCCTGCAGCTAGGACAGCGAGCCTGAAGAACGACTATAAAATGAACTCGTCCTTCCCGCATCAACTTAATTCTCTCGAAAGAATCAAATCCTTGTACATCTTTAACCGTCCGGAAGGAATGCTCATGAAGGTCCTTGTCAGCGATTCATTAGCCGAAGAAGGCGTAAAGAGGCTTCAGTCGGGAGCAGACGTTGATGTCATCACCAACCTGTCCCCCGAGGAGCTTATTGAGACGATCAAGAATTACGATGCCCTGGTCATCAGAAGCGGAACCAAGGTCACCGCCGATGTCATCAAGGCGGCAGACCGACTCAAGGTCATCGGCAGAGCCGGAGTGGGCATAGACAACGTGGATGTAGAGGCCGCCACCAAAAAGGGAATCATTGTGCTCAATACCCCCGGCGGAAACACCATTTCAGCTGCCGAGCACACCATTGCCATGATGCTCGCCCTTGCCAGAAACATCCCTCAGGCCAATGCTGCTCTGCATAAAGGTGAATGGAACCGCAAGAAGTACACAGGTGTCGAATTCTTCAACAAGACTCTAGGAGTCGTGGGGCTTGGCCGCGTGGGCGCAGAAGTGGCCGCACGCATGAAGTCTTTTGGCATGCAGATCCTGGCCTACGATCCATTCGTCACAGAGGAGAGAGCCCAGCAGATGGGAATCACCCTCGCCGACCTGGAAACCGTGATTCGCGGAGGCGACTTCATCACTGTGCACACACCGCTCACCAACGAGACCAGAAACCTGATCGACGATGATGAGTTCAATATCATGAAGCCCGGCGTGAGAATCGTCAACTGCGCCCGCGGCGGGATCATCAACGAGGCAGCCCTCGCAAAAGCCGTTGCCGAGGGAAAGGTGGCTGGAGCTGCGGTAGATGTATTTACCAAGGAGCCGCCAACCGGAAACCCCATCCTTGAGCAAGAGAAGATCATCGTCACACCCCACCTGGGAGCCTCGACCGCAGAAGCCCAGGTCAATGTAGCCTTGGCAGTGGCAGACCAAATCCTGACCATAGCCAGAGGCGGCCTGCCCACAAATGCCATCAACATGCCGGCCATCTCGCCTGAGACTTTAGCAGTCATGGAGCCATTCATGACGCTCGCAGAGAAGATGGGCTCGCTCGCCGGACAGCTCACGGGCACTGGATTTGACACCCTGGAGCTGACATTTGGCGGATCGCTCGCGGAGAAAGACACGAGACCCGTGACGATATCAGCCATCATCGGCCTTTTGGGCTGCCTCATGGGAGACGGCAGCGTGAACTTCGTCAACGCCCAGAGGACCCTCAAAGAGATGGGGGCCAAGCTCCTGGAGAGCAAGACGGAGTCCGCTAACGGATACAGCAATGCCATCACCCTTAAGCTGACCAAAGAGAGCAAGACCACCGTTTTGCAGGGCACTGTCTCCAGCAACAAGGAGAAGCGCATCGTTCAGCTCAACGAGTATCACACCTACATCCCATCCGAGGGAGACCTCGTGCTGGCAATCATCGAGGACCGGCCCAATATCATCGGCCCCTGCTGCGTGGTTTTGGGCGAGGGCGATATCAACATCGGCGGAATGCATGTAGGCCGCATAGCCGAAGGCAAGCCCCAGCTCATGGTGCTGAGCGTAGATCACATGGCATCTGAGGAGATCATGAAGAGGTTGACCGAGGTGCCGGGCGTGATCAGCGCCAAGATGGTGGAGCTGTGAGCTGTAAAGTACAAAAGCATCGATAGGCAATTTTTAGTGGGCAGGAAAGACACTGCCCACAGAAATTTTATTGTCCAGAATCACCTTCGGGTGGTCTACCTTAAATATGTTTATATCCCTTCATATCCTAAAGTAGATTGAGAAAGGCAATGAAGTCAGATAGATTAGCATTAGCAGGCTCGTTTTGTTGGAATGAAAGCTGTTCTGGCTATGGCAAAGTGAACCTTGGAAATATAGTCCGGTATGGTCGAACTGGAAAAGGCACACAGCGCCTAAAATGCAAGATATGTGGCAGTGTTTTCGTTGAGAATAAAGGGACTGTTCTTTATGGCTTGCATCATGATCTAAAGGAAGTTCTGGAATGTTTTGCCATGCTCGCCGAGAGGAATAGCCTCGCGGCAATCCACAGAATAAAAGGCATAAAAGAGGAGACTGTTGTGGATTGGCTCCTCAAAGCTGCAGATCATATTGAAGAAATTGAGAAATTGCTTGTGGCCAATCATCATCTATCTCGTGTCCAGCTCGATGCTATGTGGACCTACGTAGGTCACAAGGGGGAAAAAGCAACCATCCTGAAGAAGCCGACAGAGGTACGTTTTGGAGAGGGACCGCAATAGACGTTGATACGAGGCTCAGGGTTGGAAGAGCAATAGGAAAGAACGAGGAAGAAGTCGCTATGGCTATGATGCAGCAAATCAAAGATCGATTCAATCCTATTGAACCGCCAGCGATATCCAGCGATGGCAACGACAGCTATCCAGAGGCGATGCTTGAGACTTGGGGGAAATCGCCGGAATACTCTGGACGAGGCAGACCTCCAACTCGCAAATTACCGCAACCTGGATGGAAATGCCTTCAAGTAACGAAGCATCGATCTGGAAGCAGACTGATCGGCATCACCTACAAGGTGGTCTATGGAGATCCAAAGGAAGTACCTGGACTGATGGGTCTTAATACGGCCTACGTCGAAAGGACAAATCTAACTTCGCGACAAATGAATGGCAGAATGGTCCGAAAGACTCTATCATTCTCGAAAGAGGAGAAGATGCTCGAAGCGTCATGCGTCCTGGAGGACTTAGTTTATAACTTGATAAGGCCACATAAATCATTACGAATTGAGATTGATAATGATAAGAGACGTTGGATGTCAAGGACTCCTGCAATGGCTGCAGGTCTAACTGATCATATCTGGTCTATGAGTGAACTTATAATGACTGTAGTTATGCCGAAGTTAACAACACAAATTAGGTAGACCACCCACCTTCGAGGGATGAAGGATCTCATCAGGTCTGAAGAATAGGAGGGAGGCAAAAGTCCAAATGTAGGAGGAAGAATAGATGCGCTTTCGACTTTTGCCGACTCCGTTATAAGCGTTCGCCGATATTTAAGGATTTCGATCAATCCGACTTTTTCATCGATAACGATATCCTCTTCCTCTGCAGATCTACTTCCAGCACCCTTACGGTCACCCTCTGTCTGGCCTTGACCACGTCTGTAGGATTTTTCACAAAACCGTCCCGCAACTGGCTGATGTGCACGAGGCCATCCTGATGAACACCTATGTCCACGAATGCCCCGAAAGCTGTGACATTGGTCACAATGCCTGGAAGCTTCATGCCGGGCAAAAGGTCCTCCACTTTCTCGATTCCTGATGCGAAGCTGAATGCCTCGAACTCCCGGCGCGGGTCTCTGCCTGGCCTTGACAGCTCCGCCATGATGTCTTTGACAGTGACCTCTCCGACCTTATCGCTAAAATACCTCTTCGGGTCCAATCTTCCTACGAGCCCCTCATTTCTCATCAGCTCAGAGACGCTCACTCCCAGATCCTGTGCCATTCGCTCTACAATTGGGTAGCTCTCCGGGTGAACGGCTGTGCCGTCCAGTGGGTGATCGCCATTGCAAATCCGCAGAAATCCCGCTGCTTGCTCGAAGGCCTTGGGCCCAAGGCGAGGCACTTTGAGAAGATCCTGACGGGAGGAGAACCTTCCGTGCTCATTTCTGTAGCGGACCACTGCCTCAGCCAGCTTTGGACCTAAACCAGAGACATAGGCTAATAGCTCCCGGCTGGCGGCATTGAGATCGACTCCGACCAGATTCACGCAGGAGACGACGACATCGTCCAGAGCCCGCTTCAATGCCGACTGGTCCACATCATGCTGATACTGTCCTATGCCGATGGCCTTAGGCTCGATCTTGACAAGCTCTGCCAGAGGGTCCATGAGCCTCCGCCCAATTGAGACCGCGCCGCGCACTGTGGCGTCTTGCTCTGGGAACTCCTGTCTCGCGACAACAGATGTGGAGTAGACCGAGGCACCCGACTCGTTGACCATGACAACAGGCACTGACAGCTGCAGGCTTTTCAAGAAGGCCTCGGTCTCTCTCCCAGCGGTCCCGTTGCCCACAGCTATCACCTCGATTGCACATCTCTTGCAGATCTCCTCGACCAGAGAAGAAGCCTCTTTCCTTCTCCTCGGCGTGTCGTGAGGATAGATGAGGCCACTCTCCTCTAGCCTGCCAAGGTTATCCAGCACCGCAAGCTTGCAGCCGGTGCGAAAGCCAGGGTCTACGGCCAGGACTCGCTTGCCCCCTAAAGGAGGCTCAAGGAGAACTGAACGCAGGTTCTCGGCAAAGACCTCAATGGCTTTCTCCTCCGCCAGGGCTCGCGCGGCAGCGATCACCTCATTCTCCATTGATGGCGCCAGGAGGCGACGGTAGCCGTCCTCTGCCGCCAGCATAACCTGCTCGGATGCCGGACCGTCCCCTTTGATGAATTGCTCCTCCAGCGCCGCCAGGCCGTCTTCATCGAGAAGAGACAGGTGCAGGCTGAGAGCTCCATCCCTAGCGCCGCGAAGCATTGCCAAAAGCCTGTGCGGGCTCACCTGAGAGATGGGCAGAGACATGTCCAGATAATCCCGATATTTCCCGGATTCGTCTGCATGTGACCCTTTGGCCGGCAGGGATCTGAGGACACCATGAGTCTGATAGATGATCCTCATCTTTGCCCGGACCTCTGCGTCCTCGCTCATCCACTCGGCCATGATGTCCCTCGCCCCTGCCAGTGCCTCCAAGGGAGAATCGAGGCCCTTTGCGGGGTCCACAAAGGCTCTTGCCTCCTCTTCCGGGTCCAGGCCGGCTTTAGGTTGATCGAATATCATCCTGGCCAGAGGCTCGAGACCGCGCTCTCTTGCAGCGCTGGCCCTGGTCTTTCTCTTGGGCCGAAACGGAAGATAGATATCTTCAAGCCGGGCAAGGCTTTCGGCAGCAAGTAGCTTCTTTAAAAGATCCTCTGTGAGAAGCCCCCTCTTTTCGAGCGACGAAATTATGGCCTGTCTTCTCTCATCTATCTGCCGGAGGCGTATGATGAGATCGCGAATCCTGGCAATCGCCACCTCATCCTGATTTCCTGTGGCCTCTTTTCGGTATCTGGCGATGAATGGCACAGTAGCGCCGCTGTCGAGAAGTTGCACAACTGCAGAGACGTCTCTTTCGCCCAGGGACAATTGCAGGGCCACGTTCTTGATTTGGGATTGAGAATCGATATCAACGTAAGACGAAGACATAAAGAAGCCTGAAAAAAATGTCAAATCAGGCCGGCGAATATCCCGGCCTGCTAATCTCAAATACAGATGATGAATTGTGTGTGATGAATTAATGGAATTTACTGTTTAGATACCTTGTCAGCCTTGGGGCCTTTCTCGCCCTCAACTACATCGAAGCTGACCTTATCGCCCTCGGTGATTGTGACATCGGGCAAGAGGCCAGTTGCGTGAACAAAATAATCCTTTCCGTCGTCGCCTGCAATGAATCCAAATCTCTTGGTTCTGTTAAAGAATTTTACTGTTCCGGTTACCATTCTGATTCCTCAGTGTGATAACCTCACATTAGCCGTCTATTTAAATGTAATGGGTGCTCAGCCCCAGAACGGTGCAGCAGGTCCATGCGTGGACCAATTCTCCCCAATTATTCGCGAAACCGTGCCAGTCTTTCCTGGCCGGGAAGTGCTGCCGCTGAGGGCCGATGCAGAGTGCAGCGGCATTCAGGCCACCTTGGCGATGATCCTGGCTGCCCGATCGGCGGCGATGCAGCCTTTTGAGCATTTACCACAGCGATTGCACTTTGTTTTATCAACAGCGATGGTATCCGAAATCGATATTGCACCTCGCGGGCAGTTCTTTTCGCAGATCTTGCATCTCGTGCACATCTGCACCCGCAGGATAGCAGAAGAGACCTCACGCAGCAGAGCCTCCGCCTCCTCTTTTCCTGCTATGATCATGATATGCCCATTGGCAAAGACGGTCACCCGTCCCTTTTCTGTCGTAACCACCGCAGCTCCCAGATCCTCTGCATATTTCACCTCGCCCAGGAGATTTAGGGCTCCTGCAACCGAAGAAAAGGGATGATTCTGTGGAGCGGATAGCGTCGCTTCTATGGAGTACTGCAGGCCGCAGGGCGACCTGCCACGCACAGCCTGAAGGGCCACATCATCCTTTCCGGCAGCAGGCGTTGCAAGGTTGATCCCGTGCTCAGAAGCCAGCTCTATGATCTTTGGAGGATGCCTCTTCCAGCGCCAGAAACCCCAATCGACGTATCTCCTGTCAAGCCGGCTCTCCTCCGCCCAGGCTCTGAGAAAGGCCGTCCAGCGCTCGTAAAGCTGCGGGTGGGTGGCTTTTATCCCGGCAAACTCGGACTGAAGCGCAGCCGGACACAGCCAGCAGCCAATGCGCTCGAAGTCCTGCTCGTAAAGGGGATTGGGCTTTTCATTATTCCAGAAGATGTAGAGCATCACTTCCAGCGCCCGCCAGTCTCGGATTGGCGCAAGAGTGGTTTGGCTTGGAACATAGGGATTTCTCTCTACAAACCTGATGAGAGCGCGGTTGAACGACTCGTAGATGCGCCGCCCATCAATGGTCACGCATCCCCTCGGATAATGCTCTTTGAGAAATGTAGTCATCGGCCCAAGCTTGTTTGTCTTGCAGCACCAACGAAAATCCTTAGCCGGCGGACCGAAGACCTTCACCTGCTCGAAAAAGCCGCCTTCTGCAGAGATCTCCTGCAAGCGGAGCTTGCGGGCACGCGCAAGACCTCGCACGTAATCCACAGTCTCAGGAAACTCCAGGCCGGTATTGATGAAGAGAACCTCCGGACGACTGATAGCTTTTTCAGCCAGAAGTAGGCAGGCCAGACTATCCTTTCCTCCGCTGAAGGAGACGTTAACGGGCAGCCGGTTCTTTGCAAGATAGCTCTTGATCTCGGCCAAGGCAGTCTTCTCAAGAGCCTTGAGCTGCCTGGCGTTGGCTGATACAACATCCTGAATAGACGGATGCCTGACCACATCAGGAAAATCTTCCCGGGTCACATCCTTGATGCGAATGGACTGCGATCCGTCAGCTCTCTTGCGGACAACGCCAACTCCCGCGAATTTGCCGATCTTGAGGACGACGTTATCGCCTTCTTCGAGGGAGGCGGGCCTGCTGATGATTCTGTCCTTCGCCAGCCACTTTCCCTTGATGTGGCTTTTCAAGATGGCATCGTCGCAGACGACAAGCCCCGATTTTGCTCGGCCAGCAAGAAGAGCAGCGCCAGATGGCTCCAGGTCCAGCTTGTGGCTTTCTGCCACAACATCAAACCATAGTGTCGCTATGTGGCGGCCATCCAAAATCACCTGATCGCGACGGTCGAGTCCGGCGATCTTATTGAGCAAGACGATTTTGCCTTCCAGGAGATCCGCGCAGCCGTATTTCTCGGCAAAGAAGAGAGAGATAAGCTCTCTTGCCCTGTCTGAGCAGAAGCGGACGTCGCCAGGCGGGGCGAGATCCACCTTGCGGCCAGCATTGCCGCATGTGGAGCATTTGTCCGAAATGAGAGGAAGGCAGCAGCTTTCACACCAGAATATCTCGCTCTTGCCAGGAGAGAAGGTCTTGCCGGATTTGAGCATGATTTTTTTTTAAAGCTCTCCAGGTTATTTAAGTGTTTTAAATTACCAAATTAGAATATCGAAAGAGTTAAATAGTACTACGATTACATTGTTATTATTAATATTATGTAAGAACCAAAAATGGCAAACGGCTCCGGGGCTTTTCTGCTACCCTTGCGTTTCCCCTCTCCCAGAGCCGTTTAATCCCCTCTGACGTTGAAGATGCATTCGTCGGATACTCAAAACTGCGGCCACTGCGGCAGATTGATATCTGTGTACCAGTATGTGCCATACCAGGCATCGACACCCAGATGCATATTATCCCAGGGTTGGGTCTCCACCTGTTCTTCACAATTCTGTTCGGTGTAGCAATTCACTTCCGGGCAGATATTCTGAGGGCAGACCACTGTATTCATCACAGGCGGCGAGATGAGAGTATTATTCGCCTGGCTTCCAATGATCTCCAGCTCCACCTTTTCCGGGCCAGCTGCTGTGATCAGAGTATTATCTGTCGTGCTCCCCACAATATCCACAACTACAGACCCAGGCTCACCAAATGCATAGGCACTGCAGGCCGACAGCATCAGAGCAATAGTCAGCATAAAGGATAGCCTCAACATCGTTTCCCTCCAGCGGATTCAATCATCAATCCAAGCATATTCAAATCAAACATCTCCGAAACTTGAGCCAAACATTTTAACTTAGTTTTTATATATACTAAAAGTAGAAAAATCTTTCGGAGCGATGAATTATTATTTTTAAAGATTTCTTAAGAAAAAATAATTAAAAGACTCCCGGAACTAGGAGTATGTCTTCCCCTTGCCCAGGGTCACTGTTCCAGGTACGGTGCTCAAATATCCGTTGTCCTCTCTGATGAACTGGCGGTTGTACCTGGTTGGAATATATGAACTCCATGGATAGCACAGCGGCCTCTTAAAGTCGTCCCAGGGAGTCTCATAGGTCTTTTCCTCGCCACAGGGACCGCATTGTCTGTTGTCATCTCCAACTTCAAATTCCTCCGGCTCCGTTGGATAGGTAATCTGGAGGTTATTCGTTGTGCTGCCCACGATGTCTACCCCAATTACACTCCCATCAGGCGCAATGATGGTGGTGTTGTTCGCCTGACCTCCCAAAACATCCAGGCTGGTCTCACGCCCGCCAACGTCTCCATCTGCTGCAGATGCCCATAGAATAAGCAAGCTGATCAGAACAATTTGCTCTCTCAATCCTTTCGCCCCCTTTTTATATTAAGTCTATTAAAATGTACTTGAAGTAGAAAAACCTTTTGTTAGTGGGATACAATTTTAACCTCATCAGGAAAACCTGATGCGCATGAAACTGATTTATGTGGCTGGCAAAGGAGGCGTGGGAAAGAGCGTCTGCTCTGCCGCTTCCGGCATATGGACATCAAACCAGGGCAAAGAGACATTAGTCTTCTCCATGGACCCGGCCCATTCACTCTCGGATATCTTCGACATTGACCTCGGAAGCCAGCCCGAAAAGATCCGCGATCACCTCTATGCCTATGAGCCGGATCTGACTGAAGAGGCACAGAACTTCTTTGGCAGGTACAAGAACATTCTCACTGCGCTCTTCGGCCTCTTCGAGGTAGAGGTGAAGCCGAAGGACTTCGGGAGCATGCCCGGAGTCTCTGAACTGATCTTCATGGACAAATTGCACGAGATCTATGTAGATAGTAAATACGATTATGTGGTCATAGACTCGGCACCAACTGCAATGGTCCTGCCCCTCTTGCAGCTGCCCTCCATTACCACTGGGTTCATCACCAGGGTGCTGGGCATGAGAAACCGATGGATGGGCGTTCTCGACCTTCTGGAGCCCGGCTTTGGCAATCGCATTCTCTCCGAGGTGAGGACCATGCGCCAGAAAGCCGAGACCATGAGAAACGTTCTGATCGATCCTGAAAAGGCCAGTATAACCGTAGTCACCATCCCAGAGAAAGCTGCAGTCGAGGAGAGCCGGCGGCTGATTGAGACCGTAGAGTCGCATGGAGTTACAGTCTCCGCAATAGTCATCAACCATGTCATCGCCGACTGCGATTGCCGCTTCTGCAGGGAGAAGAAGGCATCTCAAAGCTCCTATATCGATGATCTAATGAACCGCTACCAAAAAAAGGAGATCATCATTCTACCGGACTACGGCGGAGAGGTGAAGGGCGACCGCCTATTCAGGGTGGCCGAGGATCTCTACAGGAATAGATAGAAATCTGAGGGCGCTAGAGGCAAAAAGCATCAACAATTTGATATATTTGGGAGTAGAAGATATCTGGCGAGGAAAGATCATGTTCAAGAGAGTACTCGTTCCAACCGATTTCTCCAGCTATGCCCATAAGATGCAGGAGTGCCTGGCTTCAATTCCGGGCGTTGGAGAGATTGTGCTTCTAAATGTCCTTGATGCCAGCAACCCCATGAACCTGGAGAAGAGGGGTTGGAGCTACGAATCAATGATCGATGAAGCCCAGACCAGGTTAGCCGAGCAGGCCGATCACCTGGCCAATCAGTTAGAAACAGGGCATACCATCAAGACGCGTCTTATGGTGATTGTGGAGCCGATGAGCGGCGCGGATGGGGTCAATCTGAAGAGGATCAAGCCGGGGCCGGGACTGGAGCTGATAGACGGCGGCAGCGTGGGCGATGCCATAATCAAGGCTGCAGCCGGGATGGAGGCATCGCTCGTCTGCATGGGGGCTCAGGGCAAGGGACTTGTGGAAGGCATTCTCCTGGGGTCTGTCTCGACCGAGGTGCTCAGAAATGGTGAGACAGATCTGCTCATCATCCGGCACAAGCTCATGGATGAAAACAGATCAAGCGGTCGGGATAATCCCTGCAAGGACATTTTCTCCAAAGTGATGCTCACAACCGACTTCTCGGAGGCAGGTCAAGAGGCGGTATCAGCAGCAAAAGAGATGCCGGGCGTCAAAGAGATCCTGCTCGTGAATGTCATAGGAAGCGATGAAGAATTCACGCAAGCCGGAAAAAGGATCAACCAGATCGACGAAGAGATGGCAAATTCTGAGAGAAAGGTCAGAATGCATGTGCTCAAGGGCCGACCTGCTGATGAAATTCTGGCTCTCGCCAAGAAGCAAAAGGTATCACTGATTGCTATGGGCTCTCAGGGCAAGAGCTGGAGCCAGCAGATTCGGGTCGGAAGCACTACATTTGATGTAGCCCGCAAGGCGGAGTGTCCGGTTCTGGTGATCCGGCCAACGAAGAGGTAACGCGCCCCTCGATATGGGTCGAGAGGCATTCTGAGCGTATCACAGAGCCATCATGTCCGCGGGGCAAAAACCAAATCGCGAACCTGCCAGTGGTTTGGGCGCAGGGCAGCATTGTCCCGCGGGATATCCGGCTGAAATGGCGGATGGATCGACGATGGATAGAAAAATGAGTACCAGCGTTGGCTCATCGCATCAGGCCTTTGACTTTTCGTACGCAAGCCTTATAAGCAAGTATCAATGCTATTGAGTATATCCCAAGTGCAGCGGGGTAGGGTAGTCAGGATATCCCGACGGGCTCATAACCCGTAGATCAGTAGTTCAAATCTACTCCCCGCTAT